>NC_011666.1:1563750-1927500 GCF_000021745.1 Methylocella silvestris BL2
GCTTGTCTCATCGCGCGCCGCCCGCACCAGATCGGCGAGAGCGTCGGCGGCGCGCAGCATGATCTTGAGCAAATCCGGCGACGGCGCGAGCCTTCCTGCGCGAACATGGTCGAGCGCGGTTTCAAAGATATGCGCAAAGCGCACAAGGTCGTCGAGGCTGAAGGCGCCGGCGCCGCCCTTGATCGAATGCACGGCGCGAAATACGGCGTTGACCGTCTCGGGGTCGCCATCGCCATCGCCATCGAGAATGGCCGTCAGTCCGGCTTCCAGCTCCGCAAGCTGTTCTTCGCATTCCTGGAAGAATGTTTGCTTGATCGCCGCCATCGCATCCATGGAAAGACACCCTTTTCGAAACGGAGCCGGGGCTGCTTCGATCAGCCCGCGGCCAAACAACCTGCGCCGCGATCAGCTTGCGACGCGCCGGACGGCGGCGACGAGTTTGACGGGGTCGAAGGGTTTGACGATCCAGCCGGTCGCGCCGGCGCGGCGGGCGCGCTCTTTCTTTTCGGCGTCGCTTTCTGTGGTCAGCACAAGGATCGGCACCGCCCTATGGCGGCTGTCGCTCCTGACGCCTTCGATGAATCCGAAGCCGTCGAGGCGCGGCATGTTGATGTCGGTTACAATGACGTCGGGCTGTTCGCCCGCCAGAACCTCGAGGCCGTGCATGCCGTCTTCGGCCTGCACCACGCGAAAGCCGGCGTCCGACAGCGCCAGCATCAGCATGTCCCTCATCGTTCGCGAATCGTCGACGGTGAGAATCGTCTTCGTCATTTCGTAAAATCCCGATCAGTGAGGTCTTCGAGCGCGACGCCAAAGCGGCGCAGGCCGTCGATGAAATCTTGCGACGCGTCGACGATCGCGAGGGGAAGCTCGTCCGCTTTCCATGTCATCGCCGCCGACATCAGCGCCTGCAGGCACTGTCCGCCGAGTCGTTCGACGCGCGAGGCGTCGACCAGCAATTCGTCGCCGCGGCAGGCGAGCAATTCGGCGACGAGGGGCGCGGCGGCCTTGAGGTCGAGCGCCGCAGGCAGTTCGACGATGCGCGCGCGCCGGGGTTCCTGCGCCCTGTTTGAGGGCGCCGTGTTGCCTTGCGTTTCGCCCATCAGAACTCCTCCCAGCTATCGTCAGCGGGAGCCGCATCGGCCTTGCGGACGGCGCCGCCGCCCTTGTGCCCTCCAAGGGTCTTCAGCGCCGGCCGCGCGGCGCGCGGCGGCGGGGCAACGCGCTTCATCCTGGCGCGGACCGGATCGATATTGGCGGCGGCGCCGACCTCAAACACGCTGACAAGACGGGCCAGCTCCTGGCTCTCCTGGCCGAGCGCATGCGCCGCCGCCGTGGTTTGCTCGACCATGGCTGCGTTCTGCTGCGTCATCTGGTCCATCTGATTGACCGCCGTGTTGACCTGATGCAGCGCCGTCGCCTGTTCCTGCGCGCTCGCCGCGATCGAGGCCACCACCGTGTTGATCTCGGCGACCTGCGTCACGATGCGGCCGAGCGCCTTGCCGGTCTCGCCGACGAGGTCGACCCCTTGCGCGACCTGCGTCGACGAGGCCGAGATCAGGCTCTTGATCTCTTTCGCGGCCTCGGCGGAGCGCTGCGCCAAAGCGCGCACTTCGGAGGCGACGACGGCGAAGCCGCGGCCGGCGTCGCCGGCGCGGGCCGCCTCGACCCCGGCATTGAGCGCCAGCAGATTGGTCTGGAAGGCGATCTCGTCAATGACGCCGATAATCTGGCCGATCTGACGCGAGGATTTCTCGATCTCCCCCATCGCTGCGATCGCCTCGCGCACCACCTCCCCGCTGCGGTCGGCGTCGGCTTTCGCCGTCGAGACGACGGTCTGCGCCCGCAAGGCGCCCTCGGCGGTGTTCTTCACCGTGGCGGTGATCTGATCGAGCGTCGCCGCCGTCTCCTCAAGGCCGGCCGCCTGCTGCTCGGTGCGGCGCGACAGATCGTCGGCGGCGGAGGCGATCTCGCCGCTGCCCGAGGCGATCCCATCCGTGTTGGACCTGACGCTCGCCAGGGTCTCCTGCAAACGGGCGACGGCGGCGTTGAAATCGGAGCGCAATTGGGCGGCCTTCGGCGCGAATTCGGTTTCGATGCGGAACGCCAGATTGCCGCTCGCGAGCCGCTCAAGACCCTCGGCAAGGCTGCGGATCGCGACCTGATCCTGCCGCGCCTCCTCGGCGAGCTTGGCTGACCGCGCCTCTTCCTCCTTTTGCCAAACCTTGACCGCTTCCGCTTCGTCCGCATCCCTCTGGATCTTCTTCAGCGCCGCCTTCTTGAAGACCAGCACGGCGTCAGCCATATGGCCGATCTCGTCCTTGCGCCCGACGCCCGGGATTTCGATGGAATTGTCGCCCGCGGCGAGCTTCTGCATCACCGCGGTGATCGCCGTCACCGGGCGGGCGATGATGCGGCTCATCCACCAGCCGACAAGCAGCGCGGTCAGGACAGCGCCAAGACTGCCGAGGGCGATCGTGACGGCAAGAAACTGGCGAATTCCGTCGAACCGCGCCTGCGTTTCCTGCGCCTTGGCCGCAACCTTCGTTCGGGCCTCCTCGATCGTTCCCTTCAACGCCTCGAGAATCGCGCTGGCTCGATCGGAATTGGCGAGTTCCAGCGCAAGCTGCGAAGTGGAATTCTCCCGCGTCAGTCGCATGATTTCATCGCTGACGGAGCGACGGTAGAGCGCGCCTGCCCCGTCTGCCTTGTCGAGCAGCGCAAGAATCTCCGGAGAGCCTTCGGCGTTGCGCCGCGCCGCCGTGAGATGATCGGAGAATGATTGGACCGCATCATTATACATGCCGAGGAAGCGATCGGCGCGCAGCAGCGTGAATCGAAGAGACGCGCGCGATTCCTCATGCGCCGCCGCGTTGGCCAGATCGACGTCGTCGAGGAGCTGCTGCGTCCGCTGATTGAGGCTCGCCACCGAATCGAGCGAGATCAGAGCGTTCCAAAGCGCGCCGCTCATCAAGGCGACGGCCAGGAGAACACAGCCGAAGCCCACGCCGAGTTTTCGCGCAATCGTCCAATTTTCAAGGGTCATGTCGTCCTCGCAATGCGCGCCGGCCGGTTTAAAGTTTTACGCGGCGTGGAGAATCGGCATAAGGAGCCATACCCAAGCACCGCCGCGCGCTCCGGACTATGTATCCGCCAAAATATTGAATAAAAGATCAATGCGTCGGCTTTTTATACATAAAAATAATTTTATATATTTTATTACATAAATAATTGTGCTTATATTTAATCGTAAATACATGCTTTGCATAAATTTAACCAGATTCTTCGGCGAAATTCCGGCCGCCGCCACAATTGGCGGCCCGCGTCCGAAGCGTAAATTCCCAGTGCTGGGCGAAACAAATCCCCTTCGGATGCGTTCGCCACGAAATTACCGCTTTGTTGAGACTGGGTTAGGGACAGTGGACGCCCACACCGCAATGTTGTCAGGGCGTGCGGCCGTTTTTAAGAAATCGCTTCAGAGTCAGAAGCCTGAGCATATCCTGGCGCGCGGGTTAAAGCGTCCGGCGAGTTTGTGCCGGCAAGCAGGGCGCAGCGCCCCTCAAATAACAGGCGGCCTGAAATGGCGCATCGTCGCATGAGCGTATTCCCATCACGAACGTGCGATTCTTGTGCTTTTTAAAAGATCTGCGGCATATACTGAATTGAAAGGCGTCGCCCGCAATGATATGCGTGCTTCTTAAGGTGAATCACCGTTGGCCTCCGCAAGAAAACGAAGCGCGTTACCTTCGAAATTGCAGCCAATTTGCCCCGCCCTAGCTGACGACCGGCCTATGGCTTCCCTCGGCATAAATACTGCTCTCTCCTCGCGATCACGCGCGGAGCTTATTTAGACGCATTACTATGGAAATCGCATGAAACATTCGCCGAAACCGTTTGCGGTCGAGATCAAGAAATCTCGCCGCGCTCCCGCTTTGCCCCTTGAACCCGTTCCAAAAGAGCGGTTGGATTTCGGCGGACCGACGCAAGCGCCGCTCGAAAAAGATCGTTCCGCCGCCAGCCCCATGAGCGGGGACGATTTCGCCATTCCCGCCTTTTTGCAATCCGACAAACCGGCCCCGCGCCCCGCCGCCGACTCCTGGTCGAAGGAAGCTGAACAATTGTTCGGGCCGAAACCGGTTGCCGCGACGAGCCAGGAGCCGGTCGAGGCGCGAGCCCGCCCACGCATTCTGCAAAGCCTCATCCCGGCGGAAAGCCCGATGACGGCGCCCTCCAATAACGCCTCCGCCGCCGCCACGCGCGCCGCCCAGGCGAAGACCGAGACGCCGCGGCCAAGGCGCGAGGCTGCGCAAGATGAGCGCGCGAATCAAGAACGGGGTCCCGCGCGACGCTCAAAAATCGAATCATTCGCTGACGCTGAGGCGCCCCGCAAAGCGGCCGGCGTTGAGGTCCAGGGCGAACTATCCCTCGGCGTGAAGCGCCAGCCAAAGCGCAGACGGCCGGCCGCCTCGGCTCCCTTGCCGGCGCCGCGCGAATCGCAGCCCGCGCCAACACGATCTTTCGCCAAGACGCCTGCTCAGGACGTCAAGGATCATGCGGACGGTCCGCCGCGCGTCTCGCTGGCAAGGCTTGGCCGCGACGACGCCGCCGCCTTGCCGCGTGGCCAGCATTGGAAGCGCAGGCTTCATCCGCGCGCTTGGTAGGACGAGCCTTGTGCGGCGGCGATTCGACGGCCCGGTTCAGCCGGCCGCGCCGATTTCGGCGCCGCAGCAATCCCCGACGAAATCATGAGCGTTTTGCGAAAGTTTTTTGAAGCGCGGCGTAGCGCAGGTCTGCAAAATTGCCCCGCATTGGGGTGCAACCTATTCATTTTATTTGTATTTCTGAGGCAGCGTTTGTGAGTGATTTGAAGGCTTCCCATTCGCGGCTGACGCTGCTACACAGTCGGCGCGGGGTGGAGCAGCCCGGTAGCTCGTCAGGCTCATAACCTGAAGGCCGCAGGTTCAAATCCTGCCCCCGCAACCAGATTTTAGCCCGCTAGATCAATGATCTAGCGGGATTTCTGATTCTTGAAGCACCCACCACGAAAACGGCTTCGGAATCAAATCGGAATCACTCGGGAGCAAACTCCAACGTACCGAGGCGCAGGCGGTTTGACCTGTCGGGAACTAGGCGCGCCCATCCGAGCCTCATCATTTGTGACGTTCCACAACCTTGCCAAGGTTGGGGTCGAGGGTTCGAATCCCTTCGCCCGCTCCAAATTCTCTTCGATATTTCAAGCCGTTACAAGCGGCCCTTCGGGGCTATTTTTTGCTTACATTGCCTTCCTGCCTCCCGCTGTAAGCACTGTGTAAGCAAATAAGGGTGAAATCCGGCGTAGGTTTCGAAGCTCCCCCTCCTCGCCGCCTTTCCGCGCTGGCGGTTTCGAAGACCGCCCAAGCCCCGACGTAGGATGGCCTCCACCCCATCGTGGAGGCTGAGGTCTGCTCTTCCAGGGCCTGATTTTGCGCAATGCTCCTCGCTGGCGATACACCGGATCGACTTCGCGCACCGGATTTTGCAAGAGATCAGCGTCGGATGATCGGTTCAGCCGGGACGTCTTTGGGATTCCGTGCGCTGATGCCCACGCTTCTGGGGGGTGCGATGGGCAAGCTGATTTTCGTTGACCCGCCGGCGACCGATCTCAGACGGCCGATGGCCTTCTGCGAAGCGGTGGGCGCCCCCCAATAATCCACAGTTCACCAACGATACTGTGGCCTGCACAGTGTTTTACGAAACGGTCCATGCCATGCTTGTCACCCACGACAAGTAGCGCCCGTTCGCTTCTAAAGCGATCGTCAACGCCGGCGCGCAGTTGCTATTGTGCCTGTCGAAAGGCAGTCGGAACGCCGTTGCGGCGATGGTCGAAAGGGCGGTAAACGCCAGCGGCAAGGCCGGCCCGACGCCGGCGCAGAACTTCGGCTTCAAATGTGGCCGGAGCTTCGAGGATACACCGACGGCCATATCTGGGAAATGAAGTGGTTGGACTCCAACGCGCCCCGCCGCATGCCGAATGACCCGGTGCGGTCAGGAAAGGAGAGCTGCGTGCCCCGGCCGATCCCTATATCGCCTTGACGGCAAACCAAGGCCGTACGCAGGGTGCGAACCAGCTCGCGACCTTCGCCCAGGCAACTCTGCCAATTCGATTTCTGGCTCGTCCTGAACCGATGGGATCGGCGGCTCAATCGCAATAGGAGCCCGGTCCAACCGGCAAGCGCCATGTTGCGCTTTCGTGAGCGTCAGGCCGCGCGGCCCTGTCATCTCGAGATAAGAACCGGGACCGGCGTCTGCGCCAGCAGAGTTCGCGTCACGCCGCCGAGGAGGAGCTCTTTCAGGCGAGCGTGACTATAGGCTCCGACAACCAGAAGATCCGACGCGTTCCGCTCGGCATAGCGAAGAATGAACTCCGCGGTCGACGCATCATCCGAGGTCGCCTGCTTTACGTCGACACGCGCGCCGTGCCGGGCCAAATGCAAGGCGATGTCGGCGCCCGGCTCCTCGCCGTGCGGATGTCTAGGCGGATCTATGACGAGCACCGTCACGGACTTTGCGGCGATCAGAAAGGTCATCGCGTCGGCGACAGCGCGCCGAGCCTCTCGCGTCGCATTCCAGCCGATCAGGACATGGTCGCCGATCGTCCGCCCTTTCCAGTCGTTGGGCACGACGAGAAGCGGCGTCCCGCTTGCGAGCAGAATTCGTTCGGGCGACATGTCGTCCGGGAGTCCATTCGGCTCGGGGTGACCGACGACGACCAGGTCGGAATGGAGAGAGTTGAGAACCGCCTCCTCCGCCGTTTGTCCGCGACCAATCGCACGAAACTCGCCGGAAACATCGAGCCCAGCGCAGAAGGCGCGAAAACGCTCGCCAACCCGCGCCGCGGCCTCTTCGGCGGCGCGGTCGCGTCGTCGTTCATAAGCCAGTTCCTCGGCGATCGCCTTGCTTCCGCGAGCATAGGACAGCGACGGAGGATCGGTCACGCCCGCGAAGATCACATGCGCCCCAACCAGATGAGCGGCGTACCTTTGAGCGAGCGCCGCCGCGTGACCTAACCGCATCTCTCCCGAGGGGCTCGCATCGAGAAAGACCGTGATCGTCTTAATCTGCATGATTGCGTTCCTCGGCCGAAGGACGGCGCTTTTGAGCTGTGGTCAGGGTGGGCTTGGCGATGTTGGGCATTGGCGCCTCCAAATGGTTTCCTGAGCGCTCCGCGTCGTCAGCGTCCGTCAGGCGTGCGCAGGCCGATCCACTTGTCCTTGACCTGCTCGAAATGAACGGTCGGATCATATTCGGCGACGTTCAGGCTGAGGTTGGCCGCCGAGAGCTTGCCGATCGCCGCCATCACATTGTAGGAGGCGACGACGCGGTCGCGCTGGGCGGTGACGAGGCTGACGCGCGTGTTCAGCAGCGTCTGCTGTGCGAACAAGACGTCGAAGGTCGTGCGCTGGCCAACCTTGGCCTCCTCGCGGATGCCGTCGAGGGCGATTTCCGCCGCCTTCACCGCGGCCTTGGCCGACTGGATGACCGCTTTTGACGAGTCGAGCTGCCCATAGGCCGAGACCACGGTGGCGCGGACGGAGTCGCGCTGCAGATCGGCCTGCAGCCGCGTTTGCGCCAGCGTCTCCTTCGCCTGGCGGACGCGGGCGTAGACTTCGCCGCCCATATAGATCGGCACCGAGATCTGTCCGACCACCTGTCCGTTGACGAGGCTCGCGTTGCGAATGCCCTGATAGTCGGTCGCGCGCTGCACGCTGCCGACGATATTGACGCTCGGGGCCAGTTCGCCCTCGACCAGCTTGACCTGCAATTCCGCCTGATCGACCGCATGTAGCACCGCCTGAATCGCCGGATGCTCCTCGAGCGCCAGAGCCACCGCGCTATTCATGTTCTTCGGCAGCAGGGCCTCGATGGTGCGCGCCGGCTCGAGACGGGTCGGCTCGACGCCGATGATCTGGCGGAAATTGGCGATGCTGTTTTGCAGATTGGCTTGCGCGACGAAATATTCCGAGCGCGAATTCGCCAGGCTCGATTCCGCCTGCGCCACGTCGGTGCGGGTCACTTCGCCGACATTGAAGCGGTCGCGCGTCTGGCGCAGCTGCTCTTCGAGAACGGTGATATTGTTGCGGCGAAGCTCAAGCACGGCGGTGTCGCGCAGCACATTCATATAGGCGGTCGCGCCGTTCTGCAGGACGTTCTGCTCGGTGTTGCGCAGATCCTCGCGGGCGCCGAAAACGCCCGACTCGGCCTGCCGCACCGAATTCAGCGTGCGGTTGCCGTTAAAGACATTTTGCGTGACCGACAGACCGATCGTCGTCGGCAGGGTGCTGCCGTTAAGGCGCGTGCCGAGCTGGCGAAAGTCCTGATAATTATAGCCAACCTGCCCGGTCGCGCTGGCCTGCGGACGCCAGCCCGAAGTGGCCCGAGGGATATTCTCGTCCTGCGCGCGAACGCCCGCGCGCTGCTGGTTCATATCCGGATTGCCGATATAAGCGCGAACCAGCGCGCTCGACATCGTTTCGGCGGTTGCAGGCGGCGCAACCGCCAGGTTCGTCGCGAGAACCACGGCGACGCGGCTCAACGGCGTGATACGGCCGTTGAGGGCGCGCGCGAGCGGCGCGGAATCCGCTGTAGCGACCGTCTCGATCCGGCGGATGGCCATGGTCCACGTCGTGCGGGAGAAATGAACAACCGCTCGGCAAAATGTCGCGGATGCGGGGATGGCGGAGGCGGGCTTCAATCGCGTCATGGCTCGGTCGCCGGCTGAAGGTCCCGCGCCGTCGCATGTTCCTCATGATTCAAGCGTTTCACCTTGAACAGGCGCAAGACGACGACAAAGAACACCGGAACCAGAACGATCGCCAGAACCGTGGCGGAGATCATGCCGCCGACGACTCCGGTGCCGATGGCGTTCTGGCCGCCGGAGCCCGCGCCGGTGGAGATCGCCAAGGGCGCCACGCCCAGAATAAAGGCCAGCGAGGTCATCAGGATCGGCCGCAGCCGCTCTCGCGCGGCGATCGCCGCCGCCTCGGCCAGATCCTCGCCCGCCTCGAAATTCGCCTTGGCGAATTCAACGATCAGGATCGCGTTTTTTGAGGCGAGGCCGATCGTCGTCAGCAGGCCAACCTGGAAATAAACGTCGTTGTTCAGTCCACGGAAGAAGGTGGCCAGAACCGCGCCGACGACGCCAAGCGGCACGACAAGCAGAACGGCGACCGGGATCGACCAGCTTTCGTACAATGCGGCAAGGCAGAGGAAGACGACGATCAGCGAGCCGGCGTAGAGCAGTCCTGTCTGCGATCCGGATTTCACCTCCTCGTAGGACAATCCTGTCCAATCATAGCCAAATCCCGGCGGCAGCTTGCTGGCGATTTCCTTCATCGCCTCCATTGCGGCGCCCGTGCTCTGGCCCGGCGCCGGCGAACCCATGATTTCGATCGATGGGACGCCGCCATACCGTTCGAGCTTCGGCGAGCCATAGGTCCAGCGCCCTGCCGCGAAGGATGAGAACTTCACCATCTGGCCGAGCTTGTTGCGCACGTACCAGCTGTCGAGCTGATCGGGCAGCATCCGCGAATGGCTGTCGCCCTGCATGTAGACCCGCTTTACTCGGCCGCGATCGATGAAATCGTTCACGTAGGCCGACCCCCAGGCCGCCGACAGAGTGGTGTTGATGTCGGCGATGCTCAGGCTTAGCGCGTTCGCTTTCTCCCTGTCGATGACGATGGTATATTGCGGTTCGTCATCGATTCCATTGGGTCGCACGGCGACCAACCGTTGATCCTTGGCGGCCTCCGCCAACAGCTGGTTGCGAGCCTGCATCAGCTTGTCGTGGCCGAGATTGGCGCGGTCCAGGATCTGGAAGTCGAAACCGGTCGCATTGCCGAGCTCCAGCACGGCGGGGGGCGCGAAAGCGAACACCCGCGCGTCCTTGATCTCTCCGAACCGCGCCATGGCGCGTCCGGCGATCGCCTGGACCTTGTTCTGCTCGCCCGGCCGCTCGCTCCAATCCTTCAGTTTGACGAAGATCAGGCCGGCGTTCTGGCCGCGTCCGCCGAAGCTGAATCCGTTAACTTCGAAGACGCCCTCGACGTTATGAGATTCGTCCGTGCGCAGATAATCCGAGACCTCGTCCAGAACCTGTTGCGTTCTTATGCTGGTGGCGCCGGGCGGGGCGACGACCTGCGCGAACATCACGCCCTGGTCCTCGTCCGGCAGAAATCCGCTGGGTATGCGTACGAACACGAGAACCAGCACGGTCGTGACGCCGACGAACGCCAACATGGATAGAATCGGATGAGCGATCGCCAGCTTCACCACGCCGACATATCTGCGGTTGCCGCGATCGAAATTGCGGTTGAACCAGCCGAAGAAGCCGCGCTTGCCGCCTTCCTTTGGGCGCTTCAGGATGGTCGCGCACAAGGCTGGCGTGAAGACCAGCGCGACCAGCACCGATAAGATCATGGACGAGACGATTGTGATGGAGAACTGCCGGTAGATGACGCCGGTGGATCCGCCGAAGAACGACATTGGCAGGAAGACCGCCGTCAGCACCAGCGCGATGCCGACCAGCGCGCCCGAGATCTCGTCCATCGATTTGCGCGTGGCTTCCTTGGGAGAGAGATGATCTTCCTCCATCACGCGTTCGACATTCTCGACGACAACGATCGCGTCGTCGACCAAAAGACCGATGGCGAGCACCATGCCGAACATCGTCAGACTGTTGATCGAGAATCCCGCCAGCGACAGGATGGCGCAGGTTCCGAGCAGCACGACAGGAACGGCGATCGTCGGGATCAGCGTCGCCCGCAGGTTCTGTAGAAAAAGATACATGATCAGGAAGACGAGGACGACCGCGACGATGAGCGTCTCGACCACTCCATGGATGGAAAGCTCCACGAATGGCGTGGTGTCGTATGGATAGATCGCCTCCACCCCAGACGGGAAGTTCGGCCGCAGCTGTTCGATGGTCGCGCGCACCGCCTTCACCGTGTCCAGCGCGTTGGCCCCGCTGGCGAGCTTCACCGCCAGGGCTGAAGCCGGACGCCCATTGTATTTGGTGTCGACGGAATAGCTTTCGCCGGCCAGTTCAATCCGCGCCACGTCGCGGAGCAGGACTTTTGCGCCGGTCGGCTCGACCCGCAGCAAAATCTCGCCAAATTGCTGCGGCGTCTGCAGATAGGACGGCCCGATGATGGTCGCGTTGAGCTGCTGGTTCTTGACGGCGGGCAACCCGCCGAGTTCGCCGGCCGCCACCTGGACATTCTGCGCCTGGATGGCCGCGCTGACGTCGCCAGGCGTCAGGGCGTAATTGTTCAGTTTGGCTGGATCGAGCCAGATGCGCATGGCGTATTGCGAGCCGAAAAGCTGGTAATCGCCAACGCCGGGGGTCCGGCTGATCGGATCTTGGATCGAGGACGCGATGAAGTCGCCGAGATCGGCGGAGGTCATCGCCCCGTCCGTCGATACGAAGCCGACCACGACAAGGAAGTTCTTCGTGGCTTTCGCCACCTGGATGCCCTGTTGCTGCACCGCCTGCGGCAGGCGCGGCTGCGCCAGTTGCAGCTTGTTTTGCACCTGCACCTGGGCGATATCCGGGTTCGTGCCCTGGTCGAAGCTGAGAGTGATGGTGATGCTGCCATCCTTGTCGCTCTCGGACGAGAAATACAGCAAATGGTCGAGGCCGCTGAGCTGCTGTTCGATCACCTGCACCACGGTGCTCTGCACCGTCTCGGCCGACGCGCCCGGATAGGTGACGCTGATGGAGACCGCCGGCGGGGCGATGCTGGGATATTGCGCGATCGGCAACGTCAGGACGGCGACGGCGCCGGCCAGCATCACGATGATGGCCAGCACCCAGGCGAAGACCGGGTGGTCGATGAAAAAACGGGACATGAATGGACGCCTTACTGCGCGGCCGGCTTGGCGCCGGCCAAAGGCTCGGCGGACGCCATGCTGTTGTGGCTGAGCTTTGCCTCGTTGACGGTGACCTGCATGCCGGGCCGGGCCATCTGCACGCCGCTCACGATCAGCCTGTCGCCATCGTTGAGGCCGCTTGTGATCAGCCACGCGTCGCCGATCGCGCGGTCCGTCGTCAGGAGCCGGCTTTGCACCTTGCCCTCGGCGTCGACGATCAGCGCCGTCGGCTCGCCTTTCTGGCTGTGCGTGACCCCTTGCTGAGGCGCGAGGATTCCGTTCTGCCGGATCCCCTCCTGCAGCTGGGCGCGAACGAACATGCCGGGCAGCAGCAGACCCTCGTTATTTGGGAAGATCGCGCGCACGATGACGGCGCCTGTCCCCTGATCGACGGTGACTTCGCTGAATTGCAAGACGCCCGCGTGATCGTAGCTGGAGCCGTCGTCCAGCAGCAGCTTGACGGGCGCCTGGCCGTTCCCCGCGCTTTTGATCTGCCCGCTTGCCAACTCTCGCTTGAGCCGCAGGATCGTGGTGGCCGGCTGCGTGACGTCGACGTAGATAGGATCGAGCTGCGTCACGGTGACGAGCACGGTCGTTTGGTTGGCCGTGACCAGGGCGCCTTCTGTGACCGAGGACCGGCTGGCGCGTCCGGTGATCGGCGACAAGACCTTCGTATAGGCGAGATTGATCTTGGCGGCTTTAATCGCGGCCTCGGCGGAGGCGACATCGGCCTGAAATTGCTGCAGCGTCCCGACCGCGTTATCCAGATCCTGCTGGCTGACGATATTCTTCGCCGTCAAGGGCCGACGGCGGTCGACGGTCGATTGCGCAGTCCTCACCGACGCCTGCGCGTGCAACAGCGACGCCCGCGCGCTGGCGAGGCTCGCTTCATACGGCGCCGGGTCGATCTGATAAAGTTCCTGGCCCGCCTGCACGACGTCGCCCTCGACGAACAAGCGCTTGAGGATGACCCCGCTGACCTGCGGCCTGACCTCCGCCGTTCGAAAAGGCGAGGTCCGGCCCGGAAGATCCGTGGTGAGGGTAACCGGCTCGGCATGCAAGGTGACGACTTCGACAGACGGCTTCGGCGGCGGCCCCGAGGGGCCGGCCTGCGTCGCCCCGTCACACCCGGCCAGGCCCAGGCCGAGAGCCATCACGCCGACGACGCCGAAGGGCCAAGCAGAAGCGCCAGAAATGTTCATGGAGTTTCACTCTTCATTCAGCCGACGACGATGGACGGCGACCGGCGCGCGATGGCCGGATGGCTGCGCAACCAATTAAGAAACCAGCCGGTTCCCATAAATGGAAACTGCACGGTTTCGATATCTATGTCAATGCTTCGCTGTTTGTGCTTTGCTCTCGTGGCGCGGGACGAGTCGGCCCGTTTCGGCGCCGCACAAAATAAAGAGGCTCACTTGGCGACTGATCTGCAGACCAAACCGGCGGGCGTCGGCCGGCCGCGCCAGATGCTCGAAGACGAGCGCCGCGCGAAGCTTATATCCGCGGCCGCCGAGTTGTTCCTGCAAAAAGGCTATCATGCGACGACGGTGGAGGACGTCGCGCGATGCGCCGGCATGTCAAAGAAAACCGTCTATCAGGTGTTCTCGGGGAAATCCGGGCTTCTCGACGCGCTGCTGACCGAATGGTTCGCCCCTTATACGGTCCCGATCGATTCCGACGGCCGCTCGCCAAAGGATGTACTGATCGACGTCCTGTCGCGGCAGGTTAATTTCGCGCTGACGGACCGACAGGTGGCGATGCTGCGCCTTCTGATCGCCGAGACGTCCTGCTCCGGGGAAATCGTCTCGGCCCTGGAGCGGCAGGGTCTCGGACGCGGCAAGGGGGCGCTGGAACAGTGGCTCGCCGCGCAGGCGGCGCTCGGAGTGTTGAAGATCGACAACGCCGAAGAGGCGTCCAGCATGCTGTTCTTTACGGCGGCCGGCGACTTCCTGATGGGTCTCCTGCTGCGAATTCGCCCGCGGCCCACCGCCGAAGAAGTCAACGCCAGAGTGGAGCAGACAGTGGCGGCCTTCCTCTACCTGCACACGTGACATGAACTCGACCTATGTCATTTAACCGGCGTCCTGCCGCGTCATGTTTGTCCTGTCCGTGTCCTGCTCGACAGGCTCACTATCTGGCCAGCGGCGGAGGCTCGAGACCGCGCTAAATTGCACGGCTCAAGGATTTATTTCGACGGCTGGATCTAGGTTCACAGAGAGAAACCCATCGCTTCCGGCAAAGCGGGCTGACCGCTGCGCACCACCTTCGAAACCAGCGCCCCCTTGCCGCCAAAATGATGAGACAAGGTCTCTTTCGACGCGCTCACGCGTTCCGCGACGTCACATGGAAAGGCGCCTGGGGCTGCACGATCGTCTCGCAGGCCGAGCACGAGGACTTCTCGCGCACCGTCTGGATCACCCGCCACTGACGCGGGATCGACTCCAGTGTCTCGGCGACGTCGTCGCCCAGCCTCGGCAGTGTGGTCGATCCGCAGCAGGGGCAGCTTTCAGACGTCGCGATCACGACGCGCCCGCGCGGCAGATGCTCCGGAACGGGCGCGCGACGGCGCTTGTCTGTCTTGGCTGCCAACGCTTACAGGACTTGGAGTTCGTCTGCTGGAGCTTGGTGCTTAAGTTTATCAATGTGAAAAGAGTTCTTCCGGAATGGCGCTTAACTTGGCCAACTACCGCCCAACCGTTGCGTCAATTCCCGACAAGAATTTAGCAAACTATCTGCTATTGCCGCGTCCCCTGCAGGGTCAAAGCTATTAGATGCAATGGTCGTCACCACCATGGTCAACTGCTTTTGTATATCAAACACAGGAACAGCTATTGCGCGCAACCCTGGCACCAGGTCGTTGCTGATTGACGCCATCTTTGCCTCACGCACCTTCAGCTTCACTGCATTAATATCTACTGGCGAAGTGGCTCGATCTAAGGCCATCTCGGCGCGCTGGAGGTCAGCAACATGTTCCTCTTTCATGAAGGCAAGAAAGACGCGCCCAGTTGCGGAACGAGTGAGCGGCAGTCGAGAGCCGATTGAAATCGTTGTGAAGACCGGCGGATTACCGGCATACCAGCGGATCACTGTCGGTCCCTGTTCGCCCCAAACTGTGATTAATGCTGTGCGGCCGGTCATATCGACAAATTTCTGAACCAGGTCGCCGGCCTCAGCAAAGATATCCAGTCTGGCCATAGCCGCCAAACCAATGCGAATGGCGCCCGCAGCCATGTCGTACAAGCCGCTTTGGGCGTCTTGACGCAGTAATCCGCTGTTGACGAAGCTCGCAAGATAGCGGTGGGCTTGACTGGTAGACATCCCGGACGCACGTGCGATGTCGGTCAGGCCTGCCGGCGCGCCAAGACGTACTACTGCATCCAAGACGCCGACGCCGATCTCTACCGACTGGATGCCCTTTCGGCGAACGCTAGTCTGTTGGCTCGATGAATTTCGGGGCAATTCGGCCTTCCTTGCACTGGATAACGTCAATTGAACGCCGACGGTGCTAATGTGCGGTTGCTGTGTCGATAATGATTATCGCATATAACTGAGTCGGCCGGACAATTTTGAACGGGCGCGCGCGCCTCATGGGACAAAATAGCAGATTGCCGAACTGATCGCGAACCGGCCGCGGGATCCACAAACTGTCGTTGACGAAAGCATTTAGCGGTCACCGAGAGGGGAGGGAGGCGGCAGTCTCATATTTCTTAAGCGTTGGACGACGATCGCAGGGTCGTTCAGGAGGCCTGAATAGAGATCTCGGGCAGCCTCAAATTCCACGTTAGAAGCTCATCGATGCGGGCGATGGGGTGATCGGCGATGCGCGCGATGACGTCGGTTAGCCACGCTTTGGGATCGATGTCGTTCATCTCGGCGGTTTCTTTCTGTCCAAGGCCATCTCACGTTCATTCTGCCCATGTCGGGCCGGAAGTCGAGGTCCGTTATCGTTGGGATCGCTTTATGGACCCCGTGTTCGACAGTCCTACAGTGAGCAGCGCGCCGGCGGCTCGGTGGGCCACGTCGAGGCGACGCCGGGCGTTGTCGTTGTGCTGGCGGGCTGGATGCCCGATCCCGTCACCTGCGCCAGCATGGGTATCCGCGCGCCGAGATCCATGCTGACGGATCTGCATCGCCTTCTCGCGGAGCGCGGTTTCAGGGAAAGCTCTTTGGGTAATTCGAGAATCGCCGAGGAGGAACAAAATGAGCAAGTCGCCGCATCCGGTTCCGACATCCCAGCGCCATCCTGGCGCCGCGTCAACTCGACATTCCGTTCGATTCCATTCAACCGGAAAAGATGAGCGCCTCGGAGCGCGCGAAGGCAATCGGACGCCTAGCCATCCTCTTGATGCAAGCAGCGGGTCCCGCAAAGCAGGAGCGAGACGATGACGACGCCGATCTTTTTCCCGCGTGGGTGCTGAGGCGCAAGGTGGTGTTCTATGTCGTCAAGTCCTCTAAGGCGAAGGTCGAGACCAATCTCGAAAGCCAGTCCCGACAATAGGAACTCGTCGATGCACGCCGCCGGCGCGGCTTCCAGAATGTCGAGGTCATCGACGACGGTCTCGGGCACACAACAAGCGGAATGACGTCTCGGACTCGCTTCAACCAGCTTGCCGGGGCGGCCCTTGCGCTCTAAGTAAAGATCCCGTCCTCGCCACGCAGCCATCAGAGCTCGGGAACGCGATCGACCTGAACAAGAATGTGATCATCTGGCACGCGCAGACACACCGCTGCATTCGGATTGATCCTCTGTCTCCTCCAGATAGGTTTTGGCCGGCTTTTCTTGAAGCTGGAAATGTTACGCCCGGCGGCCGAGCGTCCGTTGCGCCCAGGATCCGTCAGGAGCGCCTTGGCAAACCGCTCCTTTTCGTGAAATTCATGACAATCTCGATGCGACACCGAAAACTTGTCTGGCTAAAAGCGTTCGCGAAAGCGGCTCCGCGTCCCCCCCGAGGAGCGCGAGAGCGGCGCTTGGCAAAATCAAAATCGGGAACCGCTCTCGGAACATATTCCCTGGTCGTTCAGCTTTGGCGTCATTTCCAGAGAGATGCCGCAGATCACAAGGAAGCATCCAAACCGTTCACGGCCTAGAATTTCGCTGCTACGGCTGCCGGCGGCGGATCCGCGACCCACAAAGGGATGATGATGTTGACCCAGCCGCGTATTTCATGACCGCCGTAATTGGTTTGTGCCACGTCGCGGGTCAGCTTCAGTTGCAGATTGACGCTACCGAAATCGTATCCCACCAGGCCCCCGACCGCGAATTGGCTTTGCTGCTGGTATCCCCTGTAAGGGGAATCGAGGTCCGCGGAACCGAATCCGACCGCGCCTATTTCGAACTTTCCGAACTTATGTGTCGCGGTAAGGTCGACGTTGATCCAATTCGTACCCCAGGAGCCGGCGTCGAGAGGGTTGCCATTCTGGCCGGTGCCGTAAATGAAAGTAGCTGAAATGTTCCAGCCGTTGGCCAGATAGCTCAAAGCGGCTGCGCCTTGGAACGAAGCGAAGTTGCGTGTCGCCCCGAGACTCGACAGTGAATCACGCAATGGAAAATACACTCCGGCAATGAACCCGCCGAAAAATCCGCCGCCAAGATCCCAGTTCAAGTGCGCACCTACGAGAGGATTGAGAAATCCTCCCTTGTTGAGGACGTCGTGAATATTGACGTTGGCCATCGGCGTAGCGAAGTCGAACATCACGTGCCCACCCAGAACGTCCCAGGGCGTGGACCAGATCATCCAAGCAGGCATCAGCGCGCCGACGGATTGACCAGGGACCGAATTACGATATCCAAAGCTCGGCAGGGAGACTGCATAAATGCCCTGTGGAAGCGGTGCGCCCAAGGGGATACCGGCGCTGACGCCAGGGATGAGTTCCGACCGGGCGATCGACGCTGTCGCCCCGCCGCAAAGCGACAGAGCGCCAACTGTCGTCGCGATGATTTTATTTCGCACATTCATTTTCCTCTCCTTTGTTTCTTTTGTCGGGAGGCACAAGCAAGTGTCGACCTTCTTGTAATTCTTGTTGAACGCCATTCGCGCGGCGTTATTGTGCAGATATAGGGACACACCATTATGCCGATACTTAACGCACTTCCGGTTTACTTACGGCAAGCAGGCAATAGATAGCATCAACGAAATAGCTTGTGTGGGGCACGCTGCCCAAAATGGGTTTCTATTTGATTTTAATATAGCAGCTGCGTTTTTGTCACAATATTTCGAAAGACAACTCTTCTGTCGCGAAGTTCGAGGCGGGTGTTTCGACGGTTAAACACTGGCCCGGGTTATTGCCGCACGACACTATTATTGCAGTATTTGTTCGACGAACTCGCGCCACTGATCTAGCTCGACTATGATAATTCCGCGCGCCGACATTGAGACGACCTTCGTTTCTGCGAGCGCTATGGCCTTTCGTCGCACTGTTTCTCTGGGAATTTCAAGGATCGCCGCAATATCGACGCAGGAGACCGGCCTTATAGTAACAATTCCGCTCTTTGCCTCCGAAATGCCCAAATAACCGACTGCAAGAAAAATCAACGCTTCTTCCACGGTCAGTCGCCGACGCGCGCGCGCCTCGCCTATGGCGCGCAAAAACCTTCCCAAGCTTTCCAAAAGCGAATGATTTTCGAAGGTCAACTTCTTTTGGTTGGGAGTTACGGAATATTGCATCTGACACCAGAAGTTCGAGTTGGAACGTCGCGCTTTGATCGTGACTCCGTCTTCAGGTGAAACAGTTCCCAACGCGCCGGCGGCGCAAATATCCGCACGAGACTTCCCGAAGATTGGTCCGCCCGCGTCGCGCGTCGCGTCGACCGATCCGGTGATGGCGTCGGCAATTTTTGCGAAGGGTGAAGGCGGCGCGCGCGCCGGATACGATCCGAATCGCTTTGCAGCCGTCCATCTGCGCCACTCCCCGTCGTTTCATACTCCGCAGGGCGGTCACTGACTTCGATCGTCAACCCCCAATTATGACGGCGCCGCGAATTGCGCTGCCGGATGTTAGATGCGATTTCCGGCCCGGTACGCCCGCAACTCGTATCATCTGCCGCCCACTAACAAGGCAGTTCGGGAATAAGTCGCTGTTCGTTTGTGGAATATCAGCCACCCGGCTCGAATCAATTCGGCCCAACTATTTCGTCCGTACTACCTTGTCGGCCACCGGCAGACAGCTACATGAACGTGCAATCTGTGGGTGTATTATCGAACTTCAACCGGCGCTTCAGATTTCTAACTAACCGACGGTTTCAAGCGGACCTGATGGGCTGATCACCCTTTGCTTGCCCAAGATGGTTTGCATGACCACGGACAGCTGATCGAGATGCTTTTCCGACGCGTCTTTTGCTCGCCACGCAACGAACAAGTCGGGCCTCACGAGCAAAGCCCCGCTTTCGTCCACCTCGGCCATGCGCGCAAAGTCGCCATAAGTATCCACATACAGTTCGCCGGGGCCGATGACGTGAACCTGGATCGTGATCCCCAACATTTCTGACGCCTTCGCGGCCGCCTTTTCCCATGCGCCTCCCGACAGGCCTGTCAAAAGCGTAAAACGCCCCTTGCCGCACAAGTCCAAAGTAGAGACGCGTCGCTGTGACGTTGTGAGCCACACGTGAGGCAGATGAGCGCCAGGGCGGGTGCTGGCTTGATAATAAAGCTCCTTATCACGCGCAAAACCAGGATCTTCGGTGCCATCAGAATAGACTGCGTTAGACGCATAGCGTTGATTCAATTCGACACCGTGGCCGCCGCCAAACCCAATAATTGTTGCGTTCATCGCTATTCTAAGCGCCTGCCGACTCGCGGCGCCTTCGGAAGTCGGAGCCTTTAACGTCTGCAAGCTCTTGGAAATATCCTCCTCCGAGGGCGAATGAGGGATGCCGAGTGCATGGAACATTGGCGGCAAGGTCGCAAGGCTGGCAAAAGCGCGTTCAACAATCTGCTGCGCAACAGGAGCTCGCTCGACTTCGTACGATTCCAAAAGCGTCGGCGCCGCGTGGCCTTTGACCACCATGGCGAGCTTCCACGCTAGGTTATAAGAGTCCTGAATGGACGTATTGAGCCCGAGACCACCCATCGGCGTATGACGATGAATTGCGTCGCCCATACAGAACACGCGACCGCTTGAAATCTTAGCCGCGTATTGCTGATTGATCGTCCAAGATGAAATTGCCCCGATCGTCACAGGAATCTTGTCTGTTCCAATAATTTTATGCACAATCTTCACGGCTTCCGATTCACAGAGGTTTGGCGCCCCCTTTGCGAGCTCATACCCCCAGACGCAAACCCACTTATTCCATGGGCGCACCATTCGAAGCACGCCAACGCCCGCGCCATTCACGCCAGTGCCAGCCTGAAGCATCCAGTACATATCGCTACGACGATGATCGCAAAGCGACGACAAATCCGCCGTGAACTCGACATTAATAGAGCCAGAATCACCGAGCGCCATTTGACCTTTAAAAGGCAGATCGATATCTTGCGCGACCTTGGAGCGCGCGCCGTCGGCGCCGATAAGGTATTTGGCCCTAACCTCATATTCAAGGCCTGTTACATGATCTAACAGGAGGGCCGTTACTCCGGCGTCATCCTGTGCATGAGACAAATATTCCGTTTTGAAGCGGACGTCCGCGCCTCTCTGGGACGCTTCATTGACGACGAGAGGCTCAAAATACAGTTGGGGCAAATCGCAGACGGAGGACGGGCTGGCCAAATCGTGGGCGGCTTTATTGGTCGGGTGGGTAGACCAGGTACGAATACGCCCGAACTCTTCACCGACCAGACTGGTGGCATAAACGTGCTCACCCATATAATTTTGCGGTGTTGCAAGACCAATTGCCGCTTCTTCCAACCCAATATCTCTCATAATCTCCATAGCGCGTTGATTTGTGATGTGAGACCGCGGTCCTGGAGATGTTGAGTGATATTTGCTAATAACAATATTTCTGATTCCTAGTCTTGATAGGAGTACAGCAGAAACAGCACCAGCCGGGCCAGCGCCGACAATCAACACGTCGGTCTCAACTTGTTTCATCGTCTATTCCTCCCTTATTATTTTTAGCCGACTTTACATAGGTCTGGCAGCAGGCTGCAAAAAGTAGATTACCACGTTGGTGAAGATCTCCGGATATTCCATCATGGCCCAATGACGGCAGTGCGGAAGGAAGTAACCCGTCGAGTTTTCGAGCAATTCGAGAAACCTCACATTCTCTTTCATTGGAATCACCAAATCGTCTTTACCGGCAAAGACAAGGCAGCGTGTTTTGACCGCAGCAACTTCCCTTTCCTCGTAGTGAAGTCCCCCGCGTTGCTTGACCCAGCCCATCGTGGCCTTGTAAGCAGCCTTACGCGCGGGATCGATCGAGAGTTCATATCGATACCGTAGAAGCTCTTCGGGCATCTCGAGGTCTGGGTTGGCCAAAACGGCGACGATCTTCCGCATGCCTTCAAAGGTGTCGTCGTAATTCACTACCGGAGCGAGCGCGGCGCTAAGCTCATGATTTAGCCCGCCGCTGCCCATAAGAACAATGCTACGCACCAGGTCTGGCCTCTTCATCGCCACACCCAGCGCCGTCGCCCCGCCCATGGAATTGCCAACAATATGAATTGATTCGCACCCAAGCGCTTCGATAAAGGCGATCGCCTGATCGTTCCGAGCGTCCTGCGTGTAGGAGAATAGACTTGGATCAGGCGCATCGGATCGACCAAATCCAACCATATCCATGGCTATAACGCGCATTCGCTCGGCAAACATTGGGAAGCACACTGCCCAATTCCCCCAGGAATCAGCACCAGCCCCACCGCCATGGATAAGAAGAACGGGATCTCCAGAACCAGCTTCGAAGTAGTGTGTCGTGAAAGCCCCAGTTTTGATGAATTTGCTCTCGTACATTCTTAATTCGCCCATAGTCCCATTGATCCGCGGCCCGCGCCGTATCTTCGTGGTTTATTAACGTCAATGTCCGTGCGAATGCCCCCAGTCGCTAAGCTGAGAGTAGGTCTTTACATCCCAGTTGAGATCGTCGATGACGACCCCGCCATGGCCGTATTCAATAAGAACTCCCGAGGGCGTCTGAACATAAAACGAGAACATGTGATCGTTGGGGTGATGTCCCAACCCCATAGCTACAGGGAAGCCTGCCGCCAAACAGCGATCGTGGGCCAAGCCAACATCATTAATATTCTCAACTTCGATCATGAGGTGATGAAGGCGCTTAGGCATAGGAATTTGCGCGGTTGCCAGAGAATGGTGCCGCCCGGTAACGGTATGAAAAAACGTGGCGTCAACGTCGACGACGCCGTGCGGCGTCTCGAGGGGAGCGCGAATATAATCGCTCAGTAGGAGTCCGAGATTCTTGCGACAGAAATTCACTGTCTCGGAGTAGTTTTTGGCCACAACCAGAATATGACCGATACCAAGACGTCCAGTGACAAAATGACCGTTGAGAATCTTAGAGGTAAAGGGCGTTGAAGCGTACTTTGCTCCAAAGGCGAATTCATGCCGCAATCCGTTTGGGTCGATACAGAAATACGCTTTTTCTACTTTGCGCTCTACCGCTAATTCTCGGCCGCAATCAGCTACTTTAAGTCCGGTACGAGCGAGATCCTGCACGTAGCTCGCGAGCTCATCCTCCGTGTCGAATAGCCAACCCGCATACTGCAAATCGTCTGCATCGCCACTTTCGAGGACGATTCGCTGTTCGTGGTCGTCAAGCCTGAGCGATACCGTTCCCTCTTCCTTGGCTCCCAGTTGCATGCCCAGCACATCGACGGCTAGCTGTTCCCATTTAGCGAGGTCTTGAACAGCAAAGCCCAGATAGCCCAAACATTTAATTTCCGCCATGACGCTCCTCCTCAAATGATACGGCTTAGCGTTCGCGGTGCTAATCGCGAAGACGACTCCGTTTTGTTCAATTGGACTTCATTGCGGGAGGTCGGTCTATCGCGGTTATGGCGATGGCTATCCAAATCTTGCAATTAGTTGGCGTTCTCAAACAATCTTCGGTCATTCCTGGTTGCGTACATAGTTGAGAACTGAGGCGACCATTTTGCTGGAGGTTCCGGGTCTGACGGGGGACCTTGCTCTCCTCCCCCCCGGGGGGGGGGAATGTCTTCGTCGAACAGCAGACGACGGGCATGCTCCTGCGTACTCACGATCTTTTCATCCGCCAGGATTCGCAATTGGCGAACGCCTTTCTAGTGCAAATGAGCTAGGTCGGCATCGTCGGCGTGCTCGGAATGGCGTGCATTGCCAAGCTGATAAGGTACGCGGTCATGACGTCTCGTTCCCGCCTGTCTCGCGACCTGCCCTGCTCGAAATCGCAGAATAGATCGACGTGCTCTCCGATCGCATCGAGCGCCTCGACCAGGAAATCTAGGCGGCCGTCAAGGCGATGCGACCGCTCGACGCCTGACCAGCGTCCTTGGCGCCGGGCCGCTGATCACCGCCGCCGTTCGGCGGACCGTCAACGACATTGAGGGCTTCACGGGCGCCGCGACTTCGCCGCGTGGCTGGGCCTCCCGCCGTGCCTACTCTCCAGCGGTGGAAGGGAGAAGCTCGGGTCAATCTCCAAACAGGGCAATCGCTAACTCTGGATCCTACTGGTCGTCGGCGCCTCGTCGATTATCAGTCAAGCGAAGAGCGGCGTCCCGTTGCCCGCCATGGCGGATCCGGTTGACGGCCCGCAAGCCCTACAAACGGGTCGCGATTGCGCTTGCCAATAAGACCGCCCGAATCATCCGGGCCTTACTTGCCAAGGGAGCTTCTACAGGAAACTGCGGGCAACCCGGCGGCGGTCTTACCAGCCAGGAGATCTCGGCATCTATGCCGAGAAAAGAAGCAAACGGGCGAACGGAAACCTGAACCACGACGGACAGGAACCCGATATCGGACACGACGCCTGCCTCAATGACATACGAACAGACAAGGGGCAGCGGGCGATGTCGTCGAGGAACAACATTCCGCCGTCCGAACACTCGAGCCGTTCGAAACCGACCTGCGTCGAACCCTTATCTTCGTGATCCGCGGACGGTCATCGGAACTGAAGATCTTGGGTCTGAGGATGGATGCTTTGGCGTCATCGCACGCCGATTAAGGGTCCTAGCGGCGTTCGGGCCGAGGACTTCGTCGTCCCTTCTGGCTGATTGGGCGAACAAATTCTATTGCACATTGCGTTTAGTATTGTATATTGTGCGAAACAGAACGGGGCCCAACCCGCTTCAGCGCTATGGAGGAAAAATGCGCGAACCTGGAAAATGGGTGAGAGCGACATCGTTGGCGGAACTATTGGACCGGCAAGTCATCGGGGTCGACGTCTTGGGCGTTCCCGTTGTTGTTTACTCCGTGGATGGGGAAGTTTTCGCCACTTACGACATTTGCAGCCATGGCAAGGCCCGTCTCTCGGACGGATATCTTGAAGGCCGGGAAATTGAGTGCCCATTGCACCAAGGAACATTCGATGTTTGTACCGGCCAAGCCGTGAAGGCTCCCTGCATTGAGCCAGTGCGTCCGTTTCAAACCAAAATCGAACATGATGACGTCCTCGTCTTCATTGACGACTAAAAGAACAAAATAAGGAGGAGACAGTATGCTTAAGCCGGCAGTTAACGATTGGCTCGCTGATCAATACGACCGAGTCCCCTATCGACTTTATTCAGATCAGTCTGTGTATGATTCTGAGCAGAAGAAGATTTACAGCGGGCCGCTTTGGCACTTTGTCGGCATGGAGGCAGAACTAGCCAAGCCCAATGATTTCAAAACGACATTCGTTGGCGAAACGCCGGTTGTTGTGACGCGCGACGAGAACGGAAAGTTTTTTGCGTGGGTCAACCGCTGTTCGCATCGGGGCGCGTTGGTCTGTCGTGAGCGCAAAGGGAATTCAAAGTCCCACGCCTGTGTTTACCATCAATGGTCCTTCGATACGGAAGGAAATCTGACAGGCGTACCGTTCCGCCGCGGCGTGGCCGGTGTTGGGGGGTATCCGAAGGATTTCAGCACTGCGAATCATGCGCTAAAAAAACTCAGGGTAGAGACGTTTAGCGGCCTGATTTTCGCTACGTTTAATCATGATACGCCAACTTTGGCTAAGTTTTTAGGCCCCAAGGTTGTTAAGTTTCTCGATCGCGTTTGCGGTAAGCCGCTAAAATTGCTGGGCTATCATCGTCAATACATACACGGAAACTGGAAACTTTACCTCGATAATACGCGTGATCCCTACCACGCCAGTCTGTTGCATCTCTTCCATGGCACGTTCGGTCTCATTCGAACTTCGCAGACGGGCGTCTCTTGGGTGGATTCGGAAGTCGGCTGGCATAGCATCATTACTGCCGAAGGTGGCTCGGACGACAATAAACTCGATGCATATGAGAATGAAGGCCTCAGGACGTATCAGCCCGACTCTTTCAAGTTGAAAGATATTTCGCTACTGCGAGGCCGCAAGGAATACCCGGATCCGGTAACGCTCCTGATCATGAGCGTTTTCCCCAGTTTGGTAATGCATCAGATCTCTAACACCCTATGCTTTCGTCAAGTGTTGCCAAAAGCGCCGGATCAGACGGAATTGATTTGGCACTATTTCGGGTACGTGGACGACGACGCCGAAATGCAAGGGATCCGTCTAAAGCAAATGAATTTGGTTGGCCCCGGCGGACTGATTTCCATGGAAGACGGAGAGGCCATCGAAATCGTCCAGCGGGCCACCGTGGGCGAAGGCGACGGGCAAGCAGTTCTGGAGATGGGAGGGCGCGACGCTGTTGGCGCTGATCATTTGGTCACCGAAGGCGCTATCCGCTGCATGTGGAAGGGCTATCGCGAGATCATGGGATTGTGAGGAAAGAGATGAAAATCAACATAGAAGCACTCCTGGATGTGGCGCATTTGCAGAACTCCTATGTCCAGGCCATCGACGACGATAAGCTTGAGAGTTGGCCAAATTTCTTTACCGACCAATGTTTGTACAAGCTGTCGCCTCGCGAAAACTACGACGAGAACCTGCCTGCCTGTTTGATCATGTGCGACAGCAAGGCGATGTTGGAAGACCGTATTGTCTCATACCGCAATGCCAACATTTACAACTGCCACTTTACGCGCCATATCGTGGGTATGCCTCGAATAACCGCGAGTAATGGGGAGACGATATCCGCAGAGACAAGTTACGCTATTTTCCAGACTCAATTAAATGGCGAGACCTCAGTTTTTCAGGTCGGACGCTATCTCGACACAATCGTCAATGATCACGGTCAGCTGAAATTCAAAGAGAAAATTTGCGTCTTCGATACATATCGGGTCCATCGTCTACTCGCCACGCCCGTATAGGAATAACGACTAAAACGCGCGGGAAGTTTCTGACGCATCTTGGGCAGCGCCGAGAGAAACCCGCCTTGATTTCAATACATCGATGCCGATCCATGGCCATTACCGGGGATAAAAAATGAGTGGCGGCGTCGTGATCGTCGGTGCAGGGCAAGCTGGCGCTCGAACAGCACTGGAGCTCCGGGCCCTCGGCTATGAAGGACGCATTACGCTTATCGGGGACGAACCGTATCCGCCCTACGAGCGGCCCAACTTGTCCAAGGAAATGATTTCCGATGTCCAGACCAAAGTGTCCTGGGTATCAGGCGAAAAGGATTATGCTGACGCGGAAATCAACATTTTCTTGGCGACCAGAGTAGAACGTATCGACCGCGCCAAACAGTCTATTTTTCTTAATGATGGAACGACGTGCGACTACGAGTACCTCGTACTGGCAACTGGTGGACGACCCCGCCAATTGCCGTTCGTAAGCTCTCGGATCTGCACGTTGCGCACCGTCGATGATGCTCTGAGAATTCGTGACTTGGCGGCTAAGGCACGCAAGGTAATCGTAGTAGGGGCAGGGGTTATTGGATTGGAAGTTGCCTCTACCCTGTGTGCAATGGGCATAGAAACGACAGTGGTGGAACAGGGGCCAGGTATCCTCGGAAGGGGGTTTCCATCCAATCTGGCGGCCTATCTTGCTGATTTACACCAAGTTGCCGGCATCCGTATCCTTACCTCGGTCGGTATCGGCGCCGTCCGTGATGCTGACGCTGAGCTGTCGGTCGAACTTGGTACCGGCGAGACCCTCACCTGCGATTTCGCGGTCGTGGGTATCGGCATCACGCCGAATGTCTCGCTGGCCGAAAAAGCGGGCCTTTCCATCGACAACGGGATAATCGTCGATAGCCAGCTACGGACGTCAGACATAAAAATCTATGCGGTCGGCGACAATGCAATAAAACGAGACGAAAACGGCCGTTTATGCCGCGTAGAAACCTGGCAGAACGCGAACCTGACGGCAACGGCGGCAGCGGCGTCCATAACGGGGCGTCCCAGAAGGGTGCCTGATGTGCCTTGGTTTTGGACCGATCAACTTGGTCATAACATCCAACTAGCCGGAAAATTTGACGAATTCACAACTAGTTATGAACGCTATGGGGTGAATGAAGGTAGTAAAGTATTCCTGTATCTTAAGAGGGATATATTGGTCGGCGCCGCGACAGTGGATGCCGGTCGAGAAATGTCGTTATGCCGGCGCCTGATTCAGGCTTGCAAGCGAATAGAGCCCGAATTGTTAGAGCCTGCCCGTCTGGATATGGCGGCATTGCAGGCGGCTCTCAAAGTTTCCTTAGTTTAGAGCCTTGTGCGGCGCTTGAATGAACGACGCGATGCCATCTCAGTAGACGGAAACGCGACACTGCCGGAGGGATTAATGGATACCACAACGCTGCAGCGCCATAGTCTATTGGAGGAGGCTCCGCCGGATCTGATTTCCAGACACGCGTGCATGAAAGTCGCGCAACATCGTCTGCATTTATGTGGCCGCTCGCTCCACGACCGCGGGTACCTTCGGCATTTGAGTTTGGGCAACGTCGACCTTTCTAGCCTCGGTTTCGGTTCAGAAGCCGTTGTCGAAGGGGCAGCGCCTGCCCATTACTACTACATTCAAATGGTGCTGTCCGGTCAACTGGGCCTCGAGTCTCAGGGGAACTCTGTTGTCGTAGATTGTAAGTCTTTGGCGGTGATTAATCCTTCTCGCAAGCTTAGTCTGCACCACTCTGAAGATTGCCGAAAATTGATTGTGCGCATTCGCAGCGATGTCGTGGAACGAGAGTTAGCAAATATCCTTGGCTCGCCGGTACGCGATCCCGTCAATTTCGTAAGTACCATGGGCGCTGACGGTCCTGGTTTGAGACGTTTAATCCGCACGATCGACTATGTCTGTCAGGAAGTGGACGACCCATTTTCCCGTTGCGAGACCGTCCACGTTTATGAACGGATCGAAGGGCTCTTGTGCTCGGCAATACTGACAGGAGTACCGAACGATTACTCTGAAGAGATCAGCCGCCTTGGTGAACATAATGGTCCTAGCTATCTTCGACGCGCGGAGCGTTACGTTAAATCCCGTTTGTCTGAGACAATTTCAATTGATGACCTCGTGAATGCTTCCGGGGCAAGTATGAGGACTTTGTACAAGGTGTTTAATACGCACCACAACGCGACGCCCATGGGCTACGTTAAGCGCATACGTTTAGAGCATGCCCGGCGAGAATTGGAGAATATCGATGGTTCAGTTAGGACCGTCGCCGAGGTTGCCATGGCAGTTGGTATGGAACATCTCGGCAATTTTGCAGCGGATTACAAGAAAATCTATCACGAATTGCCTTCAGAAACATTGCGACGAAATAGACAGTAAGTAAGTATATGTTTGTAAAGCCAACAATTCTACGAAAAGCGTTTAATTCATACGCGATATGTCTTACGCGCGGGTCACAGAGCGTGACTTTAGCCGCATCGCGTAGGAACAGGCTTGATGGAAATGAGTCCCAATACGATCCTTGGGTCGGGAATATCGGCGCTGATCTTATGATTGGAACTATGCCGGTGTCGAAGAATCTGGAGGCGGGCGCGATGGTTGGTATCAATCTCAAGTCCGACGGATTTGAGTGCGCGGTTCGGTTCGGCCTGCCCGTCACGCCCGAGGGCGTCGAAATGCTGCGGATACAGCCGAACTTTTCTCACCTCAAGGTTGCGATCGACGGGACGGCGGCGGCGCGCAAATCCAAACAATACGTCCTCCAGAAGGAGAGCAAGAACGTAATCAATCCGAAGCCTGCCACAATCGATTCCTCCGTTGGTCTGAAGTTGTGACATGGCCAGCGAACGCTTCACCCTCACTCTGGAAGGCCATGGCGCGAGCTCGGGCTATGCGGACGAACGCGTGCTGGTGGCGTTGGAGCGCGCCCAGGGTTTTGGCCAGATTAAAAACATGCCGTGCCGTCTACCCGTGGGATGTCGCCGCGGCGGCTGCGGCATCTGCCGCGTGCGTGTCCTCGCGGGCGCCTATCGCCGCGATCCGATGAGCCGGACGCATGTTTCCGTGGAAGATGAAGGCGCCGGGTTGGTGCTCGCCTGCTGCATCTATCCGCTTTCCGATCTTTCGCTGCGGCTGGAGCCTCCGGCCGCGGTCAAAGGAATGGGCCAAAAGGCCATCCAACAAGGCTGAGGAGGAATTACCATGGCTATTTCAGGGGTGCTGCGCCCAGGCTTCATCCAGCTCCGCGTGCTGGACATGCCGGGTTCGATCGACCATTACACCAAGCGCATCGGCATGCACCAGGTCACCGAGGGGCCCGACGGCCGCGTCTATCTCAAAACGGCGGACGAATTCGATCATCATTCATTCGTTCTGCGCCGCGCCGATACGGCAGGGTACGACCTGATGGCGTTCAAGGTGCTCGAGGACGCCGATCTCGACAAGTTCGAGAAGCGCATCGCCGATTACGGGATCGCCGCTGATCATGTGCCCGCCGGCGAAATGCCGGGCATCGGCCGCCGCATCGGTTTCAAGATTCCCTCCGGGCACCGTATCGAGCTATTCGCTCATTCGGAACAATCCGATCCCAAGCCGCGCGTCCACAATCCCGATGTTTGGGAAGTCGAACCGCACGGCATGCGTGCGCTCCGCTTCGATCACGCCCTGCTCTATGGTCCGGAGATCGAGAAGAACCTCAACTTCTTCGAGAAGGTTCTCGACTTCCGCTGCGCCGAGCGCGTCGACATGCCCGACGGCCTGCTGGCGATCTGGCTCAGCTGCGGCATGAAGGCGCATGACATTGCCTTCGTTAAATACCCCGAGCCGGGCAAATTCCATCACGCTGCCTTTGATCTTGAAAACTGGAACGACGTCGGCAACGCCGCCGACATCCTGACCCGCTACGACATCTCGATAGACATCGGTCCTACCCGTCACGGCATCACGCGCGGCCAGACGATCTATTTTTTCGACCCCTCCGGCAATCGCAACGAAGTGTTTACGGGCGGCTACACTTATTACCCGGACCTGCCGACCCGTACCTGGGACGAAAAAGAACTTGGGAAGGGCATCTTCTATTACGAGCGGAAGATGAATGACGCCTTCCTCTCTGTCGTGACCTAAGTGACGGTCGTCGTGAAGATCGCCATCTCGCGCATGTCGATTGCAGCCGCTGCGGCGTATGTTGCGGTGGAGGCGGCGGTGGCGCATGCCGGCGCCGTGGACCAGGCAATTGTCGCCGCCGTTGCGGATGCGAGCGGCGATCTCGTCGCGCTGCTGCGCGCCGATGGCGCCTTCAAGGCCTCTGTCGGCATCGCCCAGGACAAGGCTTATACCGCCGCCGTCTTCGGCGTCTCGACGGACGCTTTGAGCGACGATTTGGGCGCAAATCCTAGTTTGCACCTGGGCATCGCCCTGCGCCCCGGCGTGGTCCTGTTCGCCGGCGGCCTGCCGATTGTCATTGATGGTCAAGTCATTGGCGGAATTGGTGTGTCTGGCGGGTCGGAGGCGGAGGACCGGGCTTGCGCGGAAGCCGGACTAGCGGCGCTTGGGCAGGTTTGAAACACCGCACGCGGATTATGGCGATAATGCCAACAGTTCAAGGGGCCTGTAACCGGACAGGCGCGTCCAAGCCGATCGAGGAGACGAAAATGTCGGTTCAGGCATTGCAGGGGCTGGCGCAAATTCGCGTCGATACAGCGCGCCGCGACGCGGCGCATTTCATCAATGGCGAGTTCACGCAGGGATTGACCAGCAAGGGCTGGTGGGAGAACCGCTCGCCGCTCGACAACAGCGTGATAGGCCGCGTGCCGGAGGGCGGCCAGGCGGAGGTTGACGCGGCGGTGCACGCCGCCCGTGCGGCGCTCGACGGCACCTGGGGCAAGATGACGGTGGCCCAGCGGACCGATCTGCTCGCCGCAGTTGCCAACGAAATCGACGCCCGCTTTGATGAATTCCTCGCCGCCGAATGTCTCGATACCGGCAAGCCCTATAGCCTCGCCTCGCATATCGATATTCCGCGCGGCGCCGCCAATTTCAAGATGTTCGCCGATACGGTGAAGAACGTCTCGACCGAAACATTCATCCTCGACACGCCGGACGGCAAGAGCGCCGTCAATTACGGCCTCCGCCGACCCAAGGGCCTGATCGCGGTAATTTCGCCGTGGAACCTCCCGCTGCTGCTCATGACCTGGAAAGTCGGCCCGGCGCTCGCCTGCGGCAACACAGTTGTGGTGAAGCCGTCGGAAGAAACGCCGTTGACTGCGACGCTGCTCGGCGAAGTGATGAACAAGGTCGGCGTGCCGAAGGGCGTCTATAACGTCGTCCACGGCCTCGGCCCGAATTCCGCCGGCGAGTTCCTAACCCAGCATCCGCTGGTCAACGGCATCACTTTCACCGGCGAGACCCGGACCGGCGAGGCGATCATGCGCCAGGCGGCGCTCGGCGTGCGGCAGGTGTCGTTCGAATTGGGCGGCAAGAATCCGGCGATTGTGTTCGCGGATTGCGATCTGGACAAGGCGATCGAGGGCACGATGCGCTCGGCTTTCGCTAACTGCGGCCAAGTTTGTCTGGGCACCGAGCGCGTCTATGTCGAGCGCCCGATCTTCGACTCCTTCGTGGCCCGCATGAAGGGGGACGCCGAGGCCTTGAGGCTCGGACGGCCGGAAGACGGCGCGACTAATCTTGGCCCACTGATCAGTCAGGAACATCGCAGCAAGGTGCTGTCCTATTACAAGTTGGCCCTGGAGGAAGGCGCGACCCTTGTCACGGGCGGTGGCGTTCCCGACATGCCCGGCGAGCTTGCGCTTGGCGCCTGGGTTCAGCCGACCATCTGGACCGGACTCAAGGATGACGCCCGCGCCGTCAACGAGGAGATTTTCGGGCCGTGCTGCCATATCCGCCCGTTTGACACGGAAGAAGAGGCGGTCAGGCTAGCCAATTCCACGCCCTACGGACTCGCCGCGGCGGTGTGGACGGAGAACGTCTCCCGCGCCCATCGCGTCGCGTCGAAAATGGATGTCGGCATCTGCTGGGTAAACTCCTGGTTTCTGCGCGACCTGCGCACGGCCTTCGGCGGCGCCAAGCAGTCCGGCATCGGCCGGGAGGGCGGCCTTCACTCGCTGGAGTTCTATACCGAACTCTCCAACGTCTGCATCAAGCTTTGATGGCCGCCCATTCAAACCACTCAGGAAGGACGCCATTGTGTCGGACCAAGCGATAAATCACGTCGCAGACAAGATTTTCGAAGCGCATCGCGTCGGCAAGCCGAGTGCGCCGGTGCGGGATCTTTTGCCCGAAGGGGCGATCGACCAGGCTTATGCGGCGCAGGAGGTCAATACGGGCCGCTGGCTCGCCGAAGGCCGTCGCCTGGTTGGTCGCAAGATCGGCCTGACCTCGTTGGCAGTACAAAAGCAGCTTGGCGTTGATCAGCCTGATTACGGCATGTTGTTCGACGATATGGCCGTGCCGGACGGCTGGGATATCGGGCGCAAGCAATTGATCCAACCCAAGGTAGAAGCCGAGGTCGCCTTCGTGCTCGATCACGATCTCGATCAGGAGCGCCTCACCATCGCGGATGTGATCCGCGCCGTGGCCTTCGCTCTTCCGGCGATCGAGGTGGTGGATTCGCGCATCGTCGATTGGAAGATCGGCATTCTCGACACCATCGCCGACAACGCGTCATCGGGGCTCTATGTCCTCGGCGCGACGCCCAAGAAGCTCAAGGATCTCGATCTGCGCGCAGCCGGCATGGTCATGGAAACCGCGGGCGAGCCGGTCTCGGTCGGCGCGGGCGTGGCCTGCCTCGGCGATCCTCTCTCCGCCATGCTTTGGCTGGCAAAAACCATGGCCCGGGTCGGGCGTCCGCTGAAAGCGGGCGACACGGTGCTGTCGGGCGCGCTCGGTCCCATGGCGCCGGTCAAATGGGGCAACGTTATTGAAGCGCGGATCGCCGGCCTCGGCTCGGTGCGCGCGGCCTTTGCGAAGGAGCAAGCATAATGGAAAAGATTCCCTGCGCGATCATCGGTTCGGGCAATATCGGCACCGACCTTATGATCAAGATCATGCGCATGTCGAAACATCTGGAAATGGGCGCGATGGTCGGCATCGACCCCAAGTCGGACGGTCTGGCGCGCGCCGCGCGCCTCGGCGTCCCAGTGACGCATGAGGGCATCGATGGCCTGCGCAAGCTCCCCAATTACGGCGACATCCAGATCGTTTTCGACGCCACTTCGGCCGGCGCCCATGTCCACAACAACGCCATCCTCCAGAAGGACGGCAAAAAGGTGATCGACCTCACCCCGGCGGCGATTGGCCCCTTCACCATTCCGGCGATCAATGGCGACGCCAATATCGATGAGCCTAATATCAACATGGTCACCTGCGGCGGCCAGGCGACGATCCCGATGGTGCGCGCCGTGCGCCGCGCCACGGACCGCGTCATTTGGGGCGAGATCGTCGCCTCGATCTCGTCGAAATCCGCCGGTCCCGGCACCCGCGCCAACATCGACGAATTTACCGAGACGACCTCGAAAGCGATCGAGATTCTTGGCGGCGCAGAACATGGCAAGGCGATCATCATTCTCAACCCCGCCGAGCCGCCGCTGATCATGCGCGACACCGTGTTCACTTTGTCGCAGGGCGGCAGCAGAGAATCCATCGAGCAGTCGATCCTCGACATGGTCGCCGCCGTTCAGAAATATGTGCCCGGCTACCGCCTGAAGCAGAAGGTGCAGTTCGAAAATATCGGCGACAACGCGCCGGTGCGCATTCCCGGCGTCGGCCTGTGCTCCGGCCTGAAAACCACGATCATGCTCGAGGTGGAAGGCGCGGCGCATTACCTGCCGGCCTATGCCGGCAATCTCGACATCATGACCTCCGCGGCTCTGGTCTCTGCCGACCATTGGGCGGCCAAGCAATTGCAGAAGGAGGCCGCGTGATGGCCCGCATCAATCCGAACAAGCTATACGTCCAGGATGTCACGCTGCGCGACGGCATGCATTCGGTGCGTCACCAGTACAGCCTTGACGCGGTGCGCGCCATCGCCCGTGCGCTCGACCGCGCCCACGTCGACGCCATCGAGATCAGCCACGGCGACGGCATCACCGGCTCGACCTTTAACTACGGCTTCGGCGCGCATGACGATACCGAATGGATCGCAGCGGTGGCCGGCGAATGCAAGTTCTCGCGCATCACTGTGCTGCTACTGCCGGGCATCGGCACCGTGCATGATCTCAAATATGCCTGTGAGGCCGGCGCGCGTAGCGTGCGCGTCGCCACCCATTGCACGGAAGCGGACGTTTCGCGCCAGCATATCGAGGCGGGCCGCAAGCTTGGCATGGATACGGTCGGCTTTTTGATGATGGCGCACATGGCGCCGGTGGAGAAGCTGGTCGAACAGGCGCTGCTGATGGAAAGCTATGGCGCCGAATGCGTCTATGTGACGGATTCGGCTGGCGCGCTGCTGCCGAAACAGTACGCCGAACGCGTAAAAGCGGTGCGCGGCGCGCTGAAGCCCGAGACGGAAATCGGCGTGCACACCCACCACAATCTGACCCTTGGTGTCGCGAACGCCGTGGCGGGAATTGAGGCAGGCGCCGTTCGCGTCGACGCCTCGCTCGCCGGCATGGGCGCGGGCGCCGGCAACGCGCCGCTCGAAGCTCTGATCGCGGTGCTCGACCGGATGGGAATCGAGACCGGCTGCGACCTGCACATGTTGATGGACGCGGCGGACGATCTCGTGCGGCCCCTGCAGGACCGTCCGGTGCGGGTGGACCGCGAGTCGCTTTCACTCGGCTACGCCGGCGTCTATTCGAGCTTCCTGCGCCATGCGGAAAGCGCCTCGAAACTCTATGGCGTCGATACGCGCGACATCCTCACCGAACTCGGCAAGCGGCGCATGGTCGGCGGCCAGGAAGACATGATTGTCGACGTCGCGCTGGACATTCTCAAATCACACGGGGCGGAGGCGGCCCAATGAATGACATCGTCAAATTCGCCGAAATCGTCGACGAGGCCGCGCGGATCGCGAAGGCGATCCCGCAGTTCACGACATCGGCGCCGCTCGGCGTGGACGAGGCCTATGACGTCCAGGCGCGCTCCATCGAAAGGCGCCTTGCGCGTGGCGAGAGCCTCGTCGGCGTGAAAATGGGACTCACCTCTCGCGCCAAGATGATTCAGGTCGGCGTCGATGAAGTCATCTGGGGCCGCCTCACCGACGCCATGCGGCTCGAGGAAGGCGGCGCGCTATCGAAGAAGCGCTACGTCCACCCGCGCATCGAGCCGGAGCTCGCCTTCCTGATGAAGCGCGAACTGTCGGGGGACGTTTCGGCGGCGGAAGCCTTGAGCGCGGTCGAGGCCATCGCCCCGGCGATGGAAATCATCGATTCGCGCTATGAGAATTTCAAATTCGCTCTGCCGGATGTCATCGCCGACAATTCCTCGTCATCCGGTTTCGTCGTCGGAAACTGGGGGCGTCCAGACCAGGATTTCTCCAATCTCGGCATCGTCATGGAAGTCGACGGACGCGCCGTCCAGATCGGCTCGACGGCGGCGATCCTCGGCCATCCCACCCGCTCACTTGTCGCGGCGGCGCGGGTCGCGGCCTGCATTGGCGGCCTGAAGCCCGGTTGGATCGTCCTGGCTGGCGGCGCCACCGCCGCGCACCCGCTGAGCGTCGGCCAGCATGTGCGCACTATCATACAGAATCTCGGTTCGGTCTCGATCAGCATCACGGACTAAACCATGCCCATCGTCGAAATCACACTGATCGAAGGCCGCTCGGACGAGGCGAAGGAACGCCTCCATGCGAAGGTCGCCGACGCCATTCACGAGGCGATCGACGCGCCGAAAGAAGCGATCCGCATCATCATCCGCGAAGTGCCGCCGCTGCATTTTTCGGCCGGCGGCTTGGCCAAAGCGAAGCCTGCGGCGAAATCATGAAGGGCCAACGAACGACCCGCTGGAGGGGTTGCGGTTAAAGTTACGCCACCATGCCAAGGTCGATCAAAATAGAATATAGTGTTCCTTGGAGTCGATTGGCGTGGCGTTGTGCGGATCGGCTCCAGAAACCGAAGGTCGCTGGAGCCGATCTTTCCAATTAAGGAAGCTCCGCAAAAGGGACGGATTCCGGCTGTCTACAAGACTGCTAAGTTTGTATGAGACCCACACGGGTATGCGCTATGAAGCAGCTCACGTTCTCTGGGACGGTTTAAAACGTTCAGGCAATACGGCGGCCGGCGTTTCTCGCCGAGATTGTGAGATCGCGTGGAATGCCGCCGGGGACCGCTTTCTGGTCTATGGGGCGTCGAATATGCTGTCGCCGACAAGTCGTCCGGCCACGCCGAATATCGCTACATCGAGTTCGGCCACACGCGCCTGTATTCGACGGTTTTTGGCGACGACGTCGTCTTCGCTCCGTACGCTAAACCACCGTTTCATCCCGAACTGCGTTCAGTTTGCTTCAGCCACAATTTCGATACGTTCGGTCCGGCTGCCGTCGCGAAGTACTGAGGCGCATTTTTCACATTCGACTTTCGAGGGGCAAGAGAGACAAAGCCCAGCCAGAAATAGGGAGGCCCTCTTCAATCCCAGGTCCGGAGGTGCCGAACGAATTTGACCGGTTAACGTCGGTATGGAAATTGAGTGGCGTGCCCGAGGGGGACTTCTTTGTCAGCAGCGACTTTTGAGCAGCCATCTGAAACAGCGGTCGATTCTCGACATGGAATTAGGCCCGCACAAAGGGATTCGTCGAGATGCAGGATCGAATAATTTCGTACAAGGCGGGTAGTGTAAACTCGTCGCCTTCCTTGAACGGTGATGTATGCATGGCGATTCCCCGGCTGACGGAGGAGCCGAAATTTGGCGGATGAACTCCGAGATCTGCGCTGGGCGATCGTCGCATCGCAGCATAGAAGCCTGAGACAGGCGGCCGAGGCGCTGAACGTTCGGCAGTCGACGCTCAGCCGGCGTCTGCGTGATCTGGAGCATCGGCTGGGCGCCTCGCTGTTCGAGAGGACCACCGGCGGGATGCGGCCGACGGCAGCCGGCCGGGAATTTCTCGAGATGGCGCGGCGCATCGTCGACGATGTGGACGCCGCTTTTGCGAGGCTGAAAACCCACTCCCGCGGCGAAAGCGGCGGTCTGACCGTCGGCGTCTGCGCGGCGCTTTCCGCCGGCAATCTGCGCGCCACCCTCATGGAGCATCAGGATCGCTTTCCCAACGTCGACGTCAAGGGCGTCGATGGACGCCGCGTTGGCCTGCTCTCCGACCTCTCGGCAGACGCCATTGACGTCGCCATCATGACCGCTGGTTCTGCCGCCTGGGCGGATAAGGCGCTCCCGCTGTGGAGCGAGCGCGTCGTCGCCGCCGTTCCTGAAGGCCACCCTCTTTACGACCACGAGGTCATCCAATGGCCGAGTTGGAGGGCGAGACTATCCTTGTCACCGAGCGCGACCGGGGCCCTGACTACGAGCGTCTTTTACTGACGAAGCTGGGTTCGTCGCGGGAATGCCGCCTCATGCGGCACAAGCTGGTGGTCGAGCGTCTTCTGAGCTTCGTCGGCGCCGGGCTTGGCCTTACTCTCGTCGCGGAAGGCGCGACCGGCGCAGCCCATCTGGGCGTCGCTTATCGCGAGGTTCAGGACGGCGACGGCCCCACCCGCCTGAACTTCGTGGCCTACTGGCGGGAGGCCAACGCCAATCCCACGCTCGCGCCGTTCCTCGACATGCTGCGCGAGCGCTATCCGGATCTGTCGGCGCCGGGAACGTCCGCAGACGAGGACTGAATTGGCCTGCCTCTCCGCAATTTGGCGAAGGCGCGATCAGTCGTCATGAAGCGCTGGATCATCGGCGCGATGAGCTTTGTCGGCTCTGGCGCGGCCTGATCGCTTTGCCGCCCAATCGCCTCGGCGTAAGCGGCCAGGTCGCGGAACACGGCGGCCGGTAGCTCGATAGTAAGCTTTTGACCGGTTTGTCGTCTTCGATCGCCGCGAGCTTCAGTTTCGTCATCGACTTGCCTCCTCTGCGTAAGGCGCCAGCACCAGGTCGCGGTTGACGATGACGCGCACCGGAAATCCCGGCCGGATGGTCAGCGTCGGCTGGATGTTGAGCTGGCGACGCACGATCTGCTCTCCCGTATTGCTGATCGAATCCTGCGAGCCCTGGCGCAGCGCGCGGATGAGATCGCTGTCGTTGCTGCCGCTGGCACCAAGGTCCGTTCCGACGCCGAGCAAGGTCGAAAGCATGGCGGCCTTGGCGAGATCCCACCAGTGGTTGTCGACCTCGTCCTCAAGGCCGGCGTAGCCCTGCGCGTCCGCGCCCTCCTGCCGCTCCAACACGATCGATTGGCCGTTCGGCATGATGAGGCGGGTCCAGACCAGCAGGACGCGGCTTTGGCCGAAAGCGACATCGCTGTCATATTGGCCGATCAGCCGCGCGCCTTGCGGGATCAGGAGATATTTGCCGGTCGGCGTGTCATACACCGCTTCCGTCACCTGGGCGGTGATCGCGCCCGACAGATCGGAGCGGATGCCCGTAATGAGCGCGGCCGGGATGACGGTGCCCGCCTGCACGATAGAGCGCGAAAGCGGATCGGCGAGCCGATCCGAACTGACGGTCCGTCGGTCGGCGGGAGCACTGACGAAGGCGACCTTGCGGTCCTGCATGTTTTGAACGGCGTTGGGATCGATCGGCGGCGCTTCAGCCGGGACGGCGAGCAGCGCGCCCGACGTGGCGACGGCTGCCGCCGGCGCCGGCGCGGCGCTGCCCGGCTGCCGCTCCGTTGGCGCGAAGAGACGGCTGACCCGCGCCGCCTCGATTTCCTGTAAGCGATGCTGCTCCGCGGCGTCGCCTCCCGTTGCGCCGATTGCCGGAACCGTCTGGTTCTGCGAATTGAGGATCGGCCGGCCGAGATCGCCGGGCAAGGGCGGACCGAGTTTTGGAACGCCGGTGTAGTCTTTCGACAGATTGGCGAGGCCGTCTGGCGTCGCGCGGTTCTCGGTCGAATAGAGTTCCTTGCCCGCGTTGTCGCCGCGTCGGCTCTGGAGCGCATAGAACAGCGCTCCCGCGACGCCGAAGGCGGCGATTGCTCCCAGCCCGATCAGGACTTTGCGCGACAGGCGGGTGACGCGCGGCGGCTCGGCGCGCAGCCGCAGGTCCGGTTCGGCATGGCGTGGCCGCGGCGCAGCCTCCCCGTCGTCGTCGGCTTCCGTCATGACCGCAATCTTCCGTCGGTGCGGACGATGCGAACGCGGCGCTCACTGTCCTTGTCGCCCAGCCGCAGTTCGGCGGCGCCAAACAGTCGGTCGACGATGTAGTAGTTTTGCCGCACGCGATAATTGACCAGTTCAGAGCCGCCGGCCGGGCCGATGACGAAGAGCGGCGGCGTCTCACCCTGCCGGATGCCGGAGGGAAATTCAATATAGACCTTCGAGCCGTCATCGAAGGCGCGTAGCGGCCGCCACGCCGGATTGTCGCCCTGGATCTCATAGCGGAAGTTCAGCTTCGAAATATCGACGCCGGAGGCGACCGGTTGCGCGGTTTCGGCGACGACATTCTGGCGGCGGAGCGCGATCAGCTGGTCTTCCGGATATTGCCAGGAGACCGAGGCCATATAGGTTTTTTCGGTCGAACGCAGTTCGAGAAGGTAGGTGCGCCGGTCGGTGTTGATGATGAGATTGGTCTGAAGGTCCGGCCGGGTCGGCTTGACGAGGATATGGATTTTTGGTCGCGCCTGCGCCGCTCTCCGTCTCGCCGATGATCCAGCGCACCGTGTCGCCGGCGGCGACGGGACCCGAGCCGACGAGCTGCTCGCCTTCCTGCAGACCGACGTCGGTGATCTGGCCGGCGGCGGTATAGACCTGATGGAGCGCGCCGGCGGAAAAGGGATAGACTTGGACGGCGTTGATGAAGCCGTCGCGCACCGGCTGCACGCGCGCCGCGGCGTTGGCCTGGTTGACGCGGACCGTCGGATCGCCCGGCTCCGGCGGCGATTTGAGGCCAGGGACCGGTTTGAGCTGGCCGGGAAGCGGCAAGGGCTTTGGAATCTCGACGACCCTGACGGGCTTCGGCGGCTCGCCTGCGAGGACTGCCGGCGCCGCATCGTCATAGGCGATGTCGGGCGGCGTAAATTTTGCGGCGCAGCCGGTCAGCGCAAGACCGGACAGCAGGAGAACCGGCCATGCGGGTTTGCGGAACGGTGGAAATCCGGTTTTGAGCGAAGCGGGCAAAACGGATTCACCGAAAGCCGGAACGACATATTTGTGCGGAGCCGGAAGGTCGGCTTTTGAAAAAGCGGCATGGTCATCAGCCGAGCTCCTTCGACCAGTTGATGGCGTTGATGAAGATTCCGAGCGGATTTTGGCGCAGCCGCTCGGCGTCGCGCGGCGGTTGGATCGCGATGGTCAGAATGGCGGTCCAGCGCCACGTCTCGGCGAGCGCGCCGTCCTGGTAGCGGTGCTGAGTCCAGGCGACGCGAAAGCTGTCGGGCGAGGCGCGGATCACGCTCGAGACGTCGACGGCGATCTGCTGCTTGCCGATCTTAGTGAAGGGATCGTCGGCGCGGGCATAGTCGTTGAGCGCCATCGCGCCGCTCGCCGTGGTGAAGTCATAGGCGCGCAGCCAGTTCCGCCGCACAATGATCGGATCGGCCGCGATCGAGCGGACCTCCTCGATGAAGCGAGCGAGATGCCAGGCGATCTGCGGATCGCCCGGCGTGTAGTCGGCCTCGGCCGGCGCGATCGCCTGCGCCTCGCCGAGCTTGTCGACCTCCACCACCCAGGGGACGATCGTGCCGGTGGCTGATTGCCGGACGAGGCCGAAGGCGAGGCCCGCCGACAGGAAGAGCGAACCAAACGCCATCAGCCGCCAGTTCCTGGCCTGGACGCGGGCCGAGCCGATGCGCTCGTCCCAGACCTGCGCGGCTTTCTGATAGGGCGTTTCGGGTGCGGGCGTGCGGCCGTAGCGCACCGACGATCGCTTGAACATCAGGGATTCTTTTCGGAGAGATCGACGGCATGGCCGCCGCCAGCGCTGTCGCCCGCGCGCACGGCGTGGGCCGCCGTCGAGACGCCATGACGGATGGCCTGACTGCGCTTGAGGCGGGACGCCCAGGCAGGCGGCGCAGACGTCGCCGTCGTCGATCCGGAGCCGGCATAGGACGCCTCGGCCGCCGCCGCGCCGCCCTCGACCGTCCCCATGGTCGATGAGCCTCCGGTGGCGGCAAACCCGGACCTCGCGCCAGACCCAAAACTGCCCTTTACCGCGTCTGTGTCAATTCGCTTTGAAAGCTGTCCCCGCTTTCGCTTTGAATGTTAGCCCCCTCGGTTAGAGCCCGGAAGAGCGGGAACAGCGGCGGCGTCGCTGGTCGGGGTTGCAGAGCCGCGGCTGTTTCGCCGGCCATGGGGCGCTTTGTTGGTTGATGGTCAGACGCGGTTCTTGAAGCGCCAGCTCTCGTTGCCGGTCTCGACGATATCGCAGTGATGCGTGAGCCGATCGAGCATGGCGGTGGTCATTTTGGCGTCGCCAAAGACTTGCGGCCAATCGGCGAAGGCAAGATTGGTCGTGATAATGATCAAGGTGTTTTCATAGAGCTTGCTGATCAGATAGAACAACAGCTGCGCGCCGGCGTGGCTGAACGGCAAATAGCCGAGTTCGTCGATGACGATCAAATCCTGACGCAGCATGGCTTCGACGATCCTGCCGCTTTTTCCGGCGGCCTTTTTCTGTTCGAGCTTGTTGACGAGGTCGACAAGGTTGAAGAAACGGCCGCGCGCTCGGGCGCGAATGACGGCGGCGGCGATGGCGATCGCCAGATGGGTTTTGCCTGTGCCTGTGCCGCCGATCAGGATGAGATTACACTTGGCGTCGATGAAGTCTCCGGTGGCGAGTTCGCGGATCAGGCCTTCGTCGGCAGGCGTGTCTTTGAAGACGAAGGCGTCGAGATCTTTCAGCACGGGGAACTTGGCGCCGCTGATGCGGTAGTTGATCGATCTGGACTGGCGATGCGCCAGTTCGGCGCGGATCAGGCTGCCGAGCAGCGGGTAGAGTTCTTCGCGCCGCGCCAGCCCTTTGCCGGCGATCTCGTCGAAACTGGCGCGCATTCCGTAAAGCTTCAATCCGGTCATGGCGTCGATGATCTGATGACGCTCCATAGCGCATCCTCCCTTCTTTTGCGCAGATTGTCGTAGCGGGCGCAGTCGGCGACGGGCTCGGCTTTGAGTTTGAGCGCCTCGGGCGTTGTGATGCTTGGCGGCGCCGGAGGTTGGCGGTTGCGGGCGAGGATCGCCACAACGACGTCGCCATTGGCGACGCCGGCCTCCAAGGCTTCGGCGCAAGCCTCGTAGACAACTTGATCGCGCTTGAAGCTGCGTGGGTGATCCGCGACAATCTCCTCGCCGAGGAGAGCCACAATGCGATCGGCGTAGACGCGCACCAGCACAGCGCGCCCCGCCGCCTTGGCGTCGACGCTGTATTTGTTCCGATCATGCGCGATCAGGCAGGTTGTCGTCGCGCGCATCGGCTTCTCGATGAACCCGCGAACGGGCCGAGGAAGGGCATGAGGCGCGGCCGTTCTTCCTCGAACACTTCAAAGATCGTCCGATCCCTGAACTCGGGGTGCTTGACCCGTTTGGCGTAGGAGACGCATTGCTCGGCCAGCCAAGCATTCAGCTCATCCAGCGACTTCACCTTTGGCTTTGGCCGGAACAACACGTCGCGCATCGTGCCGACCTGGTTCTCGACCTGGCCCTTCTCCCAACCGGCGGCAGGCGTGCAGGCTACAGGTTCGACGAGATGATGCGAGCAAAGTTGGAGAAAGCGCCGGTTATACGTGCGGGCGCTGCCGACGAAGACGGCCTCCACCGCCGTGCGCATGTTGTCATAAATCCCGCGCCGGCAGACGCCGCCATAAAAAGCGAAGGCGCGATCGTGCGCGTCGAACACCATCTCCTGCGTCTCGCGGAAATAGGCGCGCACGAAAGGCATGCGGCTGTAAGCGAGCCGCATCTGCGCCAGCTTCACCGTCAGCGGCAATCCCTGAAGCTCTATCGCCTCATGGCTCCAATCGAACTGATGGGCTTCGCCCGGATCGAACCGCAGCGGACTGAAAGCCTGCGCCGGCGCCCGGGCCCGTTCGGCGCGCCAGCTCTTGACGAACCGATGCACACTGTCATGCGCGCCGTCATAGCCCCGGCCGCGGAGTTCCTCGAATAAACGGATGGTCGAGCGCCGCTCGCGTCGCGGCAGCTTGGCCTCCGCCTCCAGGATCGCTGTCAGCGTCTCCACCCAGTCGCCCAGCTTGCGCTGCGGCTGAACCGTGCGCTTGTAGGCGAACTCCGTCACGCCGGAGCGCAGAATTTTGCGGACCGTGTCGCGCGCAATCCCCAGCTCCAGCGCGATCCGCTTGATCCCTTTGCCGTTCTGGAAATGCTCGAACCGGATCCGCGCGATCGTCTCCACGCCCATCATCCCCAGAGCCCTCCGCAAAGCCGGAAGGATCGCTGAAAGCCGAACTAGGGGGACAATCTTCAACGCGAAATCAGCCCCTCAAGGGGACAACATTCCACGCGATCTCACATCGTGTATCCGCGCCTCATAGAAGGGGCACGTCGCGGACCGCCCGAAGACGTTGGCGGACCCTGGAATTATTCCGGCTTCCTCGAAGCAATCGCCGATCCTAACCACGAGCAGCATGCCAAGCTCAGCGAGTGGAGCGGCGGCAATTTTGATCCAAACGACCTCGCCGTCGACGACATCAATGCCGCGTTCGCCCAACTCGCAAAACAGAAGAAGCCGCGATCAAAAACATCATCCCCCGTCTCGAAAAAACATGTCGATTGAAAACACGACGGTCGTGGTCTGACGCTTACCTACAATGAGGTTCGGCCTCACAGCGCAATTGGCAATAAGCCGCCGATTTCGCAGGTTAATGGTTCACCGGCTCCTTCGCCGCCATGAGCCAAAACTCGCGAAAATTCCAGTTCTGCCTGGCCTAAAAAGGGGGAGCGGTTCATCTCGGGCCAGAGCTAACTTCAAGCTGGATAAGCCTCAGGGGGCAAGGTCAACCAACTACCAGAACAAACTCAAAGCCGGATAGAAGTTGGCGGCAACGTCAGCAGGAGGTCAACCCCAGTTGCTTAACGTCCGACGTAGGTAAACATCGCCCAGTCCGCCGGTGATTTAGCAATGTTTGCGGCCATTGCCTGCCTCAAAGCTTCTGGAAAATTCTCTGTTGTTAAATGCGTTTCTACCGAACTTAACGAATTGAAAAGTTCCGCCACGGAATATGGATTAATTTGCCACCTTGAAACGACGACTCCGCGAGCGCCAGCTTCGAAGAATGCCCGCGCAAGCCCTGACAATGCCTCCTGGCTTTCATCGGCCGAATCAGTGTTGCATCCCACCAGGATGACTAAGTCAGCGCCAACGTCGGATGCTTCGATGGCAGAAGCATCTATCTGCTGTTCTTCCAAAGACATCCCCGGCGCGACGCGAACGACCAAGGCCGGATAGCCAGCAAAATTCCTCCCTACTGCATGGGTCGCAAATGCCAGTGCGTAGACCGAGTCGGGAAGATGTCTAACAACGTTCTCAACAGAATATTCTTCACCACTATAAATGCGGGCTGGCCCCGAGATAATTCGGCCTAGACTTTGGAGAATATCCAAAGTTCTCGGTTCACGGCATATTGGGTTTGCCGCTCCCCCGCCGCTCCAGGCAGACGTAACGCAATTAACTCCCGTGACGAGCGGGTCACCGAATCCTACGAAGCCCACGTCCGAGTTCCGGCGTCCATTTGGGTTCCTCAGCACATAGTACGCGGACAAAGATGGCACCATTCGAATGGCGTAGCGCTCGCCCAACCAATATTCCTCGGACGCTGATCTCCCGCCCCGTAAAGCTGCAAAAGGAATTTTAGCTACTGAGTTATCTGCGACGATAATCAGTTCCTTCTTGTCTGAAAGAAATCTATCAATCTTTAAAAACAAGCGGGAATACAGAAGGCGCGACTGCTCGTTCGCATTTTCCTTCGCGGCCACGCGCCCAACAAAGGTGTCGACGTCCGCGGCTAGGCCGTCCGTATAACCCAAGTCAACAAAATCGACCCGCCCTCGGGTAACAATAAACGCATAAATAGTAAGTTTAAACTCAACAAATCTAATAAGGGCCTCACTCTCGTGCAGCTTTTCCTGAACATCTTTGAGTTTTATTTGCCCAAGCTGGGTTGCCTTCACGAACGCGCTATCAGATAAAAGATTATCCCGAGCGCGGCGGGCTTGCTGGAGGGTTTTATTAAGCGCTTCAACTTCTTCGCTATCGACGCCATGCCCTGAATACTCGCTTTCGTTCAACTTTTGTTGCAATCTGCTCCAATTAACATATTCTTTATCATAAAGGCGCGCTTCGGGTGCTAATTCGGGCTTTAAAATCGCGCGTGTAGCCGCACGACCCAGTGCGCGACCGGCTGCCGAGGAATCCATCCACTGTATGGCGCCAAACAACTCCTCCTTTTCTAGTGACGTCAACTCCCTCTTTTGTCCGAGAACTGCGCCGATAACCTCATCAACACTGGAATTGAGAAATTGCTGCTGTTCCACCAGAATTTGAGATGGCGAGAGTATCACCCGTCGCGACAATGCTTCATATCGCTGGATCCCGTACTTCAACGCTGCCCTGGCGAATTCCAATCGATACCCGGCGCCACCCTCACGAGCCTCGAAATTCGCGGCTGCATCGGAAGATAGCCGCTCTTTATCAAAATCTTCCGCGCGCGCGATCTTGGTCCGATAGGTGATCGCATCGTTTTTTAGCGACTCGCGCCACTCTTTGTCGAGAGTCGTTGGTTTGTTTTGGCTCGACTTTGGTGCTTTGGACGTCCTAGCCAACCCAGCGGCGATACTGTCGAAAATGGTCTCATAACTGAATGAAGACGTGCTGTCGCCGACGAGCCGGCGGGCCTCTTTATAGCATGAGCCTGCTTGCTGGGCCTCCTTAATGTTCTCTAGCATCGTCGCGTAGTCAATCAACAGCGAGACCAATCCCTCCACACCTGTATCATCGTCGACGAGTTCTACCTTGCGTTTGTATTTTTGTTTGCTAAAGTTTATTATCAAATTAGATTTGTCTACAATCGTCTGGACGACCATCGGATCACTGGTGTGAAAATCGTGGTCGATATATTCAAAACCGACGATATCAATGTATGGCTTTAACAGGTCGAAGTCACTGGGTTCTTTACTGCGAATATTAGCGAACATTTTCCCAAGCGTTCTATCAATCAATTTTATTGCCTCAGAATATCCATTTGCCCTCCGTACTAGATCTGCTTTGCTGGTAATGAGGGACCGATATCGCCAATTTTCGGTCAATTGGCGCTTCTCCATTAGAGCTACCGCCCCGTCTAAAAGCCGCTCGCGTTCTTCACGAATACGTGGCCTAACGTTTAAAGAGTTTTCCAGTTCGAGCTTTCTCAACCGAGACTGCAAATCGATCGCTTGCTGAAAATCGGTCGCTGAGTTTCCATCGTTCAAAAGTCGCAGTGCAGAGTCTACGTTCGACGCCGCTAGAGCGGCAGGCGCCCCAGCCACGGCATCGCTCAATGGGGCCGCCGCCCCAGCTCCCTCGGCGACGGGCGGTTTAGCGGTCTCCGTTTGGGTCGCAATGGGAGCTTCGGGCGCGGGCGGCCGCGGCGGGTCATCCGAGGGTGTTTTGATGAGGCCTGGAGCGGTTTGCGGGGGCTGTTTGCTTTCATTAACAAAAGGTTTGCCGCCCAGCGGCAAGTCCGGCGGATCTTCTACCGCGCTGAGGGGCAGCGGATGGTTTTTCATATAATCCAATAGACGCCGTCCAGCTTCCGAAGAGGAAAATGTCCCCCTCTCGCTCGTTCGCCTCTCTATAAATTGGAATAACAACACCGCTGAGCGATCATCGTGATTGCCCCGACTGCTATGGGTTAGCATTCCTGCTAAATGCGCCAATGCTTCTAATGCTTCCGGGGAGTCACGGCCGAACTTTTTTTCAATGAATAATTGCCATTTCCAGGCGCTAAGCCGGGCATCATCCGTGTATCCCGCCGAGGAAATTGACTCTATGGCCGCCAACGCGTTCGTCGCTCCGACCAAATAGTCGTCCTCCGCGATCCTTAAGATGTCCGCGCTGATCCTAAGCTGACGCGGGTCACCATCGCGAAGGTTCAATCGGGTCCGCTCGAGAAGTTCGAGATGGTCGGCAGAAGATAAGGCATTATATTGTTTTGCAAGGTCAAGCCCGGTAAACAAATCGTTTCGAAACACATCGGGATTTAAATCCTTACGATTATCGATGTCGCTAATAACAGCTTCTGCACTGCGAACCATCAATTCCGAAATAAGCCTTGCGCTCAGCGGGTCGCCTAGTGTCTTTTCACGCGTTGCCGTGGCGGCGGCCTCCCTTAATAAAACTAACGCATGTGTATAGTCGCTACCTTTAATTAACGCCAGCGTTGCATTACGGAATAAGGCAGCTCTCGATTGCGGCGCAACTTTGATTCTTTCCACCGTCTGCAGGGAGACGGGTTTCTCTAAAATTAAATCGGTCAGCGCTACCATTGTCTGGCATTCGCCAATCAGGGGTTTAATCTTAGTTACAGTCGCAGCGAGGCAGGCTCTCTTGTATTCCTGCTGAGCAATCTCATTTTCATCCTGGATAAGGCTAGCGTAGGCGAGGTTCAACATCCAGCGAACATTCTCTGTATTTTCGCTAGCGCCTAGGAGAGCGCGCTCAGCGATCGAATGTGCTTGCGATCCATCGGACCGTTGTACAGCTGCCTCAAACTCCTCCCCCATTGAAACCGTGGGACCAGAATAGGCCGGGTGGATGCAGATGGTTGCCGCGATGGCCAGCGCCGCAAAAAGCCGAGAAAATAGGAGGAACCCCATTTATCACCTCCCTGCGTCTAACAACCAGTCTTGGAACACTTGCGTGGTCAACTCCTCCAACGCACTTCGCTGCGACGGCGTCTTTGCCAAGTCGAGGGGAGCCCAGCCGAAAGTCGATGATTGAGAGTTACTGGCGCCCTCTCCAAGAACCGATCCGGCAGTTCTCGCCGGAACGAATGCGGGCAAAAAGGCCAGAGCCACGGGCTCCCGATCAGCGATCGATACAATCTTACCGAAGCCGACTGCGCCTGTCACGTTTACAGCTGGTGTGTAGGACAGAAATTCGGAGAGTCGGGCCGTTGCGGTAGCGCTATCGTCATAATTCAAGGATATCCGTCGTTTCCCCGTGTACAGACGGCCGATTACGACTGGCGCGCGATCGCCGACCGGCTTACTGGATACAACGCTTACAAGATCCCGACATTCAGTACGATTCAGGGTCGTCTTCAAATCATATTCCGACACTATTTGCTCTTCAACGTCGTCGAAGTTTATATCTACAATTTCGGCCTGTTTTCCGCTGGCGCCGATTTCAAATAATTTCTTTAATCTAAACAAAAACCCGACTGAGGCGTCATTGTTAGAACGAAAGGACGGAATCGCATAGGGTGACGATCGAATTTTTAGGCGAGGGAAGCAACGGTCCCCGCCAAACAACAAATGGGACATTGTCGGATCCCATGCATCTCCAATGTGATAGTTGGAGCCAAAGAGTGGAATTGGGCCCGGGGTCAACGCACGAAGGTGAGTCGTTATCCGGTCCTGTATTGATTGCAATATTTTATTAAGGTCATCTGCATGGCCTGCCCTTGGAAAAAGAGTTACGACCGACACCACCACTAGATACAGCCTTCTTTTAAACATTACGGGACACCTCTCCGAAAAAGACTCTAAAACAATTCTATCTCATCAGCAATCAGACGCGCATTTAACGTATTGTGGCTCGCAGTACTCTTTTCTATCCAAGCCGCCAATAGCAACACAATGCTTATACACGATTTTGCATAAAGAAATACATGTTCGAGTCTGCGACTGCCGGAAATCACCGTCGGGTATTAACGGCCGATCGTCGATTGCATAGGCCCTACTACAATAGAGCACGGCGAACAAAGAAAGGGTCAAGTTGAGTTTTCGCATTTTGACCACATTAAAGTTGCGGTTTTATAATCAAAACGACTGTCGGGCCGCTCCCCTCAATCGTCACACTCTTTTGATTTTTTGTCGCCAGATTGAACCGCTCCCCTTTTTTAGGCCAGCGCCTGACCTCATTATAGTCTCTACGCTAAACCTCCATTTTCTCCCGGGCGTCTTCGAGGCTCATGAACCAATGGGCATTCAGGCATTCCGCGCGGACTTGCCGTTGAACGACTCGATGAAAGCGTTGTCGGTCGGCTTGCCAGGCCGCGAAAAGTCGAGCACGACGCCTTTTTGATTGGCCCACAGATCAAGGTCTCGCGCGAGATGAATTCGGAGCCCTGATCCACCCGGATCGTCTTCGGATAGCCGACCCTCCTGCAGATCCGCTCCAGGGTCAAGACGACATCCTCGCCCCGATAGGAGAAGCGGGGATCGACAGCCGGAGAGAACCGGGAAAACGTGTCCACTATAGTCAACACCCGAAGCTTCCGGCCTGTCGCCAGTTGGTCATGCACAAAGTCCATCGCCCAGGTTTCATTGTGCTGCATGGCGGCGCATCGGTCGTCCCGCAGTTTGGCCTTCACGCGCCGCTTCGGCGTCTTGTTCAGCAATTGCAGGCCAAGATCCTTGTAAAGCCGATAGATCCGCTTGGCGTTCACCGCCCAGCCTTCCCGCCGCAGCAGCACGTGAATGCACCGATAGCCGTAGCGCACACGCGTTTCGGCAATCTCCTTGATCCGCTGTTTGAGGTCGGCCTGGCCGCCACGCTTCGACTTGTAGACGTAAAGCGCCCGACCAACGCGTAGCGCCGAACAGGCCCGCCTGACCGACACCTTCCAATCCGATCGAACGGCGTCGACAAGCTCCCGCTTGCGGCCAGGCCTTACAGCTTTTTTGATAGCACATCCTGCAGCATGGCCTTGTCGAGCGACAGGTCAGCGACGATCCGCTTCAGCTTGGCGTTTTCTTCCTCGAGCTGGCGCAGCCGCTTCATCTCGGATGGCATCAGGCCGGCGTATTTCTTGCGCCAGTTGTAAAACGTCGCATCCGAAATGCCCGCCTTGCGATAGACCTCGGCGATGGCGACGCCGTCCTCCGCCTGCTTCAAAATGAGGGCGATCTGCGCCTCCTTGAACTTGCTTGCCTTCATGGAATTCTCCTTGGTCCCGGTCGGGGATCATAATTGGAAAATTCCAGTTCAGAATGGCCTAATTTAGCGGGAGCAGGTCATCGGTTTGAATGTTAGTGCATGGGATCGGTTGACGCCATGTTTGGGGTGGGCGAGCGCGCGAGCGAGTATTTGCTGTCGTCGAAGCGCACCCGGCTACTCCTGAAGACCGACGCCGGCACCGCGTGAGATCCGTCGAACCGGGCTGCATAGGAAACGAGCTGCGGCCGCACCGCTTCGAACACCTACCATTTCTGCGCTTTTATTACGGTCTCCAACTCAATCTCGTTGACTTCGCCTTTAACGTGTTGTTCACTACCGCATTAATGTTAAGAGTGAGAATTTTTTTAGACCATTTTCATCATAAAGAAAGACCCATAGTCAGTAGAGCGAGCGCGGTCGTCCAGCGATTACGGCGGCGGCGGCACTACTCGTTCTCAGCCGCATTTTATTGCTTCGCGGAAGGAAGGGGCGGTGAACGATAGTGGTGACACCGGTGGGGGCCGGGAAGCTTCTGAAGTCGATCCTTCAGGATCCCAGATCACTCGACGCGGCTTGCTGCAAGGTGTAGCTGCATCGCCCACCCTTTTGTCTTCCGAGGCATGGGCCTTGGTGCCCGTCAAATACGAACTCACATTAAGTCTGTCGCAGAATGATCGTCTGCTGACAATCGCCGAGCGGCCGATATTCGATGCCGCAGTAGCACCCAAGGAGGACAAGCAGAGGAACCCAAGTTGGTTCATTTATGCAGAACTATTTGGACCCAAAGCGTGGTTCGATTTGACCAAACCAGCATCGGATGACCATAGGACCTTGAACATACATAATTGCAAATTCGGTGGTCATACCGCCGAATTTACTTTCAAATTTTCAAGGAAAGACGACCAAGCTTGCTGGTTCATCGAGCTTCTCACCAACTTCTGGAATCCCACTGATCGCGAGCCCGTGAGCGGTTCGGAGGTCACAAGGATTTCCTTTGCAGAGTTTGTCGCCGCGCCCGCAAAGGGCCTGAAAACTCATGTCCCCTTGTGCCGAGTCGACGCAGTTCTGCGGCGAATTTTTCGAGATCACATCCGTAGTGCGCATCATATGACGGCGACATGCGAAGTCACCTTCGAAAGCCAATTGCAATGGAATATTTCAGCGGCGTCCCCTAAGAGCTTTTCCGTTTTCGGGGGCCAAGCCCTGTTGAAGGATTTTTCATTCGGCTGGCGGACCGATCTCGATGAGATCACGGGAGAAGGCATTGCTGGCGACATTTTCCTTGCCGGTCGCGGTGCCGTCCAGCAGGATGGGTTTGACAAATCGAAAGTCGTCGTTGGCGTCGGTCACTGCGCCGATCTCAGTCTGCAGCGACCAGAGGAATTGCGCGCATTCGAAGTGCGTATCGGTGTTTCGCCGCTGGATCCCGCGCTCGAACAGACAGTCTCGCGACTGGCGGTGGGTCAAACCAAAATTGCCATCAAGAACGAATCCGGCACGCTAGCCGGCGATGTGACGGTCAGCGACGTGGTGGTGTCGCAGACGGTGCTGCCCAAAACCAGATCGTTGCGTACCGTTATCTTCGGAAGCGCGGGCGTGACACCGGATCCGGACGGCAAGATGCCGTTGCGCGCGGAGGAGGTTCCGACCCCGATCGGGCGACTGACCCTTGCCGCCTTGCCACCCGATGAAGCTGCGAAGACCGCCGACCAGCAACCGGGCGCTGCCGGCGGCTTCAAGCCGCCAGTCACGCAGGCGAAGGTAAAAGACGACCCAGCCGCACGTAAGAAACAGGATGAAGCGGCTGCCCGCAAAAAGGAGCGCGAACTGTTCTTTCGCGCAGCTTGCGGCGACAGGGGTGGGGCGCGTCAGACGACGTTGTGGGTCGTTGACGATCTGCGCCAAGGGCAGGCGGCGAATACCGCGCGCCAGTTGCGAAGGCTAGCGATTGACCTGCAGCTGCTCGCGGCGAATACCGCGCTGCAGGACACCAGCTACAGCAGTCTCACCTTTCCCGACGGTGGCAGCGACATCCGGCTTATCTTCGAAGACGGTGAACTGCTCTCCGAGCTGAAACCGCTGGGCGAGTTTCCACGAGCCAAGCCGTCGAGTTTCGTCTGGCTCGGCCACAATCCCGGATCGCGCCTCGGTGAAATCGATTTGACGCGCGCCACGCTCACCGCCGCGCGCGACTACGACTTGATGAAACTGCGCTTCCGGTTTTTCGACTTCGTGCTTGCCTTTGTGCCGCTGCCCGTGATCCGACCGGCGCGTGCAGACTGCCGCCTAGTGCAAACCAAGGACGGGCAGTTCGAGGACAGTCGGCCTGTTCTGGTTGCCGAGTTCGATCCCCAGCACGTTTTCGAAGAGGCCTTGTTTCGCCCGGAGCCGCCACCGCTCCCTGACGTCGACGCCAAGGACGCCGACGGCCAGCGGCTGCTGCGTGACGCCATCCGGGCCAAATTGAACGCGGAGAAAGATCCGGCTAAGCGCGCGGAGTATCGCGAGACCGTCAAGAACGCAAAGGTGAAAGCTGAAAAGATCAAACACAAAAAAGAGGACCAGATCTTCGGCCGCTTTGCCAAGTTATATGCGGAAAAGGCCGCGACGGCGGGATTAGAGGTCGATCAGCAAGTTTACATCGGTCCTTTCGGTCTCGAGGCCGATGCGATGCATCTAGCGCGCGATCTGTTCAAGATCGGTTTGCCTGACGCCGTCGCGTTGAAGGATCTTCTCGAAAAAAAAATGGCAACGCCCGCCGAGAAGCGAGAGGCGGTCGCGCATCTTCGATCCAGTTTCGAGATGAGCGAGCGGCGGGCGTGCAAGACCATTGGCAGCTGCCGGATGACGGTTCGTTACGAAGCGAGCCGGCTGGACAATGCGTATGAGCGACGTCGCTTGGGCTATCGACGTCTGCATGTTTTGCTGCGCCGGGAGGGCATGTCATTAACCACAAGCGGCTGTTCGAGGAAAAACTGAGCGTCCGTCGGCGTGGCGGCCGCAAGCGGGCAATCGGGACGCGAGCGCCAATGATGATCCCGCTCGCGCCCAATCAGCGCTGGTCGCTGGATTTTGTGTCGGATCAGTTGACCGACGGTCGGCGCTTTCGCGTCCTGACAGTGGTCGACGATTGCACGCGCGAATGCCTGGTGCTGGTGGCGGATGTCTCATTGTCGGGCCAGCGGGTCGCCCGCGAGCTGGATCGCATCATCGTCGAGCGCGGCCGACGGAAGATGGTCGTCAGCGACAATGGCGGCGAGTTCACCAGTCACGTAGTCTTGCGATGGGCCGACGAGACGCGCGCCGACTGGCATTACATGGCGCCGGGCAAGCCGTTCAGAACGCCTTCATCGAAAGCTTCAACGGCCGGCTGCGTGACGAGTTCCTGAACGAAACGCTGTTCTCGTCATTGGCCAGCGCCCGCGTCAAGCTGGCGCGCCGACTACAACGTCAACGGGCCGCACTCAAATCTCCGCTGGCAGACGCCCGCCGAGTTCGCCCATAGCTTCCCGCGGCGTGAGTCGGCGCTGCGCAATCCCGCCAGCTCACGCCGCTCCAGCTTGAGCCGCTTAACAGGGCAAATCGCACGGCCAAAGCAAACTCAAAACTGGAAAAAAGTTGGGGGCAAGGTCAGGATGGCAAGGGGCCACCGAGCGATGCACCTCTCGCAGAGAATCGAGTTCGGTAAAGGTGGCTTCGTGCCCCCGCAACCAAACATATGCTCCTGATTTACGAAGCTTTTAGCAAAGCCGCCCGCTCGGGCGGCTTTGCTATTTGCGACGACCTCGCGACCCGGTCGTCGGGGAAAATCCTCGATTCATTGCCGCGTGCACAAGCGGCGGCTCCGGGCTGGGTGTTTGAGACCTGCGTTGGCGCAATAGGCCAGCGTAGGAGAAACGACGCGCCGACCCGCGCGATGGATTGACCGCGCCGCCCTAGCCACTGGCGCCATCGCTTAGGCTCCTGCGAACGCCGGGCCGAGCAGCACTTCGGCCCATTGGGCGGGCGCGCCATTCCCCTCACGCACGCAGAACCAGAGGCCGCATTCGCCGGTATCGTCGAGCAGCGCGATCAGATCGCCGGCCTTGCCGTCCTTTGGCAGGCGCAGGCCGACGCGCTCATTCGCGACCGGATGCGGCGTCGCCGGGCCGCCGCGATTAAACCGAACGCCCGCTTTGCGTGGCGCGAGCATCAATTGCGCCGACTTGCCGGACTTGAATACGCCGCCGCGCCCGACGCCGGCTTCGCCGTAAACGCCCGCGTCGGCATAAGCGCCGATCCCTGGAAGGCCCACGCCGCCCGCGACGCCGACGACTCCGGCCGCCGCCGGCCCCATATCGGCCACGCCGCCGCGGCCGAGAACGCCGGGGCCCGCCGCGGCGGGGCCGCTTGGCACGTTGGGGCCGCTCGTGCTGTTTCCGTCCGCGTCGACCGGCGGAACCATGACTGTGGTCGCCTCGGCGCCCTGACCATAGACGCCAACGCCGCCTGTTTCCGTCAAGGTGTGGGCGGGAAGGGCGTCGAAGCTCCGGCCCGTGCCGCCGGCGATGCCGATGACGCCAGCCGCATGGGGCTGTTGCGCGGTGTTGCCTTGCGCCGATTGACGGCCGCCTTGGCCGACGAGGCCCGCGCCCGGAGGCGTCGTCGGATCGGCGAAGAAGTCGGCCTGCGAGCCGCCAAGGCCGTGGACGCCTATGCCGCCCGCGCCGCCGTTGCCGGGCTCCGGCACGCCGCCGCCGACGCCCTGCACGCCGGTTCCCTGATTGCGGCCGCCGCGGCCGACGACGCCCGTTCCGCCTGGCGTTCCGCCAAAGTTCGAGGCGCTGCCGCCGCTCCACCCCGTCGCCCGAAGGCCGTCGTACTGGTTCGCCGCCTGAAACGATTGGCCGTCGTCATAGTCGTCGGGGTCTTCGGGCGACTGCGCCGTCTCGACGATCATGATGGCCGGGCCGTTGAAGTTCGATTGATCGGGCGGGACGTCCGCCCAAAGGATGGTGCGACCCTCGGCGCGGTTGGTCCGGCCGGTCACCATATCTTCGTTGCTGCTGCTTGCGCCGCTCATAATGACTTCCCCCCTGATCCGCGAGACAGTCCCGCGATTGAGGAAGATCATGCGCCTGACGTTCCTCGCCGCCCGTGTTCCGGCGCACCGGTCAGGCGCGCCGCCCTATCGGGGCGGCTTTGGATCTTGAGAACAGCGCCGCCGCGGCGCCACAACGTTAAGTCTCCCGCAACACGGAAGCCGCCGTCAGCAGTTCCCCAGCGCTTTGATCGCCGGCGCAAGCGCCTTGAAGGATGGCGTTCCAGCTTCGCGTAGCCATTCGAAGACGATCATCTCCGTCGTGGCGAGCTTTGCGCCGGCCTCGGCCATGCGGCGCAAGGCGATGTCTTCGTCGATCCATCGGCGGCTGGAAACCGCATCTGCCGCAAGAATCACGCTGACGCCGCGATCCCGCGCGTCGATCACTGTTTGCAACACGCAGACATGCGCCTCGGCGCCGCAAACGATCAGTTCGGTCCGTCCAGACGCCGCGAGCATGGCGAGCCGCCCCTCGATCGCTGCAAAAGCCGAGAAAGCCGTTTTCTCGATGACTGCCGCGTCAGGAGGCAAGGTTGCTACAACGTCGGCGACGGTTCGACCGAGGCCGGCAGGATATTGCTCGGTGACAGTTACGGGGAGGCCGAATTCGCGCGCCGCGGCCAGAAGCAGTTTTACCCGCGCGAGCAATGAAGACGCCGCCGTCAGCGCTGGCGCGAGCCGCTCTTGAACGTCGATCACCAGGAGATGGGCCGAGGCCGAAGCCATCAGAGGCATAGAAAAACTCCGCGCAGATGAATTCGAAAATAGAAGTATATGGCATAGCGGTTTCAACAGTGGAATAAGACGCGTCTACAGATATGCCATTGGAGATATAGCACCAACGATTTGTTGCTTCTACATCAGCATAATCTATAGTTTCACTTTCCGGATCCAGACGTTCTGTCTCTAGATAGAAATATATATAGCTCTCTATTCTCTTTAGAACACAGCATGCTTCCCTTTGACGAAAATCTTGGCCTTGGCGTTTTGATCCTGGTCACGGCGACGCTTTACGCCTCCGTCGGTCAGGCGGGCGCTTCGGGCTATCTCGCGGTGATGGGACTGGCGGGCCTTGACCCCGCCGTGATGAAGCCGACCGCCCTTGCTCTCAACATCGTCGTGGCGCTGATCGGAACGGCGCAATTCTGGCGCGCCGGGCTGTTCCGGTGGCGGAATTTCTATCCCTTTGGCGTACTCGGCTTTCCCTTTTCGATCCTCGGCGGCGCCATCCACCTTCCGGGGCATGCCTATTATCCGATTGTGGGCGTCCTCCTGCTTCTCGCCGCTTTTCAGCTCGCGAGGCCTGCGCCCCAGCGAGACGCCGGAAAGCTTCCGCCGACCGCGCCGCCATTCCTCTTGTCGCTGCTGACAGGCGCCGTAATCGGCTTCGTGTCCGGCGTGACCGGAACGGGCGGCGGCATCTTTCTGGCGCCCGTCATCTTGTTGATGAACTGGGTCGAGATACGCCGCGCCGCCGCTGTGACTGCCGCCTATAATCTTCTGAACTCAATCGCAGCGCTCGCCGGAGCCTATGCGACGTTAAGAGCGCTTCCCCCAGCGCTGCCGCTGTGGCTCGTCGCGGCGGCGATCGGCGGAGCAATCGGCGCCACAGTCGGCAACCGATATTTGCCGGACAAAGCGCTGCGCCACATCCTCGCCGCTTTGCTCGCTGTCTCCGGCGCGAAGCTCATTCTGTTTTGAGCCGATCCCTAACGAGAGTTGGTGAATCTTGTGAGATGCCCGATCGCCGTCTGAGCCGAGTTCGCGATGAGCGTGCCGGACGATTTGCAATCCGCCACTCACGCCGAGCGCGGCCATGACGCCGGCGACGATCAAGTCAGGCCAGCCGGAGCCTGTGCCGAACACGCCGGCGGCCGCCGCGAGCACCGCCACATTGCCGATGGCATCGTTGCGGGAGCAAATCCAAACCGACCGCATATTGGCGTCGCCGGCGCGAAAACGATAGAGCAATAACGCGACGCCGGCATTGGCCGCGAAGGCGAGGAAGCCCACAACGCGCATGACGTTAGCGCGCGGCAGGTCTCGCCCGGCATGATCGTCGACGCAACAATCATGCATGCGCCGTCCTCCACGAAGAACACGCGGACCAGGCCTGCGACCCAGACCATCCCAAGCGGGCGCGTCGTCGGCGCGGATCAGAGAACGAGCCGCGCGCTGACTTTGCGCTGGAACAAAGTCGGGCCTGCCATGAGGCGCCAAAGTTTTTCGCGTCACGAGCCCACGCCTTTGAGCGGCGATCGGCAGACGACCTGCGGGTGTATGCCATCCAGCCACGCAACGCCAAAGGCTCAACCCCGCCTCGGTGGCAAGAGCGATGGCTCCAGGACCGCCAAACACGCTGCGGGCCGAAGCTGTGGCGCTTGCCTGCCCAGCGGCCGCCGGCAATTACAGAAAAGGATCAGACTATGGCGGCGACTTTTATCAGCTCTGCTGGAGCGATCTGGTGGTGCCTCGCTGTCGCGCTGCTTCTGCTCACTTTGTGTTGCGGTCTGGCGCAGCCTTTCGTCCAGAAGCGGCGCGCGACGGCCGCTGCGCAACTTCCCGTTTCGGCGATCCTGCCAATCAAAAGCCTCGATCCCGGATTCGAGATCGCGCAGGCCTCAATGTTCGCTCAAAGTCATTCAGATTACGAAGTCCTGATCAGCGCCGCGGAAGTCGAGTCGCCTGCGCTCCGCGTGGCGCGGCGCGTCGCCGCAGCGCATCCATCCCGTCCCTGCCGCTTTATTCATTCCGATAGTCGAGTGGCTGTGAGTCCCAAGCTGAACAATCTGGTCGCGCCGCTCACCAAGGCGAAGCATGATATCGTCCTGACCAAGGATTCGAACATAACCCTCGATCCGCAAACCATGACGGCGTTTCTGCAGAATCTTGCGCCTGGCGTCGGTCTTGTCGTCGGGATCCCGGTGGCCGTGCGGCCGGAGACCTTCGCCGGCCAGATCGAAGCCTGCCTGATTAATTCACATGCGCGGCTTCTCCTCTCCGCGTCCGTTCTTGGCTTCGGCTTCGGCGTCGGGAAGATGATGCTCTTCCGGCGGAGCGATTTCGACCGAGTGGGCGGCGTCCCGGCGATCAGTGGAAATCTGGCGGAAGACACGGCGATCTCGGTGGAGCTGGCGCGTCTCGGGCTGAAGACCGTTTTCGCCCATCGCACGATCACCCAGGAGATTGGTCCCCGACGTCTAAGCGAAGTCTTTCACCGCCAGGTGCGCTGGAGCGTCATCCGGCGAGCCAATGTGCTGTTCTACCCGTTGGAGCCGCTCGCCAGTCCGCTCCCTGCGGCCTGTGCGGCGGCGCTCGCATCGCCGCTCGCCGGATATTCGGCCCTGGCTGCTTTTTGCGCCACGCTCGCTGGCTGGTTCTGCGCTGAAACAGCCTTCGCCGCGGCGAAGGGATGGGACATTTCAATCTGGTCGCCGCTCTCCTTCCTTGGCCGGGAAGGCCTTTCTCTTGCGGCGTGGCTGCGTGGCTGGACCACTCATCAGGTCATCTGGGCGAGCAATCGGTTCGACGCCCGGCAAGGCCCGGCGTCAATATCCCAAAAGAACTGGCCGCCCGAGGCGCGGGTCAACGCTGAAGCGACCGGCGCAATCGACCGCTCGTCGCGCCTCCGGTAGAGATTTAATATCAGAAGCGGCGTTCGATGTCGTCGAATATGAGTTTCGGCGTTGGACAAGCTTTGCGGGTTTACGAATTGCGCGCCACTACACCGTCGGCGAGCGCAGTGTTGTCCTCATGAGAACGCAGCATTTCGGCAAGGTCCGCGCGCAGCCGGTCGTCCCGCACCCGCGGCAACGCCTCGCGCAGCTTTTGCGCCACCCAGCCCTGGCCACGATTGAGCAAGGCGATGCGCTCGCCGAGGTCCGCGGCAGCCGTCGCCTTGTCGTATAAAGCGCCAACTTTCGAAGAGGGCGTCCCGCCGAGCGCTACGATGTGCTGGATCAACATGGCCCGCCAGCGCGCTTCATCCCGTTGAATCATTCGCGCCAGCTCTGTGATCGGGCTGCCGCCAGCCGCGTGTGTGCTCTCAATTGCCACCCGCCCCGCGGCGCGCTCCGCCTCGAGCAGCTCGTTGAGCAAAGCGGTCAACTCGTCCTTCCCCAGAAAGCCCATATAGGCGTCGTCCGCCTCGTGCATTGAGCAGGCCGGCGAACTGACCTCGATCGTGGCGTCGTCGTTGCTTGGCTTGGTCATTGCACTGCATAGCCCCAGAAATTGCTGCGCCTTTGGTCTCCGTCAATACTGTCGAACGCGGCGGTCACCGAACTCCGTCCGGATCCGCCTCTGCGACAAGATCGTTGTACTCCGGATTCCGCTGGATGAATGCAGCAATGAAATCGCATCTCGGCACGATTCGCCGTCCCTGGCGGCGAGCCTCGGCGAGGACCGCGCGGACGAGCGTCGCGCCAACACCGCGTCCCGCGAGAGCTTGCGGAACTTCGGTGTGGACCAGCACGAGCCTGTTATTCTGCAATACGTAGTATATAGAAGCTATCTCGCCGCCCATGTGCATCTCGAAGCGATGGAGGGCGCCATTGTCGGCGAGTTCAACCATGGGACGCCTCATTGCGCGCCGCGCTCACGGGAGTCGCGTTGAGATCCGGAAATGCGTAGCTCAGCATGGCCTCCAAGGCGGCGGCGCCGGGTTGCGGCGAACCCGACATCCTGCCCAGAAGTTCGAGCCAGATGTCTTCGCCGGCGTGGTCAAGCATATGGCGGATTTTCGTGGCCACGCGCGCGCCCACGGCGACGCCTTCGGCCGCCGCGTCGAGCCGGACGCGCTCCACGAGGCCTGGATTACCGAAAGCCGTCAATGTGTCCTCCGCGGACGCAGCATCCGTCAATCCGCTCAAAATCATGCCCAGCATCAAGGCCTCCTATTGCACGAGCGGCGACGTGGCGGCAGGAAGATCAAAGCCAATGACCCGCGCCTGTCCCGCCAACAGCGCAATATATTGCGCAACGGCGCGACGCCACGAGCTCTCTTCCAGATAGGCGGCGATCCGATCGCGGACAGCTTCGAACGGCAGCGTCTGCCCAGGCGCCTTACGCTCCAGCCGCAGCACATGCACGCCATAGCGCGCGCGCACGGGCGTGGGGCAGATCTGCCCGCCCTCCATCGCGAGCAGGCAAGTCTCGAACTCGGACGTCGTGTCGCCCAGCGCAACCTGACCAAGCCTCCCGCCCTCCTTCCCCGAAGGACAGTCGGACAGGTTGCGCGCGAAGTCGCCAAAGCGATCCGGACGCTCCGCGAGTTTTGCTAGCACGGCCTCTGCCCGTTCAATGGCCCTGGCATATGCCGCTGCGTCGTCGCGCCGGACCTTGAACAGGATATGGGCGGGCTCGAACAGATCCGGGGTCTGGAAGCGCGCGCGGTGGTTATCGTAGTAGCGGCGGCAGACCGACTCATCCGCCGTCGGCGTGCGGACCTCGCGCTCCAGCAAGACGCGGATCATCGCCTCTTCGTCGGCTTCCCGTGCGCCATCCAGAACAAGCGGCTCCGCGGCAAGATCGAGCGCTCGCGCGCGTTGCAGCAGCAATTCGCGAATGATCAGCGCTCGCGCCGCCTGCTCCCACGCCGCGTCGGGAGACTCCGCCTCATGGTTCTGCGCTTCCCGTGCGATGGCGGCGGCGGGAATGGCCATGTCATTCACTGTTACGATCTGCATGGCTCATTTCCCTACGATCGGTTGCCGTGTCCGCACCACCTGGAATCCGCGGCGACCGAGATACCAGACGGGCGCGCTCCACACATGCACGAGCCGGGTGAAAGGGAACACCAGGAAGATGGTCATGCCAAGAAACAGATGCATCTTGAAGATCGGATTGACGTCGGCGACAAGCTCGGCCGCGCCGGGATGCAACGTCAGGATGCCCTGCGCCCACGCCATGAACTTCACCATTTCGGCGCCGTCAAGATGTTGCGCCGAGACTGGAATTGTCAGCAGGCCCAAGGTCAGCTGCGCGTAGAGCATCAGCAATACAAGGATGTCGGCGACGCTCGAGTTCCGGCGGATGCGCGGATCGAAGAGGCGTCTGTGAACAAGCAGAGTTATGCCGACGAAGCACGCTATGCCGGCGATCCCGCCGACCGTCATCGCCAGCAGTTGCTTGAATGTGTGGCTGATGCCGAGCGCTTCGAAGATGGCCAGCGGCGTCAGTAGACCGACGACGTGTCCGCCGAAAATGATGAGGATGCCGACGTGAAACAGATTGGACCCCCACATCAGCTGCCGCCTGCGTAGCAGCTGGCTCGATCCGCTGCGCCATGTGTATTGCGATGCGTCGAAGCGCAGCAGGCTGCCGAGCAGGAAGACGGTGAGACAAAGATACGGGTACCAGCCGTAAAGGATGCTGTTCAGATAAAAGCTCATTGTCGCGTCTCCTTGGGAGGGCGGGCGTCGCGCGCGCCGGCGCGAAGAAGGGTCCGCAGCCGGTCGGCGCCACAGGCGTCGGTCTGCTCGCCGGGGCCGAAATGGACCGCCGCTTCCTCCCATGCCGCGTCGAGCGCGGTCAGATCATCGGGATCGTCTAGCTCTATATCCTGGGCAATATGGGACGAAGACGCGCCCGGCGCGTTCGCCAGCGCCGCGAGAGCCTCAAACACGGCGGCGTAGGCGCTGCCGCGGGCGATCAGGCGCTCGCCGAGAACGTGAAGAATGCTCGCCGGTTCGGCCAGCAGCGCATGCGCCTCCTCGTCGGGCAGCAGCGAGAGAAACTCGAGAAATAGCGGCAGAAAATCCGGCAACTCGCCCGCGGTCGGTTCAAGGCCATGCTGGTGATAGAGATCGACGAGATCGGCCATCGCCTGGCCGCGATCGCGGCTTTCTCCGTGCACATGCTCGAACAGGTGCAGAGATAATGTTCGGCTCCGATCGAACAAAGCGAAATAGCGCTCCTGGAGCTCGTAGATGTCGCGTCCGCCAAGTTCAGCCAGAAGGGCGTCGATGGCGGCGCGCTGCGACGCGGGGACCAATCCCTCATCGGCGAGCGCAGTCGCAATCTCGCCCACGGCGCCCTGCAGCGCTTCGGTCGGATAGGAGATCAGCGCCGCGAGGGCTCTATAGGTGCGGGCCATCACGACGCCTCCATCGGGGTCTTCGGCTTTTTCGCATCGAACAGGCTAAATCCCGTTCTACCGGAGCAGCCCTCGCCGAAGGAGAAGCCACAGGAGCCGCGCATGAGGAACGCATCATCGCCGGTCTCGCGATGGGCGGTCGGTATGACGAAGCGGTCTTCATAGTTGGCGATGGCCATGAGCTGATACATCTCCTCGATGTCCAAACCCGACAGGCCGACGCTCTCGGCAATCGACTCGACGATGACGCCATCCACGGTCTTGGCCCGCATATAGGCGCGCATCGCCAGCATGCGCTCAAGCGCCGCCGTGATCGGCGCCGTGCGTCCGGCGGTCAAGAGGTTGGCGAGATACTCGACCGGGATGCGCAGAGACTTGACGTCCGGAATGCCGCCGACGACGCCGATGTCTCCCTTGGCCGCCGCAGCCTGGATCGGCGAGAGCGGCGGAACGTACCAGACCATTGGCAACGTGCGGTATTCCGGATGCAGCGGGAAGGCGATCTTCCAGTCCATCGCCATCTTCCACACGGGCGAGCGCTTGGCCGCCTCCAGCCATGCGTCGGAGATGCCGTCGAGCCGCGCTCGCGCCTGCACGTCCGGATCGAACGGATCGAGAAAGACCTTGAGTTGCGCCTCATACAGATCGCCCTCGTCCGGAACGGACGCGGCTTCCTCGATGCGATCGGCGTCATATAGGATCACGCCAAGATAGCGAATGCGGCCGACGCAGGTTTCCGAACACACGGTCGGCTGACCCGCCTCGATGCGCGGATAGCAGAAAATGCACTTCTCGGATTTGCCTGAGGACCAATTGTAATAGATCTTCTTGTAGGGGCAGCCCGAGACGCACATACGCCAGCCGCGACATTTGTCCTGATCGATCAGGACGATGCCGTCTTCCTCGCGCTTGTAGATCGCGCCGGACGGACACACCGCCGCGCAGGCCGGATTGAGGCAGTGCTCGCAAAGGCGCGGCAGATACATCATGAAGGTGTTCTCAAAGGCGCCGTAAATGTCCTTCTGCACGCCCTCGAAATTGCTGTCGTGGCAGCGCTTGGAGAACTCGCCGCCGAGAATTTCCTCCCAGTTCGGTCCCCATTCGATTTTTTCCATGCGCTCGCCGCTGATCAGCGAACGCGGACGGGCCGTGGGCATCGCTTTGCTCTCGGGCGCCGTCTGCAAATGCCCGTAGTCAAAGGTAAACGGCTCGTAATAGTCGTCGATCTCAGGCAGATCCGGGTTGGCGAAGATATTGGACAGGATGCGCCATTTGCCGCCGATGCGCGGCTCGATCGCGCCGTCGCGGCGACGCGTCCAGCCGCCTTTCCATCGCTTCTGGTTCTCCCAATCCTTTGGATAGCCGATGCCGGGCTTGGTCTCCACATTGTTGAACCAGGCATATTCCATGCCTTCGCGGCTGGTCCAGACGTTCTTGCAGGTGACCGAGCAGGTATGGCATCCGATGCATTTGTCGAGGTTCAACACCATCGCAATTTGCGCACGAATTTTCATGATACGGCCTCCTTCTGACTGGCGGCTGGCGTTGATCCGTCCAGCCAGTCGACTTTGTTCATGCGCCGGATGATGATGAACTCGTCGCGATTGCTGCCGACTGTCCCGTAGTAATTGAAGCCGTAACTTTGTTGTGCGTAGCCGCCGATCATGTGCGTCGGTTTGAGCACGATGCGGGTCACCGAATTGTGGATGCCGCCGCGCTGTCCCGTGACCTCGCTGCCCGGCATGTTCACGATCTTCTCCTGCGCGTGATACATCATCGCCATGCCGGGATTGACCCGTTGCGAGACGACCGCGCGCGCGACCAGCGCGCCATTTGTGTTGTAGGCCTCGACCCAATCATTATCGACGATGCCGGCCTGCTTCGCGTCGATCTCGCTGATCCAGACGCACGGGCCGCCGCGGCTCAAGGTCAGCATCAACAAATTATCGGTGTAAGTGCTGTGGATGCCCCATTTCTGGTGCGGCGTGACGAAGTTCAGCACGATCTCCGGATTGCCATTGCCGTGCTTGCCCTTGACCGCCGCCGTCCCCTTCGTGTCGATGGGCGGCCGCCAGGTCACCAACGCCTCGCCAAACGCCCGCATCCAGAGATGGTCCTGATAAAACTGCTGGCGCCCCGTCAGCGTGCGCCAGGGGATGAGTTCATGGACATTGGTGTAGCCGGCATTGTAGCAGACCTTGTCGCTCTCGATGCCGGACCAGGTGGGCGAAGAGATGATCTTGCGTGGTTGCGCGACGATGTCGCGAAAGCGGATCTTCTCATCCTCCTTCGGCTCGGCGAGATGGGTGTGGTCGCGGCCGGTCGCCTTGCCGAGCGCCTGCCACGCCTTTACGGCGACCTCGCCATTGGTTTCGGGAGCAAGGCTCAAGATCGCTTCGATGGCGTCGATATCGGTCTCGAGTCTGGGCTGCCCTGCGGCGGCGCCTGCACGCACCGCGCCGTTGAGCGTCGCCAGGAATTCAACCTCGCGCCCCGTCGCCCAGCTGATTCCCTTTCCCCCGTTGCCGAGCTTCTCAAGCAACGGCCCAATGGAGGTGAAGCGGGCATAGAGGTTCGGATAGTCGCGCTCCACCACGGTCACCGAAGGCATCGTCTTGCCTGGAACAGGCTCTGTCCCATCGCGCATCCAGTCGCTGACGCCATAGGGCTGCGCCAGCTCGCCGGGCGTATCATGCAACGCGGGCGTCAACACGACATCCGTCTCTCTGCCCAGAACCTCGGGGCAGATCTCGGAGAACGCCGCAGCAATTCCCTTGTAGATGTCCCAGTCGGTGCGCGATTCCCAGGCCGGATCGACCGCCGCCGTCAGCGGGTGGATGAACGGGTGCATATCCGACGTGTTCAGATCATTCTTTTCGTACCAGGTGGCGGTCGGCAGCACGATGTCGGAATAGACGCAGGTTGTCGACATGCGGAAGTCGAGCGTGACCAGCAGATCCAGCTTTCCTTCCGGCGCCTGATCGCGCCACGCGACGTCCTGCGGCTTTTCGCGTCCCTCGACGCCGAGGTCCTTGCCCATCACCCCATTGTTGGTCCCAAGCAGATGCTTGAGGAAATATTCATGTCCCTTGCCGGAGGAGCCGAGCAGGTTCGAGCGCCAGACGAACATGTTGCGCGGCCAGTTCGCCGGATCGTCCGGATCATGACAGGAAAGATCGAGTTCGCCGGCCCGGACCGCCTTCGCCACAAAGTCTTTCGGCGACAAACCCGCCGCCGCCGCCCGCGCGGCGATGGTCAGCGGATTCTGTTTGAACTGCGGCGCGGACGGCAGCCAGCCCATGCGCTCGGCGCGGACGTTGTAGTCGATCATCGATCCGGACCAGTCGCCATCCGGCGCCGTCGGCGACAGGATCTCCGAAACTTTCAGCGTCTCGTAGCGCCACTGGTCTGTGTGCGCGTAGAAGAACGATGTCGCGTTCATCTGCCGCGGCGGGCGGCTCCAGTCCAGCCCGAAGGCGACCGGCAGCCAGCCGATTTGCGGCCGCAGCTTTTCCTGCCCGACATAATGCGACCAGCCGCCACCCGACTGGCCGACGCAGCCGCACAGGGTCAGGAGATTGATGATCCCCCGGTAAGTCATGTCCATGTGGTACCAATGGTTCACCCCGGCGCCGAGGATCACCATGGAGCGTCCGTTCGTCTTCTCCGCATTCGTTGCGAACTCGCGCGCGACATGGATGATGTGCGCCCGCGGCACGCCGGTCACGCGCTCGGCCCAGGCTGGCGTATAGGGCTCGTCCGCGTCGTAATCGGATGAAACGCCGGCGCCGCCCAATCCGCGGTCGAGCCCGTAATTCGCGCACAGGAGATCAAAGACCGTCGCCACCGCCGTCTCGCCATCTTTCAACGCGAGTCGGCGCATCGGAACGGCGCGCGTCACAACGTCTGGATGCTCGGTCGCGGTGAAGCCGTTCGTGGCGGCGCCGCCGAAATAGGGAAAGGCCACTTCGCCTGTCGTCCCGCCGTCGATCAGGCTGAGCTGCAGCGACGTCTCCGCTCCGTCGCCGCGCCGCGATTCCAGGTTCCATTTACCCTGCTCGCCCCAGCGGAAACCGATCGAGCCGAGCGGGACCACCGGGATGCCCTCGGCGTCAAAGGCGACGGTTTTCCATGCCGCGTTGTTCTCTTCGCCAAGGCTTTCGGCGAAGTCTTCGGCGCGCAAGAGGCGATCCGGAACATAGCGTCCGTCCTTGCGCACGAGACGAACGAGCATCGGCAGATCGGTGTATCTGCGGATGTAGTCGTCGAAATAGGCGACCTTACGATTGAGATGGAATTCGCGCAGGATAACATGGCCGATCGCCATCGCCAGCGCCGCGTCAGTGCCCTGCTTGGGATGTAGCCAGAGATCGGCGAATTTTGTCGCCTCGGCATAGTCCGGCGAGATGACAGCGCTTTTCGTGCCCTTGTAGCGGACTTCGGTGTAGAAATGCGCGTCGGGCGTGCGGGTCTGCGGGACATTCGAACCCCAGATCAGCAGATAGCCAGCGTTGTACCAGTCGGCGCTTTCCGGAACGTCCGTCTGCTCGCCCCAGGTCATCGGGCTGGCCGGAGGCAGATCGCAATACCAATCATAGAAGGACAGGCAGACGCCACCGAGCAGCGACAGATAACGCGCGCCCGCCGCGTAGGACACCATGGACATCGCCGGGATCGGCGAGAAGCCGACCACACGATCCGGCCCATATTTTCTGACCGTGTAGGCGTTGGCCGCAGCGATGATTTCGTTGACCTCGTCCCATGTCGCGCGGACGAGGCCGCCAAGGCCGCGTTTGCTCGTGTATCTGGCGCGCTTTTCAGGGCTCTCCACAATGGAGGCCCAGGCTGCGACCGGGGAGAGCGTCGCGCGCGCCTCACGCCAAAGCCGGAGCAGGCGTCCGCGCACCATCGGGTGCTTCACGCGATTGGCTGAATAGAGATACCAGGAATAACTTGCGCCGCGGGCGCAGCCGCGCGGCTCGTGGTTCGGCAGATCCGGCCGCGTGCGCGGGTAATCGGTCTGCTGCGTCTCCCACGTCACGATGCCGCCCTTGACGTAGATCTTCCAGGAGCACGACCCGGTGCAGTTCACGCCGTGGGTGGAGCGCACGATTTTGTCGTGCTGCCAGCGTTTGCGGTAGCTGTCCTCCCACTCGCGCGGCTCGTTCGTCACGATCCCGTGCCCGTTGGAAAACGTGCCGACCTGCCTCTTGAAGAACGTCAGCCGGTCGAGGAAGTGGCTCATGGTTTTTCCCTGCGGTTCGCGGTCATGCGCAAAGACAGGCGATGACGACGCTCGCTGAGCCTGCAGGTCTCACGGCGTCGCCACATTGATCTACATCAATGTAAAACGTGATTTGATGTGAGACATAGCGTGATAAAGATCACATGGCGTGCATTCTCATCTCGTGGGGCGAGAGGAAAACCAAATGGAAGTGGGTTCGCCAGCCAATCGACCCAACAGCGCGGCTCCAGCTTCCGAAGCCGCAAATGGCGCCGATGCAGGGCCCTGGTCCTCCGCCCGTGATGCGCTCCGGGACATTGCTTGGCTGCATGAGGTCCCTCCTGAAACGCTGGACGCGCTGGCGGCGGAGGCTCTGCTGCATCGCGTGCCAGCGGGGAGCGTCCTGATCGAGCAAGCGGAGACGCCGGTCTTTGCCCAGATTCTCCTCGCCGGCAGCATCGAGCTTTTAGGCATCCGCAATCAGGTCGAGACCCTCATTGAACTCTTGCTTCCGGTAGATCTCGTCATTCCCGCCGCCGTCATCGGCGATCAGCCCTATCTGATGCAGGCCCGCGTCTACGAGGAGGCCCACCTTCTTCTGATCCGGGCTGAAGCCTTCCGGGACGCCATCGCAGCGGATCACGCCTTTTGCCGCGCTATTCTGGGCCGTCAGGCGGCGCAGTTCCGGCGCCAGGTGCGCATGCAGAAAAACCTGAAGCTGCGCTCTGCAGAAGAACGGGTCGGCTGCTACCTCGTCGCGCTCATCGGGCAATCTCAAACAGACATCGCCGTGCGCCTGCCGCTCGAAAAGCGCCTCATCGCCTCGCAGCTTGGCATGACGCGCGAGACCTTCTCGCGCGCCTTGGCCGGGATGGCGAAGTTCGGAATGCTTATCCGCGGCGACATGCTGCATGTCGAAGACGCGGCCGCGGCCCGCGCCCGCTTCCCGCTCGATCCGCTCATCGATGGTCCAGAGCCGATCAAACCCCTTCAAGACAGGAAAGCCCGACCATGAATACGGCGCCTCCAATTCCGACGGCCCGCGCAATCAATCCCGCCGACCAGACCCGCGCCCTGTGGTTGTCCACCATTGCTTTTACGGCGTGCTTCGCCGTTTGGACAATCTTCGCGATCATCGGCATCCAGATCAAAAAAGACCTCGGCCTGTCTGACACGCAGTTCGGGCTCCTGGTCGGCACCCCGATCCTGACCGGATCGCTGATTCGTCTCATTCTCGGCATTTGGGCCGATCAATACGGCGGGCGCGTCGTCCTTGTTTTGACGATGTTGTCCGCGGCCGTCATGACCGCGCTGCTGACCTTTGCTTACAATTATCCCACATTCCTGCTCGCCGCGCTTGGCGTCGGCATCGCGGGAGGGTCCTTCTCGGTCGGCGTCGCCTATGTGGCGAAGTGGTTCCCGAAGGAAAAGCAGGGACTGGCGCTCGGCATCTTCGGCGCTGGCAATGTGGGCGCCGCCGTGACGAAGTTTACGGCGCCCGCGATCATGGTCGCATATGGTTGGCAAACGGTGGCGCTGGTCTGGGCGGCGGCGCTCGCCTTGATCGCCATTGTCTTCTTCCTGATGACGAAGGACGATCCGGATCTCGCGCGGCGGCGGGCGTCGGGACAGAAGCCGGAGTCGGTGGCGGCCATGCTGGAGCCGCTCAAGAACGCTCAGGTCTGGCGCTTTTCGCTCTACTACTTCTTTGTGTTTGGCGGCTTCGTCTCGCTGGCCCTGTGGCTGCCGCGCTATCTCATCGGAGTCTATGGACTCGACATCACCACGGCCGGCATGATCGCCGCCGCCTATTCGATCCCTGCGTCGATCTTTCGCGCCTATGGCGGCCATTTATCCGACAAATTCGGCGCGCGGCGGGTCCTCTACTGGACATTCCTGGTGTCGGTGGCCTGCACCTTCATCCTCTCCTACCCGCCGACACATTATGTGATGGAGGGGATTCGCGGCCCGATCGCCTTCTCGACCCGGCTGGGCATTGGCGGCTTCATGGCCGTGGCCGTCGTGCTCGGGTTTTTCATGAGCCTCGGCAAGGCGGCGGTGTTCAAGCATGTTCCGATCTATTACCCTGATCGCGTCGGGGCCGTCGGCGGCGCCGTCGGCCTCGTCGGCGGGCTTGGCGGCTTCATCATGCCGATCGCCTTTGGCGCGCTGAACGATTTGACCGGGATCTGGCAGAGTTGCTTTTGGCTGCTGTTCATCATCGTGTCGGTCGCGCTCGTCTGGATGCATCTGGCGGTCCGTCAGATGGAACGCACGGCCGAGGGGACTGGCGTCTCATTGCGGACGCTCCCCGAACTTCCCGAGATGCAGCCGATCCACGGAGCTGCGCAGCAGGGCGCAATGGCGGGCACAGGCGCCATCCAGGATTGGCGGCCTGAGGACAAGGTTTTCTGGGACGCTACAGGCCGCGCGATCGCCCGGCGCAATCTTTGGATATCCATTCCATGCCTGCTGCTATCCTTCGCCGTCTGGATGGTGTGGTCCGTGGTCGTTGCGAAGCTCCCCGCCGTCGGCTTCGCCTTCTCGAACGAGGAACTGTTCTGGCTGGCGGCGCTGCCCGGCCTCTCCGGCGCGACGCTGCGCATTTTCTACTCCTTCATGCCGGCGATTTTCGGCGGCCGGCTCTGGACAACACTGACCACCTGGTCGCTGCTGATCCCGGCGCTTGGCATCGGCTTCGCGGTGCAGAACCCCAGCACGCCATACTGGATCTTCCTTGCCCTCGCCCTGCTCTGCGGCTTGGGCGGCGGCAACTTCGCCTCCTCGATGGCCAACATCTCTTTCTTTTTTCCCAAGGCGGAGAAGGGCAACGCGCTCGCCATGAACGCCGGTCTCGGCAACCTCGGCGTCAGCGTCGTGCAATTCGTGGTGCCGCTGGCCATCACGGCCGGCGTTTTCGGCTGGCTTGGCGGCGCGCCGCAGACCGCAACGCAAGACGGCGTCACAACGACGTTATGGCTGCAGAACGCCGGCTTCGTTTTTGTGCCGTTCATTATCGCCAGCGCCTTTGCGGCGTGGTTCGGTATGGATGACATCGCCACGATGAAGTCATCGTTCGCCGACCAGGCGGTCATCTTCCGGCGCACGCATAACTGGATCATGTGCTGGCTCTATACCGGCACCTTCGGATCCTTTATCGGCTTCTCGGCGGCGTTTCCGCTCCTGGCGAAGATCCTTTTCCCGGATGTCAACGCGCTGCGCTACGCCTTCCTCGGCCCGCTCGTCGGCGCCCTCGCGCGGGCGCTCGCCGGCAAGCCGAGCGACCGCATCGGCGGCGGCCGCATCACATTTTGGGTTTTCATCGCCATGAGCCTCGGCGTGGCCGGCGTCCTTTACGCCATTGGCGTGAAAGGCGATCCGATCGCCTTCCCGGTCTTCCTGGCAAGCTTCCTGTTCCTTTTCGCAGCGAGCGGCGTCGGCAACGCCTCGACGTTCCAGATGATCCCGGCGATCATGCGCAAGGAAGTGGCGCGGCTGGAGCCCGGCGTCGTCGCCGCCAACCTCGTCAAGCAATCCGATAAGGAATCGGCTGCGATCATCGGCTTCAGCTCGGCGATCGCGGCGTATGGCGCTTTCTTCATTCCCAAGAGCTTCGGCACTTCGATCGCCATGACCGGCGGAGCGGCTGCAGCGCTCTATGCGTTCCTGGCCTTCTATGTGAGCTGCATCGCCGTCACCTGGTGGTTCTACACGAGGCGCGGCGGTTTGCTGTTCGACGTGGAGCGTGGCGCAGCGAAAAAATGACCGTCCGTCACCTCCTCGGGGCAGCGACGGGCGCCCGCCTCGCGACGATGGCGCCCCTGCGTTAGAGCACGCAAAACTGTGGGGGCGCTTTCGCTCTTCGCGCCGATCTCTTAGGCGGCCGGTGCGAACCCCGGCTTCGCGACCAATCTTGGACTCAGCCGCCAAACACTTTGAGGCCCCTACGATTCTGTGCGGTCCCCGAGCGGCGCTCGACGCTTTGTTTGTTCCGCAACAAAGTCGGCGCTGGATCATCGCCGTACGGTCGCCGCCATGGAAATGGCGCGGAACAGATGAGCGAAGCCTGTGGCGTCCCTCAAGAGGGCGATGGCGTGCGTTCATCCGGTTGGGGGCCGTTGTCGGCGCTTCCGGGCAATCCGCTCATGTGGGTGCTGATCGCCTCTGAACTCGCGGTGTTTGCTCTGGCGCTGGCCGGCTACGCGGGCGCGCGCGCCAAAGACCCTTCGGGATTTGCTGCGGCGCAGGATCAACTCGACCGCGTTGCAGGAACCATCAATACGGCGACGCTGCTCACCAGCGGTCTTTTCGCCGCCCTGGCTAACGAAGCGCGGCGTAATGGCGACCGCGGGTGGGCGCGCTGGAGCCTATTGGCAGCGGCGGCGCTCGGCTGCCTGTTTCTCCTCGTCAAGGGCTTTGAATATGGCGGCGAAATCGCAGCTGGCAACGACATCGACTCCAGCCCGTTCTTTACCCTCTATTTCCTGGTCACGGGGTTCCACGCGCTGCATGTCATTCTCGGAATCGGAATTCTCGCCGTCGTGGCGTTTTTCGATTCAAAAGAGAACATCGAAACCGGAACAGCCTTCTGGCATATGGTCGATCTCATCTGGATCGTCGTGTTTCCCAGCTTCTATCTGTTGAGGTGAGGCGATGCGCGAAACCGTCCGATCCCTTCTGGCGGCGTGGGCGATGCTGATGGCGTTGACGCTGGCTCTGGCCGTCGCCGGCGACGTCAACCATCCCTCGCGGCTGGGGCCTGTCTGGATCGTCGTGATCGCCCTGGCGGCAGCGGCAAAGGCCCGCATCGTCCTCCGCTCATATCTCGGCCTGTATGCGGCGCCTGCCGCGCTCACAGGCTTTACATTCGCCATTGTTTTGACCCTGGCGATCGTCTCCGCTTCGTTTCTTCTGTTTACGACGCCGCCGCGGCAAGCTTCGGCGCGCGACAACACACAGCCCTTTTCCCTAACTGCCGATTGTTCGCGCCAAGCCTGCGGTCCGTCCGCGATTCGCGGCCCTCTGATCGATGGAGAGGCTCGCCGCAATGCGACGCAATTATAGGCCAAATCCTGCCGGAGCGACAGAATGAGCGAAATCCTGACCAAATCAACGGCCCGAAATATCTTCTACGGCGGCACGCTTTTCTTCTTCACGATCTTCGTCGGACTGACTCTCCACAGCCGTCATTACATCCTGACCAAGGGCACGGATCAGGCCAATCTCACCGACGCGGTCGTGCGCGGCAAGCGCATCTGGGAAAGCAAGGCCTGTTTCGATTGTCATACCATTTTGGGCGAAGGCGCGCGCTTTGCGCCGGAAGTCGGCAATGTGTTCATCCGCTGGGGCGGCGACAAGGATCCCAAAGCCGCCCATGAAATGATCAAGGACTGGATGAAATCGCAGCCGTCCGGCGTCGCCGGCCGTCGGCAAATGCCGCAGTTCAACCTCAGCGACAACGAACTCGACGATCTCGCCGATTTTCTCGAATGGGTGAGCCGGACCAACACGCAAGGCTGGCCGCCGGGCAAAGCTGGCTGAAACGGTTTGGCGGAACAATCGATGTGGAGAACATCTAATGCGATATGAAACTCAAAGCATCGCGAAGGTCTACTGGTATGGCGCCATGCTGATCTTCGCCGTGCAGGTCTGCTTCGGCCTGCTCGGCGGCCTCATCTACATCATGCCAAATGTTCTTTCGGAGCTCCTCCCTTTCAACATCATCCGCATGGTGCATACCAATGCATTGATCGTCTGGCTGTTGCTCGGATTTTTTGGGGCGACCTATTATCTCGTGCCGGAAGAATCGGAACGCGAGATCTATTCGACCAAACTGGCTTATATCCAGTTCGCCATCTTCTTTTTCGGGGCGCTGGCGGCGGTGGTCGGCTATCTGTTCCACGTCAACGCCAATGAGGCGCGCTCCTATCTGGAGCAGCCGCTTTGGGTAAAACTCGGCATTATCGTCGCAGCGCTGATTTTCCTGTTCAACATCTCGATGACGGTGTTGCAGGGACGCAAGACCGCGATCACCAACGTGCTCCTGCTCGGCCTATGGGGCATCGCCATCTTCTTCCTGTTCTCGCTTTATAATCCGGGCAATCTGTCTGAAGACAAGATGTTCTGGTGGTATGTCGTCCATCTGTGGGTCGAAGGCGTGTGGGAGCTGGTGATGGCCTCGGTTCTGGCTTTCATCATGTTGAAGATAACCGGCGTCGACCGGGAGGTTATCGAAAAATGGCTCTATGTCATCGTCGCCACCGCCTTGTTCTCCGGCGTGCTTGGCACGGGGCATCACTATTACTGGATCGGCGCGCCCGGCTACTGGCAGTGGATCGGTTCGATTTTTTCCTCTCTCGAAGTCGTTCCTTTCTTCGGTATGGTTCTGTTCACTTTCACGATGGTCTGGAAGGGCCGTCGCGATCATCCCAATAAAGCCGCTCTTCTGTGGTCTCTCGGCTGCTCGGTGCTGGCCTTTTTCGGCGCCGGCGTCTGGGGCTTCCTTCATACTTTGCACGGCGTAAACTTCTACACGCATGGCACGCAGGTGACGGCCGCGCATGGGCATCTGGCTTTCTATGGCGCCTATGTCTGCCTCAATCTGGCGATGATGACCTATGCCTTCCCGCAGCTCAAGAATCGCGCGCCATATAATCAGGTCCTGAACATGATCAGCTTCTGGGTTCTGTCCGGCGGCGTGGTGTTCATGACCGTCTCGCTCACCTTCGCGGGGGTGTTGCAGACGCATCTCGAACGCGTGATGGGGCTTTCCTACATGGAAGTGCAGGATCAGCTCGGATTATTTTACCTGATGCGGTTCGGCGCGGGCGTCGTCACGGTGATCGGCGCGTTGATGTTCATCTATGCGCTGCTCGTGCCGCGCACGGCGGAAGTGATCGCGCCAGCCAATGGTCTTGGCGCGCCCGCGGAATAGAGGGTCAAGCCATGAACGTCGCAACTGCGCAGATCGAGAGGGAGCGCGCTTTGGCGCTCCCGTTTTACCAAGCCCAAAAAAACGAATGTAGCCTATTCGAGGCGGCCTATCGTCGCCGCCTTCCCATCCTGCTCAAGGGGCCGACCGGCTGCGGCAAAACCCGTTTTGTCGCGCATATGGCCGCCAGACTCGGGCTCAGCCTCGAAACAGTGTCCTGCCACGACGACCTGACCGCCGCGGATCTGACGGGACGCTATCTGATCAAGAACAATGAGACCGTATGGGTGGACGGGCCGCTGACCCGCACGGTGCGGCATGGCGGGATCTGCTATCTCGATGAGATCGTGGAGGCGCGAAAGGACGTCACGGTCGTCCTGCATCCGCTCACCGACGACCGCCGCATCCTGCCCCTCGATAGAACCGGCGAGACGCTGCAGGCGCCGGACGATTTCATGCTCGTCGTGTCCTATAATCCTGGCTACCAATCTATGCTCAAGACGCTCAAACCATCGACGCGCCAGCGCTTCGTGGCGATCTCTTTCGACTATCCGAGGCCGGACGTCGAGGCGGCCATTGTCGCGCGTGAGTCGGATCTGGCGCTCGAACAATGCGCCACCCTGGTGCGGCTCGCCGTCCGCTTGCGGGCGTTGAAAGGCCAGGATCTGGAAGAAGGAGCGTCCACGCGTTTGCTCGTCGCCTGCGCGAGCCTTATCTGGGCGGGCATGAAGCGCGAGGATGCGATCGAAGCGGCTTTGATCGAACCTTTGACCGACGATCCGGACATCAAGCGTGGCCTCCTGGACCTTGTTTCCGTCACTCTGGGGTGAGCCGCGATGTCGCGCCTTCGGAGTTTCTTGCGGGTAAAATTCTGGGAGCCGGAAGAAGCCGTTGGAACGCTTTGGGACGGCTTCGTCGAAGGTCTCGAAATTGCCCCGAGCTATCCCGAGGCGGCCGTAGAGCTGGCTCAGGAGCGCGGCGCTCTGGCCGTGCTGTTTCGGGGTCTTGGCGGCGAAAGGGGCGTTGAAGTCAAAGCCGGCGGCGGCGTCAGGGCGACGCATCGCCGATCCTGGCGTCGCCGTCTTGCACGTGAAGCGGAGCGGGTTCAGGCGGCGCATTTCGACGGCGCGACGCTGCTGCTGCCCGAGCGAATCGATATTTTTTCCGAGCCGGAACTCAATCGCAAGCTTTACCTCTGGCTCGCCGCCTTGGCCGTCGTCAGCGCGCCGCCGGATGCCGGAGAGACCGACCCGCTGCGCCGGGATGTTGCGCGCCTGCGGAAGGTCACACAGGATTGCGAGGAGGCTGTTAGTCTGTTTCCCGGCCTCCGCTCGATCCGCGACGAACTTTACCCCGCGTGTCTTGCCTCTCGCGCGGTCTTCAGGGGGCCGCCGCTCGAAGCTGAAATCGAGGCATGGATTCGCGCCAGATTAGCCCAAGAACCGGAGCATCCCAGCGATACGCCGCTTTCGCGCGCCTTGGCCGGCATGGGCCGCGCCGATGATGTTTTGACCGCGCCTGCCGATTACCGCAGTTTTCGCCCGCTGCTGCTGTGGGGAGAGCGATCGCCCCTGCGCGAGGCAGGTCCATCACGGGCGAAGGATGGGGATCACGAAGCGGGAAGCGGCGCATCCGACGGCGCCGAAAAGGCGCGTGCCGCCCAACGGCGCAAGAGCGATCAGGCCGATCGGCGCGACAGTTTGATCCTGCACCGCTTTGAATCGATTCTGTCTTTTGCCGATTTCCTGAACATCAACCGGAAGGTCGAGGATGACGACGAGGACTCGGCGCGCAAGGCGGCCGACGACGCCGAAGAAATCGGCGTCGCCGACCATCGCCAAAGGCCAAAGACCCGTCTCAAATTCGATCTTGATCTGTCGCCGGAGGACGGCGACCGCGAGATGTTGGCAGGGCGCTTTGTCTATCCCGAATGGGATTGGAAAAAGAACGCGCTTGTGGCCGATCAGGCCCGCGTTCTGGAAAATACGGCCCCGCAGGCGCCCGGCGGGCGAAAACTCGACGCGCGTTCCCTGCGGCGCATCGAGGCAGTCCGCAAACAGTTCGAAGCGCTGCGGCCGCGAAGAAAAATGCTCTCGCGGCAATATGATGGCGGGGAGCTGGATCTTGACGAAGTCGTCCGCGCCGCTGCGGATCGTCTTGCCTGCGGGCGCGGCAGCGAGCGACTCTATCGCGCTGCGCGCAACGAAGAACGCGATCTGGCCGTCGCCGTGCTCCTCGACGCCTCACGCTCGACGGAGAGTTCCGCGCATGGCGAACCCGTCATCGCCGTCGCGCGGGAGGCGCTGATCGCTCTTGCGCGGGGACTTGACGCTTGCGGCGATCAATTTGGCCTCTATGCCTTTTCATCCTTGCGTCGCGACCGCGTGTTCGTCGACGTCTGCAAGACATTCGACGAACCTCTCGGCGGAGCGGTCGACGCGAGAATCAATGCGCTCAAGCCAGGCTTCTATACGCGGCTCGGCGCGGCCATTCGGCATGTCTCCTTCCGTCTTGGCGAGCGGCCCAACGCCAGGAAGCTGTTGCTGGTGATTACCGACGGCAAGCCGAATGATCTCGATCACTATGAGGGGCGCTTTGGCGTCGAGGATACGCGGCGCGCCGTGCAGGAGGCGCGCCGACAAGGGCAGACTGTATTCGCCATCACCATTGACGCTGAGGCGCGGGCCTATTTGCCTCGCTTGTTCGGACGATCTGGTTTTGCGCTCGCTCCTACGCCGGATCGCCTGACAGAAGCGCTGCCCTCGATCTACCGCCAAATTCTTTCATGACGCCGAGACGTCTTGCGGCGCCCTCACCGGGCGATCCTTCCGTTGTATGCAAGCTACATACTGTCTCACCGCCTGAGCGCAATAGACGCTGATAATCGGCTGTTTGTTTGCGATTTCGCAAAGTGGAGAGTTATCTCCGTCTTTACTCTGCCCGGGCAGCGAAGCGCAAAGCGGATCTTCTTTTTCCCGAGACATCGAGTTCCATCCGATCGCTTTTGCCATGGACAAGATCGAGGCGCCGCGATGAAGATTTTTACAAGAAACGCTCTCCTGGCCGCAACTTCTTTACTTTTGACACAACAAGCCTGGTGCGCCAGCCGCGAAGACAACGCCAAGGCGCCTATTATCGGCGTCGAAGACGCCATACTGACCGACGCGCCCGCCGTCCCGCCAGCAATCCATCGCGATCACGCGACGAAGGTGGTCGTTCACCTCGAGGTCAGGGAGGTGGAAGGACGCCTTGCCGATGGGGTGCGCTACACGTTCTGGACCTTCGGCGGCAAAACGCCCGGCAAATTTATCCGTATTCGCGAGGGCGATCTTGTCGAGATGCATCTCGACAATCACCCCAGCAGCAAGATGCCGCACAATATCGATCTCCATGCCGTCAATGGACCGGGCGGCGGCGCGGGAGCTTCGCTGACGGCGCCGGGCCATAGCTCTGTCTTCACATTCAAGGCGCTCAATCCAGGCCTGTTCGTCTATCATTGCGCCACCGCGCCGGTCGCGATGCATGTCGCCAACGGCATGTATGGGTTGATCCTGGTCGAACCGAGAGAAGGCCTGCCCAAGGTCGATCGCGAATTCTACGTCATGCAGAGCGACTTCTACACCAAGGGCGCCAATGGCGAGCAGGGCCTGCAACCGTTCAGCATGGTCAAGGCCATCGAAGAAAGGCCGGATTATGTCGTCTTCAATGGCTCTGTCGGCTCCACGGTGGGCGACCGCGCCCTGGCGACCAACGTGGGCGAGACCGTTCGACTTTTCGTTGGCGACGGCGGGCCCAACTTGACCTCATCCTTTCATGTGATCGGCCAGATCTTCGACACGGTGTGGCCCGAAGGCAATATGAGCACTCCTACGCAGAACGTGCAGACGACGATGATCCCCGCCGGCGGCTCCGCCATCGTCCAGTTCAAGAACAGCGTGCCCGGCACTTTCATCATCGTTGATCATTCGCTGACGCGCGCCTTCAACCGCGGCGCTCTGGCGCAGCTCAAAATCAACGGACCGGACAACAAGGCGCTCTTCTCCGGCAAGGTCAGCGACGAGGTCTATATGCCGGAAGGCTCGAACGCCCGCGTTGCGGAAATGCCGTCACAAAAGCCGGCCGCCGCCGAGAGCAAGGCCGAGCGCATCAAACTGGGCGAAGGCGTTTTCGCCAATAATTGCCAGGCCTGTCATCAGGGCAATGGCGAAGGGGTCGCCGACGCTTTTCCGCCTCTCGCCAAATCCGACTATCTCAACGCGGACAAGGTCCGGGCGATCAAGACCGTCACCGGGGGACTTGATGGCAAGCTCACCGTCAACGGCCACGACTTCAATGGCGTCATGCCCGCCTGGGACCTGCCGGACGAGGATATCGCCAATGTCATGACCTATATCTACAGCCAGTGGGACAATTCGGGTCAGGAAGTCCTTCCATCCGAGGTTGCGGCCAATCGCGTCAAGGCGGCCAACCTGCCATGACGGCCCCGGGCCGGAAACTGGCTGCCGCGGCTTCGGCCTGCGCGCTTTGCGGCGCAGCGGCGGCCGGCGACGCCGGCCCGGAGTCCGCGCCCATGGCGCAAATCCCCGCAGGGCTCTATCTCCCTTTCTTTCAAGCCAATCCCGGCAAAAGCCGAGACGCCGAAATCAGCGCTCCGACGCAAGTCGGCGCGTTCCGGCTGGATGTCGAGCCCATCGCCAATCGCCAATTCCTCGCCTTCGTTCGTGAGCGCCCCGAGTGGCGAAAATCACAGGTCAAACCGCTTTTCGCCGATCATCGCTATCTGGCCAAATGGCCATCTGACCTGCAAGTGCCGGACGAGGCGGCGGATGAGCCTGTCACCAATGTTTCGTGGTTCGCCGCGCAGGCCTATTGCGAAGCGCGCGGATTGCAACTCCCGACAAGCGAGCAATTTGAATACGCCCTCGCCGATCAAGGGCGCGACCAGGCCGAAGTCGCACAACGCTCGCTCGATTGGTTTGGCTCCCCCAATCCAACACAGCTTCCGGCAATCGGACGGGGAAAGCCCAATGGGTTCGGCGTCCGTGATCTCGTCGGCCTTGTCTGGGAATGGACCCTCGACGCCAATAGTTTCATTTCGAGGCCGGAGCTGCGCGATCCGTCCGGCAAGGACTCCGCGGCCTTTTGCGGCAATGGCGCGACTGGCGTTCGCGACGCCGCCGATTATCCCGCCTCCATGCGCTATGCCCTTCGCGCCAGCCTGAAGGCCGCCTATGCGCTCGATAATGTCGGCTTTCGCTGTGCGGGAGAACCTTGATGCGTCTGTCTTTCATCCCGCTGGCGCTTGCCGCAGGCCTCAGCTTTACGCCAGCACGCGCGCATGACCATGCGCATATGCAGCATATGGAGGCGACCAAGCCGCTGTCCGGCGGCTCGATTTATAATCTGACCTCGCATTGGGCGAACCAGGACGGCCAAGCCGTCGAATTGGCGTCTCTGCGCGGAGAGCCGGTCGTGATCGCCATGGTCTATACGAGCTGCAAGGATATTTGCCCCATGATCGTCGCCGACATGGTCGCGATCGAAAATAAGGCGAAGGCCAAATCGCTGACCAGGGTTCGCTTTGCATTTTTCTCGCTGGACTCGGTCGTCGATACGCCGGAGAGGCTCAAGGCCTATGCCGACGAGCACGGCCTCGATCCATCCCAATGGACGCTCTACCATGGCGATGATCATGCGGTGCGCGAACTCGCGGCGGCGCTCGGCGTCCGCTATCGCCGCGACGCCAGCGGCGCCTTCGACCACGCCAATATCATCACGCTGCTCGACGCCGAGGGAAACATCGCCCTGCAACAGACGGGCGGCCGGGATGCGGGATTGGATTTCGTGTCGAAACTGGAGGCGCTGCGCCCCTTGGCCAGATAGAGCGACGACGAGGCAGGAAGAGGGAAACTCCGCCAATGCCGAATTCCGCCAGTCCTTGCGAAATCGACGCCGCAACTCTTGTCGACGATTTGATGCGCCAGCGGCCGCAGACGATCGGCGTGTTCTTGCGCAGGCGGTTGTATTGCGTCGGCTGTCCGGTCGGCCACTTTCACACGATCGAAGAGGCCGCCCGCGAACATGGGCTGGAGCCAAAGGCGCTCCTTGCGGAATTGCGGTTCATTCCTTGTCTTCCGCCAGCATGACCAGACCATGCGGATCACGCACGACGATGCGCTGCCGTCCGCCCTCGACCAGCCCCTTTTCCTCCCAGGCGCTAAGAATTCGGCTGACGGTGTGTAGGGTCGTTCCGGTCATCTCGGCGATATCTTGTCGCGAAATCGGAAAATCGATCAATATGCCCTCGTCCGTCTTCCGGCCGGCTTGATTGGCAAGCCGAAGAATGGCGTGCGCCACGCGCTTTTCGACCTGCTGGGTCGACATCTCAACAATGCGCGTTTGTGAATCCTGCAAACGCGCGCCCAAGGTCCTCATCGTATTCAGCGCCAGAGCCGGATGGCGGGAGGATAGACGCGCCCAGGCGGCGTTCGGCCAGACCAAAGCCACGGAATCGACAACTGCGGTCGCGGCGGCCGGGTAGACTGGGCTGTCGATGGCCATGGCGACGCCGAACAAGTCGCCGGGCCCGATAAAGCGCACGACGACTTGCTGGCCGAGGGGGGTGACGCGCGTCACGCGCAGCCGCCCGTTCAACAGCAGGAAGAACTCTTCGGCTTTCTGCCCTTGCTCAAACAGAGCGACGCCTTTTTGCGCGCGCAAGGGCCGCGCCTGCGCCAGAATATCGTCGAGGGCTTCCGGCTCAATGCTGGCGAAGGCCGGCAGCTCGGAAATCAAAGAGCGATCAAGTTGCGCCATGCCTCGATATCCCCACTGCAGCGCCTCCCTGGCGCCCCCTCTGCAGGGCCCCGTCCGGGCCAAAACGAAAGCTCGGCGCAAAAGGGCGTTTTGCCTCCCGTTCCGCTGTTTGTTTGCGCGCAACGTTACTGCGGGCGCGCGCGCGCATAAAGCGCAAAAGGCTGACTCGCCATCGCTGCCGCCCATCCGCCTCCTTGATGGAGTGAAAAATGTCCCCTGCGCCGCGCCGGCCAGCTTATGACGGTCCCGCAATCCTCAGCCATGGCTTTCGGCCATTTTTTCTTGCGGGCTCCGTCTGGGCCGTCATTGCCGTCCTGGTGTGGATGCCGCAATATTTTGGAAAGATCAGCCTGACCACGGCTTTCACGCCGCTCGACTGGCATATCCACGAAGCCCTGTTCGGCTATGTCGCCGCCGTCGCCGCAGGCTTCCTGCTGACCGCCATTCCCAATTGGACAGGACGTCTGCCCTTGCAGGGCGTTCCGCTCCTTGTTCTGCTCCTCGTCTGGCTTGCGGGACGGTTCGCGATCGCCGCCTCGGCGTGGCTCGGCTGGGCGGCCGCGGCCCTGATCGATTGCGCCTTTCTGACTTTCCTCTGCTTGGCGATCGCGCGCGAACTCATCGCCGGCAAGAACTGGAAAAACCTCAAGGTGCTGGCCGTGCTGGTCTTGTTGCTAGCCGCCAACGCCGCCTTTCATATCGAAGCGCATGTCAATGGCTCCGCGTTTTATGGCAAGCGGCTCGGCGTCGCCATGGCCGTCGCCTTGGTTATCTTGATCGGCGGACGAGTCATTCCGAGCTTCACGCGCAATTTTCTGGCCCGGCGCGCACCGGGGCGCCTCCCCGCAAATTTCGGCGCGTTCGATAAGCTCAGCGTGGCGGCGGCGGTTTTGGCCTTGCTGGCCTGGACTTTCGCCCCAGGCGTCGCCGTCACTGGCGGTTTGCTCATCGTCGCCGGGCTCTTGCATTTCGCGCGCCTGGCGCGCTGGGCGGGAGATCGCGCCTTCGCCGATGCCCTCGTGCTGGTGCTGCATCTGGGTTATGCATTCGCGCCGCTTGGTTTCTTGCTTGTCGGCCTCAGCGCATTCACGCTGCGCATTCCGGAAAGCGCGGGCGTTCACGCCTGGACCGCCGGAGCGATTGGCGTGATGACCCTCGCGATCATGACGCGGGCCAGCCTCGGCCACACCGGCCAGAGCCTCCACGCCGGACCGGCGACGCTAGCGATCTACGGCGCGTCGTTGCTGGCCGTGCTGGCGCGAATCGGCGCTGCTCTCCTTCCCGAGTGGAGCTTTATCCTATTGCATATCGCGGCCTTCGCCTGGGCGGGCGCGTTTCTGGGTTTTGCGCTGGCCTATGGCAAAGCGCTGCTCAGCCCGAGAGGCAGTAGCTAAAGCCCCGCGTCACCCATTTCGTGGGCGCGAATGCGGATCGCGCGCGGCTCTCGCTGAGCATGATGGTTGCACGCGCCTGACGTCCAGTAAGCGCCCTACCCCCGGGTCCCGCGCCTGCTCGCTTCGGGAGTCTCGGAGCCACAATCCGACCCAGGAAACTGGATTTCGAACCGCAATCCCGGCTCGTTGTTTTGCATGGTGATTCGTGCTCCATGCACATTCGCGACGGCGGCGACGAGGCTAAGGCCAAGGCCGTTCCCAGGCGTGGTCCTACTTTGCTCAAGCCGATAAAAACGCTTGAGGACATGTTTCTGCTCATTGGGGGGAATGCCCGGCCCCCGATCCGAAACGGCTAGAATCGGGCCGGCGGGGCCTGCCGAAACCTCAATTGTCACGGCGCCACAGCGGCCGCCATATTTGACGGCGTTATCGGTGAGATTTGAAAGCGCGTCAAAAAGAAGATCGCGATCGCCCTGCATCAGGGTCGCGCCAGCGCCTTTAACGTTGACATGACCGCCTTTTTCTTCGGCGGCCGCGTCGAATAGCTCTGCGACCCCTTCTGCGATTTCCTTTAAATCGACTGTTCGGAAGGAGGCGGACCCTTGCTGTGTTTCAAGCCGTGCGATTCGAAGGATCGCTGAGAAAAGGGCAAGGACCCTGTCGAGTTCGCCGATCGTCTCACGAATGAGTATGTCAGCGTGCTCGGCGCTCAAACGCCGTTTCGCCGCGAGCTCCAGGCGCCCGCGCATGCGCGACAACGGGGTTCTTAAATCATGCGCAATATTGTCGGAGACCTGCCGAACGCCCTCCATCAGTTCTTCAATGCGGTCCAGCATCGAATTGAGGTTTGCAGACAACAGATCCCATTCGTCTCTCGTCCCACGAAGCGGAATTCGACTGTTGAGCCCGCTGCGCATGATTTCGCGGCTCGTCGCGTTGATCGCTTCTATCCGTCCTGCGGTGCGCCGAGTGACCGCCACGCTGGCAAATCCTGCAAGCGCGAACATCAAGACGATGGCTGCGGCGAAGGCGAGCTGGATCGTTCGGACAAACTGGTCGAGATCATCGACGCTACGGCCAACCAGGAGACGGTCGCCGTTTGGAAGCGTGTCGAAATGCGCCCGGACGCGCGGCGGCGGCATCTTGGCGCCGGGGAGCGTGGCGGTAAAGGTGATAAAGCCCTCGCGGCCGACCGCCGCGCCCCGCCAAGCGTCGATATTGCCGGCAATCGGCGCCGACAAAGCGTCAGTCAGAAGATATGACGCCTGATCAACCCCAGGATCCTCGACGCGCCTGCGGACGGCTGTTGCGAGAGCTGCGCGGCCGCCATGATCATAAGCGAGTCTCAGCGCGGCATTTTCGCTTGATAGCGCGCGATCGGACCCTGCCTTGACGAATGATGTGGTTGACCAATAGACATAGCCAAAATGGGCAAAGACCGCGGTGCTGAAGAATGCGATACAAAGCAGCGCATGCCGCAGCGTCGAGTAGCGTAAAACGCTAGCCCGGAGCACGAAGCCGGAACCCAACGCCGCGGACCGTGTGAATGAGCGGGTAGTCGGCGTCGCTATCGACTTTGCGCCGCAGCCGGCCGACATAGACGTCGATAATATTCGTCATCGGATCGAAGTGCAGATCCCACACATGCTGCAGCAACATAGGGCCGGGACCCATAAAGGTTTAGCTTTGGCTGATTTTGTGATTCATCGTCTAAACGGGAGGGGGCGAATGATTCGCGAAGGGTTTTGGCTGACGGAAGAACAGTTTGCGCGGCTTGAGCCGCTGCTCCCGGCAGATTCGCGGGGCAAGCCGCGCGTCGACGACCGGCGGGTGATCAGCGGCATTGTTCACGTTTTGAAGTCGGGCGGCCGCTGGATCGACGCGCCGCCAGAGTATGGTCCGCGCAAGACGCTCTACAACCGCTTCGTCCGCTGGGCTGCGAAAGGCGTGTGGATGGAGATTTTCCGTGCGCTCGCGGCGGCCGGCGGCCCGCCCGCGCAGATCCTCCTCGACAGCTCCGCAGTGAAGGCGCCTCGCTGCGCCTCGGGCGGCAAAGGGGGGAGCGCGCGCAGGCGATCGGTTGATCGCGCGGCGGCAGAACCACCAAAATCCATGCCCTGACCGACGCCGCCTGCCGGCCGATCGCCTTCATGCTCACCGGCGGCAATCCTGGCCGACGGCAAGCCCGTCGACGGCGGCGACCATCTGATGAACGTCATGTCGCTCGCCGACGTGATGCAATTGAGGGAGGCGCTCTTCGGTTTTTTTTCGGACGCGCAAGCGGCGATATCGCGCGCAAGGCCGACCTCCTCGTCTTCGGGCTCCACGTCCTCGCCGCAGACGTCGCCTATGGCATGACGTTCGACGAGATTGACATGATTTTCCATCGCGCCTGCGCCTATCTCGAAAAGCGGAAATGATCCATGTCTTCGCAAATGGAAGCAAGGCTAATTATTTCGGCGGAAGACCGGACCAGCGGGGTCTTCCGGGCGATCGAAGAGCGGGTGATGCGCCTCAACGCGGCGGCGTCGGCTATCAGTTCGACCGCCTCTCGCGTCGCGGCGATGCAATCCTATCTCCCGGGCGCACGGTCGGGCGCTTCGACGCTACTCGCCGCCGGCGCAGCGGGCTCCCGCAACGGCGCGGCGGCTATCCCCAAAGCCCCACCGGCGCCGCGCGGACATTCGGTCCCGGCTGTCGTCGCTGGATCAGGGCTTTCCCTCCCGCAGATCGTTGGCGCCGGCGCGGCCGCGCTCGTGGCCAAGGAGGCCGTCGGGAATTTCGCCGAGCTTGAAGACAGGGTGACCAGCCTCGGCATCACAGCCGAGGCGACGGACGGGCAAATCAAGGGGGCGATGAAATCATTCCGCGAGTTCGGCCCACAATACGGCGTGACGGCTTCGACGATCTCGGAAGCGGCTGAAAAATACGTCGCGGCGGGCATCGATTTCAATCAAGCGATCGCCGGAACGCCTGCGGCGATCAAGGCGGCGAAGGCCTCCGGCGCCTCGCTCGACGACGTTGTCAATTCGGGCATCGCGTCGATTCAGAATTTAGGCATCCACGCCGAGAAGCTCGACCGCGCCTTCGACATAATGGCCAAGGGCGGCAAGCTCGGCTCCTTCGAGCTCAAGAACATGGCGCGCGAACTGCCTGCCGTGGCGTCGCGGGCGAAGGCGCTCGGCCTGACCGGCGAGACCGGCCTGACGAAGCTCGTCGCGATGCTGGAGACGACGCGCAAGACCTCGGCGACCGGCGAGGAGGCCGCGAACAATCTCCTCAACTTGCTGGACAAGATAACCTCGGCCGATACGACGAAATCTTTCAAGAAGAAGAGCGTCGACCTCGAAAAGGTGTTGAAGGACGGCGCCAAGCACGGCGTTGATTACGTGACGACCATGCTCGGTCTCGTCGAGAAAATGACCGCCGGCGATCCCTTCAAGATCGCCGCGCTGTTTCCCGATCGCCAGGCCCGCGAAGGCATCATGGCGCTCCTGAAGTTCAAGGATTTTTACCAAGACACCGTCGCCGAAATCAACGCCACGGCGATCGGCACAAACACCGCGGATCTCGACCGCCGCCTTGAGACGACGAAATCGAAGGTCGATCGCCTCGGCGCCGCCTGGGATGTGTTTACCGGTCGCCTCGGCGAGGCGATCGCGCCGGCGCTCACGCCGATGATTGAGCAAGCCACGAAGCTTCTCGCGGAATTGGAGAAAGCGATCGGCAATGCGCCGACGGCCGGCTCTGGGCAGAAAAAATTCAATCGCCTGGCCAATTTTCTTGTCGACGGCGTCTCGAGCGATCGATCGCGCGGCGATACGTTGGTCCAGCGCAATGAGGTGGATTACGAGGCCAAGGCCGCCGAGCTCCAGCGCAAAGCGGAAGGCCGCGACGGCGCCGCGCACCGCGCGGAGGATGCGCGCAAGGCCTATAACGATTGGACGGGCGCGCCGCACCACTTTTGGGATGATGTCACCGGCGGCAAAGAGCTCAAGCTGAGAGTTCAGAAAGAGAGCGCCGAGCGCGACGCGTCGGAGGGCGCGGCGGCTCAGCGCCAGCTCGACGAGTTGAACGCGGCGCGTGACGCCAGGCGCGGCGCGCAGGCTCGGATCGTTAAGTTTCAGAGGAATTTGCCGCCAAATATGGAGATGCGCCGGCCGCTCGAAGGCGCGCCGGGTCCTGTGCCGGGCGGCAGCTTTAGCCTCGACCACTCCTTCAAGAATTTCGACCCTGCCACGGGCTATCCCACCCGCCCGCCGGCGCTGCCGCAGGTTACACGGCTCCGCCGCCACCGGTGAAGCTCGACGGCGCCGCGAACATCGACCTGACCGTGAAGATCGACGCGCCCGAGCTGCTGCGAGCCTATGAGTCGGCGCGCACGATCACCGCCGCCGGCGCGCTGCGGGCAAACACGGGAATCTCGATGCCCGAGGCCGCGCCAAGTGGGCGGTAGACGTGTCGAAGGCAGCTATTTTTTCGTCTCCGATTCATCCTCGGTTTTCGAATGAACGAGCTCGGGCTTGCAATGAGTTTCTGGCGGGACGCCGCAAACACTGTTCAGCTGCTTCCAGCCGACGCATTGGCCGTTGGAGCCACGATAGCCTGGGCCGCCACAGCAACCACAGCCTTTGCAGCCACAGAACTTAGCTTGAGCAGCCTGAGGAAATATAGCGACGATGATAAATGCCGATCGAAGAGCTCGAAGCATAGGCTTCTCCTTTGCAACAAGCCACTTCGGAAGGATGACGAGATAATTTAGCGTCGTGGCCAGACCAAAAAAATAGTCAATTGTGTTGCGTTCTTACCACTCTCAAATAACTTCGAAAGCCTCTGGGTCCATGTTGTCTGGCCTTAGGGCCTTAATGTAGCCGGATACCTCTTTATCGCCGATCGAGTGCAACCTGCTGAGTATATACATTCCGGCGTCTTGCTTGAGGCGATCGTCTGAAACGGCATCCTCATAAATTGACTTTATCTCACTCCGCCAGTCCAGATTAAGCTTTCTGTAGACTGTTATCGCCTCCCGAATTTCTTCGTCGGATGGCCACGGGTCGGGTGGCTTATATCCCGCCGAAAGGCGATCGAATCTATCCCAATAGGGGCGGCCTTGCGATTTCGGCGCTCCATTCACGCGCTCTGTTGCTTGTCTGATCTTCCAATCGATGATGTCTTCGAATTGATACGGCGCGGGAAGGCTGGCAATCGATTGTTGGACGAATTTGACAAAAGCCTTTGAAGACAGTTTCGGAGTTTCTCCGGTGAGGAAATTCCAGAGGTGCCCCGTTCCTTCGATAAATGTTTGAAGCCAAAGCGCCCTATCGGAAATGTTCGGAGTAAAGAACCTGACGCGTTCCGCGTCGGCAAGACGCTGTAGTTGTTCTATGGCTTCAAGACTTTTTTTAACATACTCCTCCAATTGTCCGACTTTGGAAACGATAGAACTTGCGCTGGCAATATCAGGCTGATCGAACCCAATCGGCAACACCGGAGCAAATGCGGCGACCTCAAAGCCGTCGAGAAGAGCTTGCTGAGAGTCGGCCGCCGCTTTGATTGCTTTCTTTTGCTTCATCAGGCGATCGTCATGCGTTCGCCTGATCTGCACCGCTTCCTGCGCCACGGCCGCTGAGTAGGCGATATTCCACCTCGCTCTCCAATAGGGGCATGCCAACGCCGATTTAAAATCAATGTCGCGAGGCTGCGAGTTCGGCCAGTTCCTTTCGACGATTTCCAAAAGCTGCTCAGCGGAACGCGCGGTTGGGCGGGCGGCCACGCTCAAAAGCGCTTTGATTTCGAAGTCGATCTCGGGCCTGTCGCCTCCGGGAGGCAGCTTGCGGGGCGACCAATTCGGACGCGGAAACGCTCCGTCGGCGTCGAACGATCTCATCGCGAAAGGAAAAAGATGACGAAGGACTACCTTCATCACCGTGGTGGGATGATCTTTAAAGTTGTCGGCTGTCATCGACTTTGTGCGCCAGCTTGCTGTTACGTTCTCGTTGATTTACTTTAGTATTTTGGGTTCTTGTTCTCTGACTTTGTCGTTTCATTTTGAGAGGGTGTCTTTTTCGTTAGCTTTGCCCGCTGATTTTTGAGCTTTGTTTTTTCGTTTTCGACGAGCGCCTTGGTCATCTGGTTCATCGCTTTTTGCGGGCTGGGCCGGCCCGCGACGTCGAGGCTGGCGGCTTTCGCGCCGAGGGCTTCGATTTTTTCTGTCAGCTCGGCCGGCGCTGGCGGCTGCTTTTTCAGCCGGACGCCTGGCCCTTCCCCATTTTCCTCGACGAAGATCACACCAGCGGCTTCGAGGGCCGCAACAATTTTCACTCCCGTGTTGGCGCGGCCGCCTAAGGCGCCATCAGCTGCTTCGAGCCGCCAAATTGTTGGCTCAGATATCCCCGACGCTTTCGCGAGGTCAGCCTGCGACCAACCTAAGAGCGCTCGCGCAGCTTTGATCTGACGGATGGTCGCTGCCACAGAATGTCCTTTGATAGAAAAACTATTGACACGCAGCAGCGCGCCAACTAATAGAAAATCTATCATATCTGGTTTTACGGAGCAACCACAATGCCGAACGATCTCGTTCCGGCAGCCGCGAAAGGCTTGCCAAATCGTCGCCTTTTCCTTGCCGCCGGCTCGGCCGGCGCCGTCCTCTCCGCCATCGGCGCCGCGGCGGCCCAAGCCTCGACGGCCTCGCCGGAGCTGGCGCGTTTGATTGAGGAGCATCGCGTCGCGCTCCAGAAAGTCGACGAGGCGTTCCGGCGCGACGATGACGCTCTGGCCGATTACGAGACGTGGCTCGCCGCGAATCGAAAGGACGCCGAAGCTCTAACTTTCGACGGCATACAGCTCGGCGGCGCCACCGCGGACGAATGCAAGGCGCATCTGCACGGCTGCCTTGACCACCGGGCCCAGCGCTGGCGGCGCGAGATGAAGGCGATCGACACGCCCACTTTCTCGCGGCTATTCGAGGCCGGCTTCGCGGCTGCGGCGGCACAAAAATTCGCCGCGATCGATGAAGCCTTCCGCGCGCGTGAGGCCTACCGCGAAGCCTGCGGGCTGGCGGCGGCGGAAATCGCGTCAGACGCCACATTCATGGCCGCGCGGCGCTTGTTGCGCGCCATTTGCGCCTGGCCTTGCGCTTCGCTCGCAGACACGCGCCTCAAGGTGGAATATTTCGCCGACTCTGAAATCGATCTCGACGAGCACGAGGATTTTCTCACTTTTCTGCGCTCGCTCTTTCCTGCGGAGGCGCGCTCGTGAGCCCGCTCAACAAAAGGCCGGCGCCTGCGGCCAGCGATCCGGTGTTCGCCGTCATCGCCGCGCACCGCGCCGCTCTCGCGGCGCGCGCGGCGGCGGAGAGCGTGGACGACGATGAGGCCTTTATCGAAGCCCACGACCGCGAGACGAATTTGCACCGAAGACTTTTCGCGACGCGGGCGACTTCCCTCGAAGGCGCGCAACAATTCGCCGAATATATCGCGGAGATTCCGAACCTCGCCGAACATGATGGGGAGCATTTCAGCGCCGTCCGGGCAATGCGAACGCTCGCGGCGGCCCTGCTTGAAATCGGCGTTCAGCACATTCGCAAGGACCGTCCGCGGCACGGCGCAGGCTTGAAGACTTTGACGTCGCCGCGGGCAAGACGAATGATTTCCGATTTAGGTGCGAAGAATAAGGCCGCTCGCTTCGACGCGCCGGACGGCTGAGCCTGCGCGCAGGGCGCCCGTCGCCGAATTGCCGGCGATCGCCGCCCGGTTTGAGGCCGCATGGGTGCGCGAGCTCGCGTGGCAGCGATCGCGAGATTTTCGCTATGGCGACGCCTGTGAGGAAACGGCCGGCTTCGTGGCGCAAATGCTCGAGCTGCGCGCGCAGACGCTGCCCGAACTCATCGCGAAAGCGCGGGCGATTTCATGGTGCTTTTTTGGCGGCGCGATTTGCGATGCGGATTTTGGGAAAGATGAGGGCTCGACGCTCAGCGGCGCGCTCGCCGCGGGCCTGATCCGTGATCTGCTTGCGTTCGCAGAATCCACATAGCGTTTGAGGTTACAACACCGCGCGTTTGTCAATGAGAGCTTCAACGCTCATCTCCCGCGATTAGCTCTCACGCCGGTGAGAGCTTGCGCTTTCAAAGGCTCAAACGTTCTCGCGCCCTCATGAGTTTTAATCCATGAAATCGACCGCTTCTGCTCGCCTTCCAACCTTGCCGTCTGTTGCTCAAAATCACTCTCAGTATTTCCCCGTGAGAGGTAATGGTTATGAGTTCACCTTCGGCAAAAACGATTGCGCCCCTCCTCGACGAAGTCGCGGTGGCGGCCTTGCTTGGCGTTTCGCGCGCTTGCCTGCGGCAATGGCGGGTCAAGGGCGGCGGCCCAGAATATGTTTCCGTCGGGAGGTGCGTTCGCTACCGCGAATCCGGGGTCGAGGCGTGGCTCGACGCGCGGACGCGCGCGAGCACATCGCAGGAGCTGCGGCAGTGACGCGGAAGCCTCTTGCCGCGCCGGGCCTGCTCGCGGAAAACGAGAGTGCAATCGTCGATCTCAAGGAGGCGCTCGCCCTCGCCGCCGAGGCCTTCGACGTCATCCGGGAAGGCCGCGCCCGCGATACGCGCGAAGCCATTGAGATCAGCCTTGAGGATTTCGCGTTGCGGGAGCTGCTCTATGCGATCTCGCACGACGATGATGACGCAATGCCGGTGCGCACGTTGCGGCGCGCCGACCGCCCCGACGCATTGCTGTTCAACCTCACAACGCGCGAATGGATATGTGGCCCCGCCGCCGGCCAGGGCGTCGTTTCGGCGATCGCCGCATTCTTAGGGAATTCCGAAGCCGATGTCGCCGCGCGAACTTGCGAGCTGTTCGGCCGGGGCGTCTTTGAGTATTTGAGCGGTGAGATACGCTGGCGTGAGAGTCTGGAGGCCGGCCCGGCAGAGCCGGACAGTTTTCAGTGACCTTCCCGCGCTCGATCGCCTTTTCCCGCATCGCCATACATGCCCGCGCGCACGCCGACACGTTACTGCGGCGCTGGCTACCCGATGGCCGGCGCGAAGGACACGAATGGGTCGCGCATAATCCAACACGACAGGACCGTCGGCGAGGCAGCTTTAAGGTGAATCTGAACACGGGTAGGTGGAGCGATTTCTCGACCGGCGACGCCGGCGGCGATCTGGTTTCCCTTGCCGCCTACCTTTTCGGGCTGAGCCAGGTCGAGGCGGCGCGGAAAGTCGCTGACATGCTTGGGGTCGATTTATTTGAGTGATCCATTTGCGCCGATAGATAAAAAGGCGTCGACGATGGGCACGGCTCCGAAGCGGCGCGCGGTCGTTCCCGCGCCCGCGGCGCCGCCGGGGCCTCCAACGAAACATCCGACGCTTGGCGAGCCATCGGCGCGCTGGACCTATTTGACGGCGAAAGGCGAGCTGGCCGGGTTCGTTTGCCGCTTCGACAGAAAAGGCGGCAAGCAGTTTCGGCCGCTCGTGTTTTTCGAGGAAGACGACGGCGCGCGCGCTTGGCGCTGGGAGGCCTGGTCGGCTCCCCGCCCGCTCTATGGGCTGGAACGCCTCGCGCAACGGCCCAGCGCGCCCGTCCTTCTGTGCGAGGGTGAAAAGGCGGCGGACGCGGCCGGCAAGCTTCTGCCAGGGCATGTCTGCATCACCTCGCCAAACGGCGCGAAGTCGGCCGCGAAGGCCGACTGGGGATCGCTTGCCCGGCGCGATGTGATGATCTGGCCCGACGCAGACGAAGCGGGCGCCGCCTATGCGCGGGACGTCACAAAGCTGGCCTTGGCCGCCGGCGCAAAAGCCCTTGCGCTCCTATCTCCGCCAGACGACGTCGACGAGGGATGGGACGCGGCCGATGCTTTGGCGGAGGGCTGGACGAGCGAAAAGACGCTCGCGCTCGTTGACGCCGCAAAGGCTGTTGGCGGCGCGACACAAGCGAAGCAAGCGAGTGAAGGCAAGGCTCCGCGCCGGCGGCCGCAACGCGACGCGCTCATGGCGCTGACGCAATTTTGCGCGTTCTGGCACGGCGCCGACTACGAGGCCTTCGCGACCGTGCCGGTCAACGGCCATAATGAAAATTGGCCGGTGCGATCGCAGGCGTTCAAGCGCTAGCTCGCCCTTCGCGCCTATGAGGACTCCGGGCTGGCGCCTGGCGCGCAGGCGGTCGAGGATACCGTGCGCGTGCTCGATGCACGGGCCAATAGCGAGGGCCCTGAGCGCGCCCCCTGGCGGCGCGTGGGCGCGCAGGAGGGCAAACTCTATGTCGACCTTGGCGACGCCGCCTGGCGGGCTGTCGGGATCACTCCACACGGCTGGAGCGTGCTGGAGAAGCACGATTTGCCCTTCATCCGCTCGCCGCGGATGCGGCCGTTGTGCGAGCCCGAGGCAGGATCGTCGATCGACGAGCTACGCGCCTTTGCCAACATCGCCACGGAGGATGATTTTTTGATCGTCGTCGCTTGGCTCGTCGCCGCGCTGCGAGAGCGGGGACCCTATCCGATTCTCGTTTTGAACGGTGAACAAGGCTCCGGGAAATCGAGCTTTTCTCGGCTGCTCCGCAGCCTGATCGATCCCGCCTCGCCCGCGATCCAGGGGCCGCCCAAGGATGAGCAAAATCTTATCGTCACGGCGCAGAACGGCCACCTGATCATCTTCGACAATCTCTCGCACATTGGCGCGGAGCTCTCGGACGGCCTCTGCCGGCTCGCCACGGGCAGCGGCTTCGCCGTCCGCGCGCTTCATACGGACAAAGACGACAATATTTTCGACGGCGCGCGGCCGATCGCCGTGAACGGCATTCCGGCTCTCGCCGAGCGCGCCGATCTGGCCGAGCGCTGCGTGACTGCTCGCCTCGCCTCGATCCCGGAAGATCGGCGACGCCCGGAAGACGAGATCGAGCGGGATTGGAACATCGCGCGGCCGCGCATCCTTGGGGCGCTTTATGACGCCATCTCCTCGGCGCTACGGAACATCGGTACGACGAGGCTCGCACGCTCGAGCCGCATGGCGGATTTTGAGAAGTGGCTAGCGGCCGCCGAGCCCGGCCTTGGATGGGAAGCGGGTTCGTTCTCAGCGGCTTATGAGCGCCGCCGCCGCGATTCGCAAAGCGCGGCATTTGAGAGCGACGTCGTCGCGGTGGCGATCGAAGACTTTATGACGCGCGACCATGCTCGCGTCTGGAGCGGCACGGCCACCGAGCTGCTCGGGCAGCTGAGCGGAAACGTCGGAGAGCAGGTCAGGCAGATGCGGATCTGGCCGAAGACGGCGCAGGGCTTGGGGAATTGTATCGAACGGTCGATCCCGGTCCTGCGGACGAAGGGGATTTTGGTCGACCGGCGGCATAGCGGCGTGCGGACGATTACGATCTCGCGGGTGGCATAAATGGCCGAGCTGTTTCAGCTGCAAGGCGAAGGGAGGGAGGTTTGTATCCTGCAAATCCGACGAATTAAAACGACCGGTTAGATACCTTTTTTCGCCAACAGACGTTAATCTCAGAATTTTCTCAAATTTTGTTTGTGGCACAGACTGCCTTTCGGGACCTCCAAAGCCTATTCTGGATGGCCCGCCGTGCGGCTAAGCCATGTCGTAATCAAGAACTTGCGCTCTCAAAAGCGCGACCTGGCGATCATCAAATTGGACTACTCGGGCGACACCCAAAAATGTAGACCAACACAAGTGCAGACCGGCTAACAGATTGCCCCGTCACATCCTCAATGTGTGCTGCTTGTGACATCATTCGGAACGGTGGACTTCCGCAGCCTTATCTCGATGCGTCGACGCTCTTTCACATTTCCCGGAGAGGATCCTTTCGAGAGAGTTTCGTTTGTTTGAATCAGCTGCGCACCGGACAAAGGTAGGATCTTGTAAGGGCTTAATCTTTTGTCGGACGACAGAACGCTGACGACGGCGACGGCCCGCGCTAATCCAAGGCCCGCATTATCCGCAGGCCGCAATCTTGCAGACGCATCCGGATGGTCAATACTGAACGCGAGATCCTTGTCGAGGTTTGAAGTTCTTGGCGCTATTGGCTGTTCGTCGGTGTGGCCAACGACCTCAATGATGTCGACATCGTACTCTTTCGCCGTTTTAAGCAGGGAGTCCACCACGGAACTGTGCAGGACCTCCTTAAATTTTGGCTCAAGTTCGGCGCTGCCGTTAGCGAAGAAATAACCGTCAGCCTCGCTCAGCTTGATTATCGGGGGCCAACGATGCCCTGGGGGCATTTTGTCTTGAAACTGGCCTTTCTCGACGGCCGTGAGAATGGTTGCTTCGGAGACCGGCTGCTCACCGAGCGCTGCCTCGATCTTTGCGACGAGACTCGCGTTCGCCTCAGCGTCCTTTAGAACGAGGCCACGCATGTGTAGTCTCTCGGCCTCGGCGAGAAATTGAGCGTCTTTGCGAGCGTTCTCGTTTGAGAGCCCATTGCGTTCCAATTCGTCAGTAACGGCGAGCGCGTCGACTAATTTGCGCCAGAACTCGTCGATCGCGGTAGGAGAGGACGAGCCGGCTCGGCGCTCGAGCGCCTCGCGCAATTGTGGGTTCTCTTGGAGTAGTCGCGCGACGTGGGCGTTCGCATCGCTTTCGATTAAGGCTTGACGGAGCGCCTGTTCAAGACGCAGGCGCTCTGCATTCTGCTTCGAAAGCACGACGCCGGTCGAGATAAGCAAGCAAAAAACAAGCAGCAGCATGACTTCGGCCATAGTGAGGCCGAGCACCAGCCCTTGCCTGTAGGACGCAGATTGACGCCCGATCTGCCCGCGTTCGGACACTTCAGTCATGGCGATTGTTCGGAAGGCGCGTGATCACTCTTTTCACGCTTTGACAAGCCAGAGATCATACGCAGGATCTCATCAATCTTACCGAGAACCGTTGTCGTCTGCGAGGCACTGGAGGCGGCGGTGCTGCTTGCCGCTTGGGCAGCGCCAGCAGCAGACTCCGCCGCTGCGCGCATATCGTGCGCGGCGGCGCGTGACTCGGCATTAACGGTTGCGAACTGGCTATGGAAGGAAGCGGCGAGGGAGACCGCACTCTCTGTCGCGGCGCGGGCGCCTTCAACTGCCTGGTTGATTGCGGAGGTTTGCGCATCCGCGCTTTTGCCGAAGGAATTGACGGCGCGGGAAACGCCCTGCAACACGGGCGTAAGCTTGATTTCTATGATTTGTTCGGGGGTCTGCATGGCGCTGAGCTTGGCCGAGAGCACATCCAGAGTCTCGGCGACCTTGGTGGCGGAATCTGAAAGCTGGGCGCTCCCATCGGACAGCTTCAGCGCCGAGGATTCGAGGCTTGCAACAATCCTTCTGGTCATTTCATCGACCGTCATTCCGCTTTTCCTCGAGGCTGCTTCAAGCGGTTCTGCCGATTTCCGCGTGACGTCCTCGAGCCCGCTCAACAGGTTTTGGCCAACTTCGTCGACCTTCAGTTTCGTTTCTTCGAAGCCATCCATAATCATCTGTTGGGCGGCGCGGCGAAAATAACTGAATTCCTGGATGGTGTAGTCGAGCTCCCGGCGCACCTTGCGCGAGGCTTCTGCAAGCTCGAGGCGGGCCGTCGCCTCAACCTCGATTGGGTCCCGTCGCATTTGATTGAAAAAAACACGCAAGGCTATTCCTGCGATCGTCGAGGCGATTGCGACGCCAAAATTCTGAACGATCTGCTCCGCAGCGCCGTTGGCGTTGAACTGATACAGCGACACCCCAAGACTCGTCAGCGTGAAGAGGAATCCCATATAGTAGAGGTTGTCGCCGGATTGGTCGTCGCGCAAGCGGAGCGAGCGTGCTGCCCCGATGAGGAGAGCGTAAGCGAACATGACGGTAACGGGTACGAATGTGACCGATGTCGCGGTGAAACCCCAAAGCTTCGCCATAACGATATAAGCGGAGCCCAACAGTACGACCGAGAAGAAGAATAGAGCATTCGTTAGTGGCAAGCCAAGCAACTGCGACGATAGCTGAGTTTGACGCGCCTCGATGTTCTCGCTCATGCGGCGCCCTGCAACCGAGTCACGCTGCGCAGGCGCCCATTGTTGTCTGCGATCCAGTCTGACCAAAACCGGACAAGGGCGGTCGCATCGATGGGATGTTTCATAAGTCTTTGAACATAATAGATCGATACATCTGCTGCATGGAGATCGGTACTAAATTTTTGATAGGCGGTTGATTTCTTGTAGCGAGCGTAGCTCAGATCGACATTGTATTGCGAATAATCGGGATCATTTTCGATCATATCGGAAATGACGATGAGCCGGCGAGTGCTGGTCTCAGCGGCGCGGCCAGTGAATCGTTCAATGGCTATATCCTGAATGGCGGCCATGATCGGGGAGAGTAGTGAAGGCGCGGCGCCAAGACTTCGTTCGATCGCCTCGCTTACCGGTTGCTGAAAGCTCGTGGTCCAGCGCTTTCTCGCGAGAGCTGGATTTGCGGTCCACTCGCTAAGGCCCGCGCCATCGCCTGGATTACAGCGCGCGAAAATCGAGTGGCTGCGGGCTGTAGCCGGGTCGAGTAGTCGTATGTCCAGCAATCCATAGGGCGCCAACGCTTCAGCCTCATCGTTAAGGATTTTGGCGAGTTCCCTCTTGGCAGCGGCCGGGAGATCGTCCGACGCATCAATGAGCAGAACGGACACCGACCGGGGACCGTTGACAGGGCAAAGCGTCATTTTATCCAGCACAGGGCCGCGCTGGATAGTGAAATAGACGAAGCCAAACCCAGCTAGCGCGAGCACAGGCAAGGCGATGAGCACGCCGGCCCAGAGCGCGTTGGACGTGCTTTTGTGTGCTGATCTACGCCGCCGCGCCGCGCGTGCCATAGTCTTTTTCCACAATCATGTCGTCAATTTGCCGATAGGCGTCGATCGCGGTTGCAAATGCTTTGTGCACAGCGCCGACCTGTTCCGTCAATATATCCTGCGACTTTGCGATTGCCTTGCGCAGATCGTCGCGCGCAGTTTCGCTCGGTGCGTCAACAGTCGCTGGGATTGGGGTAAATGGATATGTTTGATTGAATCGCGCTGGCTCTGGCGCCGAGCGAGCCCTGCGGTTGGCCTCCCTATAGATCGACAATAAGGCCTGCGCCGTTCGCTCAAGCTGCGCTTGGAAATCGACGAAGGCGGCGCTCAAGCGTACCCGACCTTGAAGAATGGAATCATATTCGCCGCGCCTGATATTTAGGTCCCGCGCTGCCTCGCGCATGGCCTCACTGGCGTCATCGCGAATGTCTTTCAATTCGTCGATCAGATCAGATCTGCTCTTTGCATAGGCATCGTGGGCGTCGATGCACGCGCGCTCGACCGCTTCGTAACCGGGATACGGATCCCGAAAGATGATGCCGTCGGCCATCGCTAGGAGGGAGAAAAAAAATCCTCCGCAGAAAAAGATGAATGAGTTGACATCCTTGAGGTCAAACGGGGCGGCCTTAAACCGGGCGATGACCGCAACACCGATATCCTCCGTCACCACGCCCGAAGCTTCACGGTAATGCGCTAGGACAAGGTTGAGCGCCAACGCAAAGCACACATAGATCAGAAGCCCCAGAATGCCGCCGAGCTTGCGAAGAAGCGCCCGGTGATTGAGCTGACGTATGAGAATAAAAGCAAGAAAGAAGCTCGCAAAAATGTTGATAAGAGCAAAGGAAAGCGCAAGGGCGGCACCGCCAAGTAGGCCCTCTTCGCTCCCTTTGGACAAAAAGATGCCGTTGACGACGATTTCCATCGCGGCCAAGACGAAAAGCACCCCAATCTTCACGGCCTTGGCGACTGGAGTTGTCACACGAGCCGACCGCTTCAGCTTGTGATCCGCTTTAAAATCATCCCGATCGCGCTCTGTTTCTTGGATTCTGCGGCGAAGGCCAAAAAGCTTATCTCGGCCTTTTGTAACTTCAGCATGAAACTCGCTGACAGCTTCCGGTGAGGCTTGGCGAATGTCGTTAAAGCGCCCTTCGAAATCGAGGCCAGTCATTCGCTCGGCATAGGTCTGCAATTGGTCGCAGTATAATGCGTGCGCTGAACGCTTTTCCGTTTCCACGCGCTCGACGATGATGGCTTCCACATCATCAAGGGTCAGCGAATCGGGGGCAGGCTCATTGTCTTGGCCTCGGCCCATTCCTTTTTCTTGCAGGCGGAGATCTGCAGCGAGTTTGTCAACGCTAAGATCGGGAAAGATCGCGGTTGGGCGCGAATAGTCATGGGGCACACGTCGTAAGCCCGAGAGCAAACGGGAAATTGCGGACGAACGCGTCACTCATGAACTCCGGACTCAATTTGCGACTTTGGAGCAATCGTAGCGTTGGGGTACGCAACCGCCTTCCTTAGTCTATAGCTTTATTGGCTTTGCGAGAACGCTTTTCGCAACCCAATTTGGAAAAGCATTGGAGAATGATCTATTTGCGACCGCTGATTTTAGGTGGAAACCAAAATTATATCGATGGCGGCTGGTGTGGACTCGAACACGATTGACGGAATCTTAACAGCCAAGGTTCGTCAATATATAACGGGTTTGTTGGAAAACGGAAGCTGTTTCGCGCGTTTCGAATCAGTGGTTTGCAAATGTTTTGCGAAAAGAGTTCTGAAGCCGAAATCCCCAAGGTTCGGCGCAAACGGTTTTCGTTAAATCATTCATGCGCCTCCAACGCTTGCGGTGAGCGGCCCGGCGGGAAGTGCGTGTGCGCCGGAAAGCCGGTTGATATCGCTCACCTGGTTTGTCTATTCTGTGGTAGTTAATGATTACGCATCCGTCCGCGTTCCGCGCCGGCACAGTTTTCTCGAAGATCGCCAATGCGTTGCTTGTCGCAACGTGGAACATTGAGGACGTAGGCGCTCGAAATCGCGCTCACGCACGGGCCCAACTGGACTCGCTGATGATCACCTTTCGCGTTAAAGTCGAAGGACTAAAGAAAAACCTTGCCGCTGGCATTCCGATGGTGATTGCGCGCGGCTTGAATGAGGGCGGCGACAAGGTGCGCACGCAGGTCCAGCGTGCGCTCAAGACGCAGACGGGCGTCAGCAAATACTCGTCCATCACTTCGAGAATCGACACGCTTCGCGCATATGCGTCGCGCAACGCAGGGTCGATCGGCGCAAACCACGGATCTGGATTTTCGTCTTCTGGATCAATGTCCTACCATATTATCGCCAAGGGCAAGGGCATTCCAATCGCGGAATTCCCGGTCCGCCTGACAAAAAAGGGTATCGCCGCAAAAACGTGGGGCGTCGACCATCTGTTCAAGCGCTCGTTTGGCGTCCCTGGGCAAGGCGTCGCCGGGTTCAGGGCGAGATTGACTGGCAAGCGCTTCCCAATCCGCAAGCTATATGGACCTTCGTTGCCTAAAGAGCTGACGACCGGGGCCGCGCGTGAGGCATTCCTGGCCTCTCTCGCGTTCGTACCAGTGGCCGTGCTCAAGCGGCTGGGAAGGCACCTTGGGTGAGGAAATCGCGGGTCCTTCCCGCCTCCCCTCTCGCCCACGCCGCCGCCGCAGTCCGCAAATCCTCTAGCGAGACCTTGGTGAGTCGGGGTTGACGCGGTTGTCGGCAACCCTGACAACGGGTTGACATTGCAGGCGTTTCTACCGCTTCAACCTCCGCTTTGCGGCCGCAGCGCGCGCATGTCGGGCCTATGCGCGATAGCTCGATCCGCCTCGGATTTCGCGGCCTCCAAAATATCGAAGCTGCTGTTTTGGCTGTCTTTTCAGGCCGATTCCGTCTATACTTGCGATTATAATTCTGCCCGCGCGATCGGAAGTAACGCCGCCATGGAGACTGAGGCAAACGGCCTGAATTGGCTCTCTATTTCCGAGATCGCCCGGCAACGCGGCGTGACCAAACAGGCGATCGCCAAGCGCGTCGCCCGCCTCGAGGCTTTGGGCGCCATCGAGACGCGTCCGGGCCCAGGCGGCGTCAAGCTCGTCAACATCGCCGCCTTCGATTTCGCCGTCGGCGAAGTTGGCGACGCGATTCGCACGATGAACGCCGCCACGCCGGCGCGGGCTGCCGCATCGAACCCGATCCTCGCCCGCGAGCAGGCGCGCCGCGTCTCCTATCAGGCGGAGATCGCCAAGCTCGATCTCGAGGAACGATTGAAATGCCTACTTCCTGCTGACGAGGTGTGGGAGGCAATCGAGACCTGTGAGGCCGCGATGCTTCATCGCGTCGACCGGCTTCCGGATTGCGCCGAGGCCCTCGCGCAAGCGATCGGCGAGCGAGGCGCGCCCGGGGCGCGGGCTTTTTTGAAGACGATGACGCGCGATCTGCGGCCGAAAATGGCCGACGACCTCACGAAGCTTGTTGCCGCCGGCGCGGCGGCGCATGCGGCGGAGGCTCACGCCGCGCCATGAGCGCCGGCTCGCCCCATCAAACAGGAACCCTCTTGCATGACCCTTCCGCTTCGCCTTGCCGCCCAGGTTTTCAACACGCCGCTGCTGCTGACGCCGCATGCGGCAGGCCTGCTTGCCTCAAACCTCGCCGCGCGCTTTGCCGGCGAGCCCGCGTCGGCGCCCGAAGCCGCTGGTTTGCCCGGCCGGCCGCGCCGCGCAGCGGCCGCCGGCAGTTCTGGCTATCAACTCCAGGACGGCCTCGCGCGGATCCCGATCCTCGGCGAACTCGTTAATCGCGCCGCCTCGCTCGCGGCGGCGGCCGGCTTTACCAGCTATGAAAGCATCGGCGCCCAGCTGCGCGCAGCCGTCGCCGATCCAGGCGTTCGCGCCATTCTGCTCGAGATCGATTCGCCGGGCGGCGAAGCGTCGGGGGCGATGGAGGCCGGCGCGCTGGTGCGCGAGGCGGCAAACGCAAAACCCGTCGTCGCCTTCGTCAATGGCCTCGCCGGTTCGGCCGCCTATGCCATCGCCTCGGGCGCATCCAACATCGTCGTGACGCCCTCGAGCTCGCTCGGCTCGATCGGCGTGGTGCTTTTGCACCTCGACCGCTCGGAAGCGATCGCGCGCGCCGGCCTCAAGCCGACTTTGATCTCGGCGGGAGCCCACAAGACGGATGGCACGAGCCTCCACGCCTTGGCGCCTGACGCCCGCGCTCGCATTCAGGCCTCGATCGATGAGCTCTATGATCTGTTCGTCAAGACGGTGGCGAGCCATCGCGGCCTGACCGAGGCGGTCGTGCGCGCGACCGAGGCCGGCCTGTTCATGGGCGCCCGGGCCGTGAGCGTTGGCCTCGCCGATGAGACCGGCGATTTCAAAACCGCGATGGCCCTCACGACTTCGACCAGGCGCGCCGCCCCGCGCGCGATCGCCGCCCCAGCGAGGGCACCGGCTCCGAAAACTGCAGCGGCAGACCGGGCGCTCGCCGCTACAGGCTTGTCGCCGGCAGCTGACGCGCTCCGCGCCGTGCGACTGGCGGAGCGCGCGCGCCTGCAGGCGATCATCACGGGGCCGGAGGCGCAAGGCTGCCCCGACTTCGCGCGCCACCTCGCTTGCGAGACGGATCTCGACGTCAAGACGGCGTTGGCGCTCATCGCCGTTGCGCCGAAGGCGGTGCCGGGGAGCGGATCCGCTCGAGGACGGATCGTCGGCCAACGAAGTATCGCGGAAGAGCGCGACCGCCAGGTCGCAGCAGCGAAAGCCGCGAGTTGGGCGCCCATCGTCGATGAGCCCAATGGCGCGGCCGGCCGTTCAAGTCCCGGATTCGTCGCGCCGCCCACGGCGAACTCGAGCCCGAAGACAGGCGCAAATTCGCCCAGGCCAAATTTCGTTCGCTAGTCCAGTCAGAGCGCGTAGCGGCTCGCCCTGCCCTCATCGGGGAATGCTCTGAAGCCGACACTCGTGGTCGCCCCCTGGTCGACCAGGTCGGGGGAGCTCCAGAAGGTCCGCTTTCGAAGCCGAATTTAGAATTAGCTGTCTTCGGGTCAGACTCTGCCCATCGCCGATGTGTGTGACGATGCCTGTGACGTCATTCCCGTTTTACGCTGAACATTTTCGCTTCGGCGCGTTCGAGATCTTCCTCGCCAGGCAGCTTTGGTATCGCCATCCAATGTGTTGGCTGGCCTGGAAGTGGTCCGGGCGGTGCGAAGGGATCGGACAGGCCGTGATCTGCGAGATCGAGATCGAGCAGCGGCGGCCTTTCGCCTCCCAGCGCTACGACTAGCAATCCCGTCATCCCTTTATAGGCCGCCCGCGCGTCCTCTGCGGTCGGGTGCGCGCCGCAATGGTGCAGGTCATTACGAGCCTTACGGGCTGTCGCCAGCGCCTTGAAACTCTCGAGCGGGATCACGTCCTTTTGGGTGAGCATCTCGATCCGTGCCGAGGCAGTCCAAGTCCGAGTATCGGAAAGTTGGCTGCGCCGCACCTTGCTCGAATCGGCCGCCACCGTCGGGGTGACGATATGTCGTTCCCATAGAGACGCCACCAGCTGTTCGACCACGATCCACAGATCGGCGAGTGCCGCACCCCAGTCGAGTCGGGCGAGTCCGGTGGTGCCCTTGAGCAGATATTCGCCTCGCACCAGCGGCACGGTAGATAGCATCCGCAGTCCTGCGCGCATCGCCTGATCTAAATTGGCATGGGTGACGCGGCGGGGACCAATTAATGCGATGGCCTCTGAGGGGCCCGCCTGGACGCGACGGATTTGATCATGGAAACGATTGGGCGCAGCAACGCCTGGACGTTGGCTGCGGATATATTTCCAGTCGATGATGGAGCCGAGATCCAAGCCGTCGGGCGTGATCGCCTCGCAATAGATCCCGCCGAGCAGCAGCGCCGCGAGATAGAGGTTGAACCTCTCGACTGCCGCCTGCGGATTTCGCAGGGCTTCGAGCGGAGGCAGCGCAAGCGCGCCATCACGCCCTACGGCAAGGTGGTAGGGGGGCTCAAGCCCGACATCAACCCCGCCGACGAGCCGATGAAGCGCGACATAATCCCAGCTGCGGGTGTTCACTTGCTCGATCGTCACCTCCCACGCTGGTTCGTCCGCTGTCTCGATAATCCGAAACGGGTGGAGATAGGCGATCATGCAAGGGACGCGACGCCTTTGTAGCGCCTCCAGGTCGTCGGCGTTCTCTTTGATCAATCGGATCGCCTCAGCCCTCGACACGTGAATTTGCTCTCCTTGATGCATTTCAGTCTGGATAGTTCAAAAACCTGGGCCATTCTTGTTCGATCAGCCGCCGTGCAACCGACTGAACCTTTGCCTGGTTTTAGCGATCGAATTTTGAAGCTGAAATGGCGGCTTTGGGTCGATACCCAGCTGCGCGCTACTTCCCTTCCATTGACCGCCGACCGCCGCCGCTCACTCCACACCGGCCATTCTCCTTTCGGCCCTATTGCCCGCAAGACGTTCGACATTATTCCGCCATGGGCAAAACTTCACAGCCTGCGCCGCAAGGCCATTGAAACATGGGTCCTTCCCGGAGCCTTCTCCACCGCGCCGCCGCCGCAGTCCGGCATTTCTCCAGTGGCTCGATTCCAAAACTGATACACGCGCCCGCACGCTTTCAACGCACGGATGCACGAAAGCCGGCTCCAGGCGGCCGCCTCACGTCCCGTCGGCGTGAGGATTTCGGTTTTCCGACGCCTGGGCTCCTGCTCCGCTGCTGGTGCCCGAAAAGACCCGGATTTCGCCGCATGCGCCCAGCCCTTTTCCGCCATCCCGCCCTATCTGGCGGCCGTTCCCGGCGAGATTTGGACAACTTTGGACGGCTCCTGGACGGCTGAGCAGAAAGATAACCGATTGAATTCGCGCCTTTTGGACGGCTTGGACGGCTCCCTTCTTTATCTAACTAAAAAGAAGAGAAAGAGGGGGCAATGTCCAGCGCGCAGCGCTGGAAGCGTGCGGCTCTAGTGAGGAAGGGGAGCGGGGTCGGGAAACGGGCGGAATTGATCCGACTGCTTACATAGTGCTTACACGGCGGAGAATTTAAAAGACCGGGAGCGCGCACCAAAATAAAAAATCATGTTATTTCAGTAGGTTAGGTGGTGCGCAAGAGGGATTCGAATTCTACACTTAAGTATTTGATATTACATGTAAATATTTCACAGTAAAATATATATACCAATAAATATACCAACAATTTTCCAGACTAGGCTTTCGTATATCAGGCGAGCCCGCGAGGGTGCCGTCCGCCTATTCGGTCGCGCTCACCGCTCGCATGAACGCCAGCGTGCGATGGACCGCACGAGCGTCGCATGATCGTATGAGCAAATTTTATGAATGACGAGAGCGACACGGAAAAAGGGCTTTCTTCAACACGCGCGCATGAGTTAACAGCCAACAAGCTAGGGTCATGGGCGCTGGCCAAACTCTTTTTGCCGACTTGTTAGATCGTGGATGGGAGCGATGGAAGAAAAGGAGCTTCATAGCTGGAAGGGCGATCTGGAAGATTACGTCGGCGAACTGGTGAAGATCGCGGCGGACGCGGCGCATTGGGAAAAATTCGACGCTTCTGAAAAAAAGGAACTTCTCAGTGCTGAAGATAGACTGAAACGCAATTTTCTTGAAATATTGAAAGTTTTCGATGAGGTGCCATTTCGTGAACTTAGAGAGGTCGGATATTCAAGCCTTTGGAATGCGCTTCACGCTGCTTTCGTGATTGGCAGTTCGGGAACTATTTCAACGCAAGCGTCGACCTATCTGGCCAACAAACAGGCCGCGCTCGCCCGAAAAAGCCGTAGCGAGAATTCCTATCAAGTCGCACTGCGAGCCGCCGTCGAGGCCGAGAAGACGGATTTGACAGGGCATCATTGGAAAGATGCCGAATCCATCGAGGCTGCCGTAAATAGGCGCCTCGCCGGTGCCGGACACAAATCGACCTCCGCTCGCGCAATCTATGAAAAGCTTAAAATGCCACCGTCTTGAAGAGCGTGGTTCGCGCCGCCACGGATCTTGAAGCGCGTGGCGACTGATTGGGACTTGTATGGAAATGTGTGCTTAATGGGGAGCTATCTCAAACAGAGGTGGCCCTATGTCTAATAAATCTGTAAATATTTCGCTGGAAGACAAAATCGCGCTCCGTATCAATGAAGCTGTCGCGGTCTCCGGTCTCTCAAGATCCACTTTATACAAATTATTGGACGCTAAGAAGTTACGTCACGTCAAGGTTGGCGGCCGTCGGTTGATATTGATCCAAGATTTACATTCTCTGTTGAATGGAAGTTCGACGTAAGAAAGTGAATACCAATACTTTTATCGGATCATGACAGCGCTTTCGGTCGTTTATATTCAAAAAACAACGAAACACGCCGACGTAGCGACTTTATAAAGGTGGACCTAATTCCTTATGAGAAAAGAGAATAGAAACGAAATTTTTGGAAATCAAAGCCGAAGAAACATAGGCAAGCGAAATCCTCCAACTCTGCGTCAGCAAGGAGCCTTGCGTCTCGCTGATTGCTATGCGCTTGCAAACCTGAGAGTTGGCTATGAAATTCCCCGTGAACGGGCGCCTTGGCTTCTCGTCTTGGCGTCTGCCCTTGGGTGCGGAAGCCCAGGACCCCGCTCGATCGGAAGGGTGTTTACCGATTGGCCCGGGCTCAACATCACTACGTTTCGCCGCGCGATTAAGAGATGCCATCTTGGTGAAATCGACGACGATGAACTCTGGGCGGTAATGCAACGTCAGCAGAAATTCGTCGAAGAGCGCGGCGTACGACCGATCGGCTATCAAAAATGCGCTGATCTACTGCAAGTGACCGAAGCAGAGCGGATATCTGCGAAGTTGAAGACGATGCTGGCGATAGACGTCACGAGCGCCCAACGAGCGGCGATCCGCGCCAAAAACAAAAAGGAACGAAAGCACACCGACCGAGCTTTGTCCGGCGCCAAACCGCGAGGGCTTTACGAAGCGGAAAGCCTTACCAGGACCGCGCCATGGGTTCCGCTTGGAATATCACGATCAACTTGGTATCGGCGCAATAAGCGTGCTGAGACAACTGCGGTTCCAGTCAAAAGAGATCTTCTACCAGACTGCGCGGCACTTGTCCCAGTGCCCGTAGCGAGTCATCTGTTCAATGTGCAGGAGGTTGTGCAAGGGCGCCAAAATTCGCAACATAAATGTTCGACCGGCGCTTTCTCCGGCCAATGAACACGTCAATCTCGTCGGCCGTTGCTCTTCTCAAGGAGGACAGGAACAGGCGCGCGCTCGAGCGCGCGCCTGTTCTATATTCACTCGGCCATCCCAGAACAGATGCTCGTAAATGGTGTGGAAAGTATTAAGGCTTGTTGCTAGTTTCCGCAGGCCTGAGGTTGCCGATCCCCATACGTATCTTCTGTTGATTATAGAATTTCTTATTTAAACACTGATCTCGACGTTTCCTTTTTCTTCGAGGCACGGCTAATCCCGCCGCGATCGTTCATCGGCTGCCGCCTCAATCGGCTTCACCGCCAGGCAGCTGCGGAAAATCCAGGCAGGCGGTCATCCAGCGTCGCAAGGCAACGCGTTTACGAGTCACAATTCGTCCGATGACTTTCAATCTTCGGAGATTCGGCCGGGGGCTTGTTACCCGAGAGCGCTTTGCATTTGCATCGGAGGATGTAAACAGTGTCGGTGATTGTGCGAACCGATTCTGGGACATAGTTTGCTTTCGACCGAATTTTCCGAGGCGGCGGCATAATTGCGGACGCCCAGTAAGGTATTGAATAAATGAGAATAGAAAAGACCAGCAACCTCGGCTCCTTCGTCTGGTCGATTGCGGAAATCCTGCGCGGCGACTTCAAGCAATCCGACTATGGCAAGGTGATCCTGCCATTTATCGTGATGCGACGGCTCGATTGCATCCTGGAGGCAACCAAGCCGTACGTTCTGGAGGCCGCGAAAAGCCTGCCCGAAGGCATCGACGATGAAACGCGGGATATGATCCTGTTCGGGGCCGCCGGCGATAAGATCCGCGTTTATAATACGAGCCGCTTTACCTTTACCAGCCTAAAGGGCCAGGACCCTGGCCAGGTCCACGACAATCTGATCGATTTCATCACCGGCTTTTCGCCCAACGTCCGCGATATTTTTCTCGACAAATTTCGCTTCACCGAAGCCCTCAAGCGACTAAAGGATGGCGGCATTCTTTGGCAAGTGTTCGAGCGCTTCTGCGCCATCGACCTGCACCCGAATCACGTCTCGAATATTGAAATGGGCTATTTGTTCGAGGATCTGATCCGCCGGTTTTCGGAAATCTCGAACGAAACAGCTGGAGAGCATTTCACCCCGCGCGAGGTCATCCGCCTGATTGTCGAGCTGCTGCTCGCCAACGACCATGCGGCGCTGACCGGCACGGGCATTATCCGCACGGTCTATGATCCAGCGTGCGGCACCGGCGGCATGCTGGCGCTCACCGAAGAGGCGATGACGGCGCTCAACCCGAAAGTCCGCGTGGAATTGTTCGGTCAGGAGCTAAACGGCGAATCTTTCGGCATTTGCAAATCCGACATGCTGGTGACGGGCCACAACCCGGAGCAGATCGCCTTTGGCAACACGCTGACTGAGGACGCCCACCTCGGCAAAACCTTCCACTACATGCTGTCCAATCCGCCTTATGGCGTGGACTGGAAAAAATACCAGGACCCAATCCGCGCGGAGCACGAAACCAAGGGTTTTGATGGCCGCTTCGGCCCCGGCCTGCCGCGCATCTCCGACGGGCAACTGCTGTTCCTGCTGCACATGATCTCGAAAATGCGCGATGACGAGCAGGGCAGCCGCATCGGCATTGTCATGAACGGCTCGCCGCTTTTCACCGGCGGGGCCGGATCGGGCGAAAGCGAAATCCGTCGTTGGATGCTGGAAAAAGACTGGGTTGAAGCCATCGTCGCCATGCCAACCGACCTTTTTTATAACACCGGTATCTCGACGTATGTTTGGCTACTCAACAACCGCAAACCATCGGCGCGGCGCGGCAAAGTGCAGCTGATTGACGCCAGCTCGGAGCGCTTTTGGAAATCCATGCGCAAGAGCCTGGGCAGCAAGCGCCGGGAAATTCCCGAGGCAGCCCGCCATGAGATCGTGCGCATTTATGCCGAAATGCTGAACGGCGACGGCCCCTACGGCGAATTTTCGAAAATTGTCGATCGGGAGGATTTCGGCTATCGAGAAATCCGCATTGAGCGGCCCCTGCGGCTGAACTTTCAGGCCACGCCCAAACGCCTGGCCCGGTTGGCCGAGGAAAAGGCCGTTCAAAAGCTGGAGATTGGCGAACGGCAAGAGCTACTCGATGCGCTTGCACATAACCTGCCAACGCAGTCCTTCACCAACCGCGACGCCTTCGAAAAGGTGTTGACAAGGGCTCTGAAGGGGGTCGGGGGCAAGATCGGTGCGCCGCTGAAAAAGGCGATCCTGTCGGCTTTGTCCGAGCGGGATGAGAGCGCCGACATTTGTCTTGATGCTAACGGCAAGCCGGAATCGGATACCCAGTTGCGCGATCATGAGCTAGTGCCATTGAATGACGACTGGCGTGATTTTGTGGCCCGCGAGGTTACACCCTTTGTGCCGGACGCTTGGGTCGATGAGAATTATCGCGATGACCGCGACGGTGAAACCGGCCGTGTCGCCTATGAGATCAATTTCAACCGCTACTTCTACAAATACGTCCCGCCGCGCCCCCTCGCACAAATCGACTGTGAATTAAAGCAGCTTGAAGCGGAAATAGCCGGACTTTTGAAGGAGGTCGCGGCGTGAAGTCTCTTCGTTTCAAAAACGTCATGCGGGAGCGTGTCGACCTTTCAGAGACCGGAGAAGAAACGCTTCTTTCTGTTTCTGAATATTACGGCGTAAAGCCAAGAGCAGAAGCCTTTCAGGGCGAGGAATACGAATCCCGGGCAGAGTCCTTGGAAGGCTATCGTCAAGTTCAACGCGGCGATTTCGTCATGAACTATATGCTTGCCTGGAAGGGTGCATACGGCATTTCTGAGTATGACGGTATCGTCAGCCCAGCATACGCGGTTTTCCAAATAGATAAATCTAAGATCGATCTAAAATATTTACACCATAGGACTAGATCTAACCCAATGCGAGCGCTTTTCCGCTCCCGATCCAAGGGCATAATTGACTCTCGATTGCGTCTATACCCAGATGCACTTCTTGCTACGGAGATTGATCTTCCAGGCCTCGCCGCTCAGAAGGTGATTGCTGATTTCCTCGACCGTGAGACCGCCCGCATCGATCAATTGATCGAGAAGAAGGAACGGTTCTCAGCGCTCGCAGCTGAACGCTGGCGCGCCACACTGGACGCTGAGATACTTGGACGCACGACCGCCGGCAAACGGAGCCTAACAAGCGGCCAACCGTATATTTCCGACGTCCCCGCCGACTGGGTTCTTACTCCGCTCAAGCATCTTGTCGATCCGCGCAGGCCCGTCATGTACGGCATCGTCTTGCCAGGCCCAAACGTCGAGAATGGCATTATGATCGTCAAAGGTGGCGACGTGAAGCCGAACCGCTTGTCACCAGACCGCCTCTGCAAAACCAGTAGGGAAATCGAGGCCGGATACGTTAGGTCCCGCCTGCGCGGAGGTGACCTTGTAATGGCTATTCGTGGCGGTATTGGAGACGTTGAAATCGTACCGGCTGACATAGAGGGAGCCAACCTCACCCAGGACGCCGCGCGCATTGCTCCTCGTCATGGCGTCCTAAACCGCTGGCTGCGGTACGCGCTTCAGGCTCCATCGGTCTTCGCTCCACTCGGAGCGGGGGCAAATGGAGCTGCCGTCCGGGGCGTCAACATCTTTGACGTTGATCGAGTCTTGGTTCCAGTTCCGCCCACGGCAGAGCAGATTGTCATAGCTGATCGCTTAGACATCAAGGAACAGCAGATCTTACGCATGCGAGAGAAGATTTTTGATCATGCGAAACTGATCCAAGAATTCCGCGCCGCCCTCATTACCGCCGCCGTCGCCGGTCAGATCAACGTGGATACATGGGGTAAACGCCGTGAGACGGACCGCCGCCTCGATCGGATCGAAGAGAAGATGTCAGCCGGAGACGCGCTTGCATGAAGCGTCTCTGGCTAGTCCGTCTCGGGAGGCATGGCGAACAGGAAGCGCACGCGCTTGATAAGTGTGAGCTTGTTCTCGGTTTCAATGTGGACGATCTCGGAACTGCCGAGGATCGTGACGCGGTACTCAGGATCGTTCAGAAGGCTTTTCCGGATGAGAAACACAAGACACAATTGAACTTCGCTGCACAGCTCAACCAGTTCTGCAATACGATCCAGAAAGGTGATCTCGTTGTTGTGCCACTAAAAACGGCAGCGAAGATTGCCATTGGTGAGATTACTGGTCCTTACACGCCGGAAGCCGACGGGCATCCGATGCGACCGGTTCATTGGTTGAAGTCAGACATCCCTCGCGACGTATTCCGACAAGACCTGCTTTACAGCTTCGGCGCATTCATGACTGTTTGCGAGATCAGTCGCAACGATGCGCTCCGTCGCGTTGAAGCAATCCTCAAGACAGGACGAGACCCGGGCTACAAGAGCGGGGTCTCTGTTCCTTCGAGAACCCTTGCATTGCCCGAAGCGCCGACGGCTGAGGAGGCAGAGGTTGATCTCGATGAGATCGCGCGGGATCAGATCGAACGGCGCATCGCCAGTGCGTTCACGGGGCATGATTTTACGCGCTTGGTAGCGGAAATCCTGAAAGTGCAGGGATACATCGTAAATGTTTCGACGCCCGGTCCGGACCAAGGGATCGATATTGTCGCCGGTCGCGGTGGGCTCGGCTTTGAATCCCCCCGGCTCGTTGTCCAGGTCAAGTCTGGCAACATCGTTGCCGATCAGCCGACTCTTCAGGCGCTGATAGGTGCTGTCCAAGACACGCAAGCGGATCAGGGATTGTTGGTGTGCTGGGGCGGGTTCAAGAAGCCTGTGGAGCAAAGACGCAACGAGCTATTCTTTCGCATCCGTCTTTGGGGGAGGGTCGAGATTCTGGACGCTCTCTTCGAGGTATATGACCGTTTGCCTGAGGAATTTCGTGCGGAACTGCCGTTGCAGCGCACCTGGATGCTCGTTCCCGACGATAAGGAGGCGAGCGCTTGACGACTCACACTGCATACAATGTCCACAGGGAGATCGTGCTCGAACAGCATCTGGTCAGCCAGTTGGTCCAGGCCCATTGCTATATCGATCGCAGCCCGGAGGATTACGACCGGGCGCTTGCTCTCGATAAAGGGCTCGCGCTTGGTTTTCTGCGCGAGACGCAACCCGATGAATGGCAGAAATTAAAGGCACAATACGCGGCATCGACCGAGGCGGAGTTCTTCAAACAGCTCGATAAAGCCCTCAAGACGCGCGGCGCACTTGATGTGCTGCGCCAAGGCCTGAAGCTGATCCCCAACATCCATTTCCGCTTCTGCTTCTTCAAGCCGGCCTCCAGCCTCAACCCCGAACTGGTGCGGCTCTATGAGGCCAATATTCTAAGCGTGATCCGCCAGGTTCGCTATAGCCAGAAGAGCGAGAACGCGCTCGACGCGGTGCTGTTCGTTAACGGCATCCCGGCTGCCACACTTGAGTTCAAGAATCTACTGACCGGCTCGACCTTCAAGCATGCGGAGAAGCAATATAAGTCTGACCGCCCGCCGGCAGGCGAGCCGCTCCTGACCTTCCGGCGCGGCGCGCTCGTGCATTTCGCGCTGGATGAAGACAACGTGTCGATGACGACGCGTCTTCAGAACGGCAAGACCCGCTTTCTGCCCTTCAACCGGGGTCATCAGGGCGGAGCCGGCAATCCCGACGTGCGGGACGAGTTCCGCGTCGCCTATCTCTATAAGGATTTGCCGGAGGGCGCGGCCGTGTTTGGCCGGGAGAAGTGGCTTTCCGTCATTGGCCGCTTCCTGCATCTTGAGAAAGACGAGAGAAAGGAGGCGATGATCTTCCCCCGCTTTCATCAGCTCGACGCGGTGACAGGGATGATGGACCACGCCCGCACCTTCGGGCCGGGCAACAATTACCTGATTCAGCATTCCGCCGGGTCCGGCAAGTCCAATACGATCGGCTGGACAGCGCATCAGGCGATCAACCTGCATGATGCGCAGGACCGCCCGATCTTCGATACCGCGATCATCGTTACCGACCGCGTCGTGCTCGACCGTCAGCTTCAGAACACCGTCGCGCAATTCGAGCAGACGAAGGGCGTAGTGAAGAAGATCGACGGCACTTCACGCCAGCTTAGAGAAGCGATCCAGAGCGGCGCGCGTATAATCATCACCACCATTCAGAAATTCGGCACTGACCATCTGAAGGAAGTGTCCGGCCAGGCGGGCCGCAAATTCGCGATCTTGATCGACGAGGCGCACGGCAGCCAGTCCGGCAAGAGCGCCCAGGCGCTGACCGACACGCTGACCCGCGAGGCGACCTCAAGCGACGATGTGGAAGATCTCATCGCCGAGTATCAGAAAGGCAGGGGGCCGCAGCCCAACATCAGCGCCTTCGCCTTCACCGCGACGCCGCGCAATGTAACCCTGGAGCGCTTCGGCATACGCGGGCCGGACGGTCTGCCTCACCCCTTCCACCTTTATTCCATGCGCCAAGCCATCGAGGAGGGATTCATCCTCGACGTGCTGCAAAATTATATGACCTACAAGGCCTATTATGAGCTTGAGAAGGTCGTCGAAGACGACCCCACCTTCAAGACTAAAAAGGCGCAACGCAAGGTCGCCCGCTTTGCCCATATGCACCCGACGGCAATTAGCCAAAAGGTCGAGGTGATCGTCGAGCATTTTCGGCGTCACGTCATGGCCGAGATGGCCGGCCAGGCCAAGGCGATGGTGGTGACGTCCAGCCGCGAAGCGGCTCTGAAATATTATTTCGGCATGCGAGACTATATCGAGAAGCAGGGCTACGTCGACATAAAGGCCCTTGTGGCTTTCTCCGGCGAGCTGGAGGTTGACGGCCGGAAATGGACAGAGGCGGCGGTCAACCAATTTTCCGAGACAGAATTGCCGCGTCGCTTCGACAGCGACGAATACCGAGTCCTGATCGTGGCCGAGAAGTACCAGACCGGCTTTGACCAGCCTAAACTCTGCGCCATGTATGTGGATCGGAAACTCGCCGGGCTCCAGGCCGTGCAGACGCTCTCCCGCCTCAACCGCACGGCTCCCGGCAAGGAGCGAACATACATCCTTGATTTTCAAAATGAGATCGAGGACATCCAGGACGCCTTCAAACCGTTCTATGAGGTGGCGGCGCTCGAAGAGACCTCTGACCCGAACCAGATTTATGAGCTGGAAGCCAAGCTCAAAACCTTCGGTGTCCTGGACGCCGCCGAGATCGACCGCTTCGCGACAATTTTCTACAAGGGGCCGCTCGATCCGTTCGATCGGATCAAGCTCGAAGGCTTGGTGCGCCAGGCGGTGCAGCGTTTCGAGCTTGAGGACGACGAAGGCCGCCAGGAAGAGTTTCGTCAGCTCCTTAAAAGCTATATGCGCTTTTATAGCTTCGTCGCGCAGGTGGTCAGGCTTGGCGATACCGAACTGGAGAAACTCTATTCCTATGCCGCCTGGCTGACCCGGCTCCTGCCCGGTCGAGAGCTGCCTCCTGACATTGAGATTACGGAAGACATGATGCGACTACATGCCTTCAAGATCGAACAGAAAGAGGCCGCCAGCGCCTCACTTGCGCCGGGCGATACAATTCCGCTGTTACCGATCAAGGAGTTTGCTGCGAAGCCCTACACTGCCGAGGAGGAGATCTCCCTGTCCGAGATCATTCGGGCTTTCAACGACCGCCACGGCACGCAATTCACGAAGGAGGATTTCGTTCGATTCGAGCAGGTGAACCACGAGATCATGGACGAAGACATGATCGAGATGCTGCGCAGCAATCCGCCGGACGTGGTCTACTCGGCTTTCAGTCAGGCTTTCTTCAAAGGGGCAATCCGCATGTTTCAACGCGACGCCGAGATGAAGAACATCGTGCTCGCCGACGCCACGGCTCGCGACCAGGCCATTCGGCACTTCTTCGGCCGGGCGATGAGAGAGGCGAGGGGAAGGTGACGGCGCGAAGACCAAACGGGGCTCCGCCGACACTGGAACGAAAGATCCACTTCTATCGAGCAGACATCGGTAACGATGGGCGCGGTCGACCTTTGACCTTCGACCCTGCTTCGGCTCTTGCGAAGATCAACGCGTTGCCTTTTGTGGACGGGAATGGTGGCCGTTACCTAGTCGACGATGATGGCAATGCGATCTGCGCTTTTTCTGGTGGGACCGGCGCGCTTCCGTCAATGCGCTTTTGTCAAATCCGACGAACTGGTCTACCGCAGCTGGAACAGGCTGGAAGCGTTTCCGATCTTAATATCGCCGACAATGCAGGGCTGCTGGAGCCGGTACATATTGTATTTTTCGCCGATAACATTGTTGGTGCCGACTTTAATTTCTACGGTCCTCGGCTTTCTCGCCTGGGGCATTATCTGCGAATTAAATCGGAAAACATCGTCCCGCTGGCAACGTTCTACCCGCTATTGCGAAATGACGTAGCGGAACAATTGAACCACTTCACCGAGCTTCGTCTATTTGACCTGAAGGTAAAGGCAACCTATGTCCAAGCGATGCGGGAGGCTGATGCGTCGCTTGGCGCCGCCTTTGCCGCAAATGCGCGGGTTCTCGACGGCGATTGTGACGAAATCCAGCTGATCCTCAAGCCCTCGAAAGAAACGCGACGGAGCGCGCTTCAAGGATTTCGCCGGTTTGCAGGCGCGTTGGTTCACGGCGCCCATTTTAGGGAAAATACTGAGCGTTTCCAGATCAAAGGCAAGAACGTGGATACCAACAAAGTAGACGTAATTGATCTCCTGCGCGATCAATTGATCGCGCATAAGCAGGTCCTTAGGCTAGGAAAGAAAAGTCGAGCGGTCGATGCTGAATCGGCTTTCAGCGCAATTTTGGAGGCTCACGACGAACTGGGAGCAGAGCTACGTCAAGCCGCCGGTATCGGGTGATGAGTCACCTTTGGGCCTTCTGGAAAAGGCGCTTTCTAACGGTCGAGTTCGTATTAGTAGTCTTAATCACGATTGCATTCACAGTTTGGCATTACAATTACGACGGGATGACGACAACCGCGGCGCTGCTGAAAAACAATCGCGCGGCGCTCTTTGGAACCACTGCGTCGATCCTTGGCTCTCTGCTCGGCTTCGTCATCACCGCAACGTCGATCGTACTGGGATTCTCAACCTCAGATCGACTCGCAGTAGTGCGGGAGAGCGTGGAATATCCGACACTATGGAAGACTTTTAGCGCAACAATTCGGGCGCTCGCATTAGGAACCATTATCGCCTTGACCTGCCTGCTGTTTGACCGTGATAGTGCGCCCGTGCCGTGGCTGACAATTCTGTTGATTTTTGCCGTGCTCCTTTCGCTGTTTCGGATCGGCCGGACAATTTGGGTTCTTGAACAAATCATTGGATTGGTTACAAGGCCTCCACCAAGGCAGTAGGAAAATTGGATACACTCTTTGGTTGAGAAGCGATTGTGAAACCACGGGAACTGATGCTGCTGATTCATAAGCTCTCTCCCGCAGGACCCGTCACAGATTCGCTGACGGAGGCTCTCGCCGCGCGGAAGAAGGGACCGAACAGGGCATGGTACCGTCACCAAAAAGAGCACTGGCTTGGATGGCTCGGTGAATACAATGGGCCGGGGGCCTATGATCGCAAGGTTCACGAAAGCAGGACTGCCGAGTTTGTCTACAATCACATAATGTGCCCACCCATGGTTCTTTGGCTTGGAGAAGGCGCCGGCGTGCCGAGAGCGTTGGTCGAGGAGGCTGCTTCAGCGTGTCTTGCAGCTGGCAAAACCCAGCCGAAACAATGCGCGGCAATTCGCGCCGTGATTCCTTGGAAGATGGTTGATGAGCGGCTGCATTAGGCTCCAAATCAAATGCTCCCGAATCAAATTTTCGAAAGAACAAGAGGTCACCGCGACCTTCCACCAAAACCACTGCAAAGAAAAAGCATGAGCATTCGGTGACGTGGGCCGGGTGATCCGCATTTGATCATCACAATCCATCCTGGTCCGCAAGTGTTGGCAAATGATGCGTCATACAAGGTCGCGAAAGCAGGAATTTGATGCCCGAGAAAAGGGTCACGCTCGAAGCGGCGCCACGATTCCACTGCGTCGCAGTTCCTCACATCGATCGGCCCACCAGGACATCATGCGGATGCGCTCGTCCCAATAATCGGCGCGGGCATAGGCGCGGCGGACGCTATCATTATCGACATGCGCAAGTTGGCGTTCGATAGCGTCAGGGTTCCACAAGCCGCTTTCGTTCAGCATAGAGGATGCCGCCGATCGGAAGCCGTGCCCGGTCATTTCGTCCTTTTCGAATCCAAGTCGGCGAAGCGCGGCGTTGATCGTATTCTCACTCATGCACCGCGCCGCCGAGCGGACCGACGGAAAAAGGAATTTTCCATGGCCGGTTATGGTTTGGAGTTCCTGCAATAAGCCGACAGCGCGCGCCGCGAGCGGGACGCGGTGAGGGCGCTTCATCTTCATTTTCTCGCCAGGTATCGACCAGACGCCATTGTCGAAGTCGAACTCAACCCATTCCGCCGCGCGAAGCTCACCGGGACGTACAAAGGTGAGGGCGAGCAATTCGAGCGCCGCGCAAGTTTCCGGGGAGCCCTCATATGTCGCGATGGCGCGGAGCAGGCCGCCGAATGCCTTTGGCTCGATGATGGCGGCGCGATGTTTTACGATCGGCGCAGCCAATGCTCCCTTCAAGGCGACGGTCGGATCGGAGTCTGCGCGATCCGTCGCAACCGCATAACGGAAAACCTCGCTGATGGTCGCCCGAAGCCGTTTCGCCGTTTCGTGCGTACCGCGCGATTCGACGCTGCGGAGAACAGCCAAGATTTCGCGGGCTGAAATTTCCGCGATCGGCCGGACGCCAATGGCAGGCCGGGCAAGGCTGAAAAGCCAACCTAGCTTGTCCAGAGTACGCTCGGCTTTCCCCTCGCGCCGCTTCTTGTCCAAGAGTTCGGTTGAAACGGCGTCAAACGTATTGGCGGAAGCGGTAGCCTTCGCAGCCTTGGCGAGCTTTTTCGCGAGCGAAGGGTCGTTTCCTTCGGCCAAAATACGCTTCGCCCCTTCCCGCGCCTCCCGCGCTTCACGAAGGCCAATCGCTGGGTAAACGCCGATGGCGAGCAGTTTTTGGCCGCCGGCAAAGCGATAGGCGAGCCGCCAGCGCTTTGCGCCGTCCGGCATGAGCCACAATTGAAGGCCGCCACCGTCCGAAAGCTTGACGATTCGGGCGCTGGGCTTGGCCGCCCGGATTTCCATATCGGTGAGAGCCATGTTGGTATCTGATTGTTGGTATCCACGCCGTACCAACGAATATACCAACTATTTGAGCGGATACCAACGCACGTCCAGAGACGCGCTTGGACGGGGATCAGCCCATAAACATTTGTTTTTAAGTCTATTATGGACGTTTTAGGACGCCGCCAGACAGCGCTTTGGTGCCGCAAGAGGGATTCGAACCCCCGACCCCGTCATTACGAATGACGTGCTCTACCAGCTGAGCTATTGCGGCGTCCTGTTTTGGCCTGCAGCGCGCTGCGGCGTCACTCCTTAGCGGCAAGCGCCGCGATCCGCAACTGGCCTTTCGCTGCGTTGGGCCCTTCTTCTACCGGGCTTTAGGCCCTATTTCGGCTTGACGTCAAAGAGCTGGGCGAGGCCCTTCGGCTTGTCCCGCTCCTTTTCCTGCGGCGTGAGCGCGGCCGACGGCTCAGCGGTCGTGGGCGGCGGCGGGCCCATCGGGATGGCGATCTCGGGGTCTGGGTGCGGCGGCCCGTCAAGCGCCCCGGTCTTTGCTCCGGAGGCCGTCTGCGCTTCCTCCAGCAGGAGCGGAGGCTCGGGCGGAAGGATCTGCGCGAAGATCGCATCTTCGGCCTCATTGCCCGAGCTCAGCCGCTCCACCGGCTTCTGCCAGACGAAGGCGTCGAGCTTTCCCGTCACCGGCGAGATCGGCCGCCACTGATCGGAGGCGACGCCATCCGCCACCCAGGTCGGGTCCGGCGGCGCGAGCGAGGCCCGCGTCAGCCATTCCCTGATATATCCGGCCGCCCCGTGCTGCTTTTCTTCAAGCTCGGCCATCAGCCGGCACATCCGCGCGGTCGGACGCTCCGGTCCCTCGATCAGAGGCTGCATCGCCTCGCGCGCGGCCTTGAAATCGCCCGCCGCGATCGCCGCCTCCGCGACCATGATCTTGCTTTCCGGCTCGCGCGGGGCGAGCTGCGCCAGCGAGATCGCCCGCTTCAGCCGGTCGGCGCTCGATTCGCCGGGATAGAGCCCGACATAGATCTTGGCGATATCCGGGTGATGCGTCCCGGCCCAGCCTGCTTCGATCAGCTTTGCCGCTTTGCGCGCGTCGCCCTGCTCGCTGGTCAGGCGCGCCGCGAGCGCGACCGCCGGGACAAGCGTCGGCGCGCGCTTGACCGCGGCCCGCGCCAGCGCAAGCGCTTCCGCCGGCTGGGCGTCGGCCTTTTCGATCGCGATGGCGGTTTCGAGCACGGCGCGGCTGCGCTCGCGGATGGTCTTGTCGATATGCTTCGATCCGGCGCCGCTCTCGAGCAGCGCCAGCGCGCCGCGCCAATCGCCGGCGGCGACCTTATGCGCGAAATTCGCCTTCGCCGCCCAGGGCAGCGGCGCGATCTCCCGCGCCGTCTCGGCGTAGTGTTGCGCTTTCTCGACGTCGCCCTGGCGCTCGGCCTCGACATGCAGTCCACGCAAGCCAAGGACGCGCATGTCGTTGCGCCGGGTCATCTCCGTGAACGCCGCCTCGGCAGAGCCGCTTTCGCCGGAGAGCTGCGCCGACTGCGCCTTGAGGAGCAGCGCCAGAGGATCGTTCGGAAGCATTCTTTGCGCCTCGACCGCCGCCCGGCGCGCCGCCTGCGTATCCCCGGCGCCGACGGCGATCATGCCGCGGGAGAGGGCCGCATAGCCTTTCTCGCGCCGCCGCCCCCGGCTCGCCAGAGCCATCAGCGAGGGAATGTTGAAGATGAAGCGCAGCAGCATCCACAGGCCGAGCAGAATCGCCGCCGCGACGAAGACAGCGGCGATGCCCATCAGCACGCTGGTTTCGATCTTATAGCCCTGCCAATTCAGCACCAGTTCGCCCGGCCGCTCGATCAGCCACGCTTCGGCGATGGCAAGACCAATCAGCACGGCGAGAAACAGGAGGACGCGGATCATAGGTTTCCTGCCGTAAGCTCGGTTGCGGAGCCAGAATTGGCTTAAGACGAGAGCGTCAAGATTTGGGCTTGCCGAGCGCCGTCATCGCCTCGGCCTCAATCGCATTGGCGGCGGCGATCGCGTCGAGACGAGCCTTCGCCGCCTCGCCCCATTTGGCGGATTTGGCTTTGAGATCCGGCGGCAGTTGCGACCACAGCGCATAGGCCTTGCCGACGTCGAAGCGCGCCAGAGCGCTTTCGATCGCCGCGACCAGGCCCGGGACGTCCGTATCGGAGGGATCGGCCTGGCGGCGGACGCGGACGAGATTTAACGCATCATGCGTCAGCCGCTCCAAAATCCCGCTTTCCGCCTTGGCCGGTTCGGGGGCTTCGAGCGACGGCGCGAGAGCCTCGAACCCGGCGGCGAGATCGCCGGGCTTGCTGACGCCCGTCTTGGCGTGCGCCTGCAAAGGCTGCAGCTTCGCTTCATCGACTTTCAGATTGGAAAGCGCCGCGACATCCGTCTCATAGGGAACGCCTGCGGCGACATGCTGGCTTAGCGCCGCCGAAACGACAGCAACCGAATGGGCCGTCGCAAGCGCCTTTGCGGCCGACTCCGCCTCCTCCTGATCCTGCTTCGCCCGCGCGTCGATCTTCGGCGTCGCGAGCGCCGCTTCGACGTCGCCCAATTTAGCCTGCACAGCCGCGATCTTCGATTCGAAATCGCTGACGCGCGAGGCGACCGCGTCGACCCTCGACGCGACGGGGGCGATGTCAGCGGCGGCGGGAGGCGGCGGGGCGGCGGCGCCTCCGTCGACCGGAGCGGCGGAGCTTGCAGCAAGGGACTTGTGCATTTCGCTGACTGCGGCGTCGGCCGAGGCCGAGGCTTTGCCCGCCGCGCTCTCCGCGGAGGCGACGCGGCCCTGCAACGCGGCAACCGCCGCCGCCGAGGCCTCCGCCTTCTTTTCAAGTTCGACGGCGCGCGCATTGAGTTCGGCAAGCGTGTCGGCCGTCGGCGTCGTGTCGAGGGACTCGAAGCTGCGCAGCGCCAGAACGCCGCCAACGCCGCCAAGCGCGCCCAGAATCAGGGCGCCGATGAGCAGAGGCGCGCGCGAAGGCTGCTTTGCCTTGTGGGGCTGCTCAGGCGGCGGCGACACGGGCGCTGCGGCGGCCGAGCCGTCGCTGGCGTCGTCATGATCCTGCGCCGCGACTATGTCGCGCGGCGCCTCGCCATCCTGATCTCTAGGGGTCGTTTCAGCGGGGCTGTCGGGGGCAAAAGCCTCGCCCTCGCCGGGGGCGGGCGACTTGCCGGCTCCGGCGGCCTGTCGAAACGGCTCGTCTTTATCCTCGGCCATTCGTATCCCCTGCTTTTCGATTCTTGTAGAGCAACCCCTCCTCAATCGCAACGATGAAGCACCATTCGCGGAGCGCTTTAAAGGCGCCTCAGCCGGACGCAACGTTCGGCGAATGCGCGCGGCGGCGCCATGCGGACACAATTTCGCCGACATTTCTTTTCGAGAGACGTTTTTTGAAAGGAGGGCCTCGTCTTGGTCCGCGCGACGCGAACAATGAAGACGGTCGCCTAAGCAGACAGGCTCCAGAAACGCGACGACGCGCCAAAACTACGGCTCAGCTTACTAATTTACCGGTCTTTACAACATTAGCCGCTTGCAAGTTGCAGTTGCGCGAAAGCAGATTGATTATTTGCGCGGACTACGAGCTTGACCCGTCAATTACACGGATTGCGAACAGATACACAGCAAAGTCGCAAGATATCGCCGTGACAGACTAACATCGCAAAGAATATATTGTTCCCTATTGTTCACTATTTGTTCTAACAAAATGAACGAAATATCCGATTGCTCTTCATGCGTGCTGGCCCGCTGATGAATATGATGCCATAACATTTACAACATTTAACCACATTCAAATCTTATTTTTTTAATAGCTCCGGTCAGGCTTTGTTTGGAAGCCTCTCACGCGGCCATAGAGAGGGTAGTTTGGTGCCTTATTCACTCCGCACGGCTGATTTAAATGGACGACGGCCGCCACGCCTTTGGAGAAAGCTCGGCCTTCTCCTTGTCCTTCCCCTGCTCATGGCGCTCTCGGCGGAAACGGCTCGCGCAAAGCCATTTGTGACCGCCGCGCCATTCTCGGCAAATCCCGGCGATTTCATCACGTTGCAGGGCTCTGGCTTCGGCGCCAACCCCCGCGTGTTCATCACTCCGGCGAATTCAATCGTCCCGACCGAGATCCCGGTCACGGAAGGTCGGGACAATGTGATCATCGTGCGCATCCCGAAGACCATGGCCTTCAGCCTGTACACGCTCAAGGTCTATGAGAATCTATTATCCTGGAGCGATGGCACGCTGCTCAATGCGCCGCAGATCCATTATTTCGATGCGCCCGACCTCGCAACCGGGATGGAGAACCGGGTATACGGCCGCAATCTCAATGTGGGAGGAGCCACGCCAAAAGTCACTCTCCTCGACACAGTGACCAATGCACAGTTGCCCGTGACGGTCACCATCCGCCAGTCCTATATGCTTGGTTTCAAGCCGCCGGCAGGAATCATTGGCGGACACCCTTATAAGGCGATCGTGTCCAATGGTTTTGGCGCGGTCACCTCGGAGGCGACGACGCTCGGCCATGCTGCGGGCAATGACTATTTCAAGGTCGGCCAGGTGTGGGCGTTCGACTACATCACACGGAACGGTCCCGGCTATCGCGCCGGCGTCGCTGCGACGGAGGCCGATCATCATATCTTCAACGTCCGAACTGATGTGGCTCTGACCAAACGCGCCGTCGGTAATGGCGTGGCGAATGACGCCCCGGCGATCCAGGACGCGCTCGATCGCGCATCGAGAAATGGCGGCGGCATCGTCTATCTGCCGGCCGGAACCTACAATCTCGGCACGACGGGAATCAACCTCCGCCCTGGCGTCGTGCTCCAGGGGCAGAGCAACGCCACGACGCACATTATCTACGGTCCGACAACGGATCAGGGCGCCTCATTCGGAATGGGAGCAACCGGCGTTCCCGACAATGGCGTTCTCACCGGAATCGCCGATCTATCGCTCAAGAATCTCGATAAATTGAGCCAGAAGGTCACCAATTTCGGCGTGCGCGGCGGGGTCATTTCCAAATTCTTCATCGCGCGGGTGAATTGGGACCTTGGAACCGGAACGGCGATCGGTTTGAAAGGCGACCGCATCGCTGTCGTCAATTCGACGATCACTCAAGCCGTAAACCACCAGGGCGGAGACGCTCTGACGGGTGGAAACGGTCCGCTGATCGCGGGGCCGGTGTCAAACTTCGTGCTCGGCTGGAACACGATCAAATGGGCGACCGATCAAATCAGCATCAACGACACAGTCAACGCCAAGGTGGAAAGCAATCACTTCACGCGCAGCGCGACCGATACGATCGTTGCGACGGCCGCGCAGACCTCCTGGCCCTATATTGTCAAGCCGATCGTCGTCGGCCAAGTCATAAGCCGCAGGCTCGGACGGCAACTGTCGATGCAGTTTGGCCGGAATAACCTTATTTATGGAAACACTTTCGACGTGTCCGGCGGAACGCTCCAAGTCAACCAGAACGATGGCGAGACGATCCTGAACGAATCGGTTCGTCGCGATGATACCGGCGTCGTGACCTCGGCAAGCGCGACGACGGTCAGCGCGGACTCCAAATGTTCCGGCGTTTGCACCTGGAACGATTACCCGAATATGAACCTCTTTGTCGTTAGCGGCAAAGGAGCTGGCCAATATCGTCAGATTGTCGCGCGGACCAACAACACTTTCACGCTGAATAAACCATGGGACGTCGTTCCGGCGGCCGGCGATCATTTCGCCATCGCGGTCCCGTCCTTTGAGAACGCGATCATCAGCAACAACACCTTGAACGACAACCCGATCGGGATCGGACTTTGGGCCGGCATGTTTCTGAATACGACCGTCACCAACAATCGGCTAACCAACAATGGCGGCATCTATCTGGACCCCAAGTCGACAACGAACGCCTTTATTGCAAATAGTCTCACCTTCAACACAGCCAAAAACATAGAAATTACGAACAACACGATCACAAACGCCAATGGTAAAACACCCGCTTATGTTCGTATTGGCCAAACAATGATTTCTCCGGCGTCGCCTTGGGGAACCGCTCTGTATGGGGTCGAAGTGCGCGCCAACAGGCTTACTGGCAAGCCGGGAACCTTTCCCTACCCCTTCCCCGACGGTTTCCAGAACATCGTACTCTTTCAGGGCAAAACGCCCTACACAGAGAATGGCATATACGGAGTGACCGGGACTGTCATGCAAGGGAACGCCTGCCTTAACTGCAGCAGAGCTTTCACCCTGAATACGGGCGCCCTCTTCACAGTGCTTTGGAACAATACGTTCGGAAAGCCGGTCGGCATCGACTCCGTTTTTGTCTATGACACCCCAATCGTGACCTCATCGCCCAATAAATCGGCCGGAACCATCATCGGCAACGACTGAGGCCGATCCTAGGAGGCGGCGGCGGATTGATTGTCCCCCTCGCGCCGCTTGTCGCTCCCTGCAAAACAAGGATGCGGCCCGAAGGGGCCGCATCTTCCGTTACATCCGGTCCAGATCCCAGCCTCAGCGGCGTTTCGACGCCGCCATCATGTAATTGATGTCCGTGTCATGGGCGAGCCGCCACCCGCCTTGGAGCGGATCGAACACGACTCCCGTCTCATCAAAAGCGCTGAGGTCCGCCGCCGCCATCGCCCTGGCGAGTTCTCGCGGCGAAATAAAGCGGCGCCAGTCATGCGTGCCGCGCGGCGCCCAGCCCAGCACATATTCGGCGCCGACAATGGCGAAGGCAAAGCTTTTCAGCGTTCGGTTCAACGTCGCGGCAAACATCAGACCGCCCGGCCGGACGAGCGCGCCGCAGCAACGCACGAAGCCTGCAACGTCGAGCACATGCTCCAGAACCTCCATGGCGAGGACGGCGTCGAACGTGGCCGCCTCACCCGACAGAGCCTCGATTGTCGTCATGCGGTAATCGATCGAAAGACCGGATTTTTCGGCGTGGCGGCGCGCGACTTCGATATTGCGCGGCGCGGGATCGATCGCAGTGACGCGCGCCCCAAGGCGCGCCAATGGCTCCGCGAGGAGGCCGGCGCCGCATCCGGCGTCAAGGATGCGCAGCCCTTCGAGCGGTCGCGGCGCATAACGGTCGCGCGGCAATCCCTCGACCCGGAAATGGCGGCTCATCAAATCGCGCAGATAGGCGACGCGAACAGGATTGAGCTTATGCAGCGCCGCCATCGGCCCGTCGGCGCTCCACCAGTCTTCGCCGATCCGGTCGAATCGCGCGACGTCCTCCGGATCGACCGAGGATGGACCGGCCTCTTCCCGCTGCGCCATGGTTTGCATTCCGCCTGGCTTTATTGCATATACGCGCCGCGCCGGCTTGCCGCTTTCGCAAGCGCCCAAAGCGGCGATGCGCCTTGATAGGCCGCGCCGGCGGGTCATGGCAAATCCGCCGAAATCACCCCGTCTCGCTTCGGCCGAGCCCAAGGAGCTCCATTCGCGCGATGCCCCGTCTGGTTATGAAATTTGGCGGCACGTCGGTCGCGAATATGGATCGCATCCGCAATGTAGCGCGCCATGTCGCGCGCGAGCGCAAGGCCGGCTTCGACGTCGCCGTCGTCGTCTCGGCCATGTCCGGCAAGACCAATGAGTTGGTCGGCCTTTGCCAGGACGCCGCCAAGCTCTACGACCCGCGTGAATATGACGCGGTCGTCTCGTCGGGCGAGCAGGTGACGGCAGGGCTGCTCGCAGCTGTGCTGCAAGGAAACGGCCTGCCCGCGCGTTCCTGGCAAGGCTGGCAGGTGCCGATCGTAACCTCGAATGCGCATGGATCGGCGCGCATCCTTGACATCGACGGCTCGGCGCTTCTCGAAAGCTTTGCGGAGGGCGAAATCGCGGTGATCGCCGGATTTCAGGGCGTCGATCCGGCGACAAGGCGCGTCACCACGCTCGGACGCGGCGGCTCCGACACCAGCGCGGTCGCGATCGCGGCGGCGATCAAGGCCGATCGCTGCGACATCTATACGGACGTCGACGGCGTCTATACGACGGATCCGCGCATCGTGCCGAAGGCGCGGCGGCTAAACCGCATCGCCTTCGAGGAAATGCTGGAAATGGCTTCGCTCGGCGCCAAGGTGCTGCAGGTTCGCTCGGTCGAGCTCGCCATGACGCATAAGGTCAAGACCTTCGTGCGGTCCTCGTTCGACGATCCGGAGTTTCCGCAGCCCGGCACCTTAATGTGCGACGAGGAGGATATCGTGGAGCAGCAGGTCGTCACCGGCATCGCCTTCTCGAAGGACGAGGCGCAGATCACGCTGAAACAGGTCGCCGACCATCCCGGCGTCGCCGCGGCCATATTCATGCCGCTGGCCGAGGCCAATATCAATGTCGACATGATCATCCAGGTCGCCTCCGAGGATTCGGTGACGACCGACATGACCTTCACCGTGCCGGGCGCCGAATTCGAGCGGACCAAGGAGATTCTTCTCAAGGCGCAGCCGCAGATCGGCTTCGCCAGTCTTCATGGCGCAAGCGACGTCGTGAAAGTCTCGGCAATCGGCGTCGGCATGCGCAGCCATGCGGGCGTCGCCGCGAGAGCGTTCAAGGCGCTGGCCGAAAAAGGCATCAATATCCGGGCGATCACCACCTCGGAGATTAAATTCTCGGTGCTGATCGAAGCGGCCTATACTGAGCTCGCGGTGCGTACGCTGCATTCTCTCTACGGTCTCGACAAGGGCTGAAACGGGAAGAGCCGCCCGGGAATAGCGGCCTTCCGCGTTACAATTGCTTGCGGTTCGGGGCGCCCGCTGGTTAAACGGGACCAGGGCCGCAGCGCGTGCCCGAGACTCGTGCGGCGCGCTTTTGGGCGCCGGTTCAATGAAAGCGGCCGGAACAGGCCTGAACAGGAAACAGCCATGTATGGCGCACTCGGCGGACCGCGTCTGCTGCTGCGCCGGCTTCGCGAAGTCATGGCGGAGCCGGTCAGCCCGCAGGCTCGGCTCGACAAGATCGTCGTGCATATTGCGGCGAACATGGTCGCCGAAGTCTGTTCGGTCTATATCCTGCGCGCCGACGGAAGGCTCGAGCTCTATGCGACCGAAGGCCTCAATCGCGAGGCGGTTCATAACACCACCATGCGCGCGAGCGAGGGTCTCGTCGGCCTGATCGCCGAGACCGCCGAGCCGCTGGCGCTCGCCGACGCGCAAAATCATCCCTCCTTCTCCTATCGTCCGGAGACAGGCGAGGAGATCTATTCCTCCTTCCTCGGCGTGCCGATCCTGCGCGGCGGCAATACGCTCGGCGTGCTCGACGTCCAGAACAGGGCGCGGCGCGTCTATACCGACGAGGAAATCGAGGCGCTGCAGACGACGGCGATGCTGCTCGCCGAAATGATCGCATCCGGCGAATTGCAGTCGCTCGCCGAGCCTGGCGCCGACATCGCGCTGGGACGCCCGCGTACGCTCAAGGGATCGGCCTTGGCCGAAGGCGTCGGCCTCGGCCATGTCGTGCTGCATGAGCCGCGCATCATCGTCAAGCAGCTCATCGCCGAAGACATGAAGCAGGAGATGGCGCGGCTCGACAAGGCCATCGGCGAGATGCGGGAATCGATCGACAGCCTGATCGAAGCCGGCAATATGGGGCCGGGCGAGCACCGCGAGGTGCTCGAAACCTTCCGCATGGTCGCGCATGACCGCGGCTGGCTGCGCCGCCTGCGCGAGGCCGTCGCCACCGGCCTCACCGCCGAAGCGGCCGTCGAGCGCGTCCAGAACGACGCCCGCGCAAAGCTGCAGCGCCATCCCGAGCCCTCGATGCGCGAGCGGCTGCATGACCTCGACGACCTCGCCAACCGGCTGCTGCATCAGCTGACCGGGCAGAGCTATGTCGCGACGCATGACGAATTGCCGCATAACGCCATCATCGTCGCGCGCTCGATGGGGCCCGCCGCCCTGCTCGAATATGACCGTTCGAAATTGCGCGGCCTCGTGCTGGAGGACGTCGGCGGCGGCAGCCATGTCGCGATCGTCGCCAGAGCGCTCGGCATCGCCGCAGCTGGCGACGTCGCCAATATCCTCGACTTCGTCGAACCTGGCGACGCCATCATCGTCGACGGCGTCTCCGGCGAGGTGCATGTGCGCCCGGCGCCCGACGTCGAGCACGCCTATGCCGAGAAGGCGCGGCTCCGCGCCAAGCGGCAGGAGCAATATCACAAGCTGCGCGACCTGCCCGCCGTCACTCGGGACGGCGTCGAGATCGAGCTGCATATGAACGCTGGCCTCCTCGTCGATTTGCAGCATCTCGCCGAAACCGGCGCGCAGTCCGTCGGCCTGTTCCGCACCGAATTGCAGTTCATGCTCGCCTCGCGCTTTCCGAAAATGAGCGAGCAGGAACGGCTTTATCGCTCGGCGCTTGACCTCGCCGCGGGCAAATCGATCACCTTCCGCACGCTCGATATCGGCTCCGATAAGGTGCTGCCCTATATGACGCAGGTCGAGGAGGAAAACCCGGCGCTTGGCTGGCGCGCCATCCGCATCGGCCTCGACCGGCCTGGGCTTCTCCGCACGCAATTGCGCGGCTTCTTACGCGCGGGAGCGGGGCGCCCCCTGCGCATCATGTTTCCGATGATCGCGAGCCTCGCCGAACTGGAAGCGGCGCGGGCGATCCTCGACCGCGAAATCGCCCAGCTCAAACGCCACCGCCGCGAACCGCCCTCCGAGCTCAAGGTCGGCGTCATGGTCGAAGTGCCGTCGCTGCTGTTCGAAATCGACGACATCTGCCGCAGCGTCGACTTCATCTCCGTCGGCTCGAACGATCTCATGCAGTATTTTTTCGCTGCGGACCGCGACAATAAGCGCGTCTCCAGACGGTTCGATCCGCTCGCGCCGCCTTTTTTGCGCGCCTTGAAGCAGATCGCCGACGCCGCGCGCGCCGCCTCGACGCAGTTGACGCTGTGCGGCGAAATGGGAGGCAAGCCGCTTGAAGCCCTGGCTTTGCTCGCGATCGGCTATCGCAGCCTGTCGATGTCGGCCGCCGCGATCGGGCCGGTCAAGGCCATGATCCTGTCGGCGGATTTGCGTCTCGCCCGCGCCCTCGTGATGGCCCGGCTGAACGAAAAATCGACCGGATCAAGTCTGCGCGAAGGGCTGGCCCAATTCGCCGAGGATCATGGGATCCCGATTTAGGCCGCGGCCCCGAAACGATCGCCGCGCTTGCTAATTCTTTCAACGCATCAATCCGATCCGAAAAATCTGCAACTTTTCGGCGCGATGCTAAAGGTCCGACCAACCGCCATGCTGCCGCAAGAAAAGCTCGATCTCATCCTTCGCCGCTACGACGAGGTTTCCGCCCGCCTCAACGAGGCTGTGGAGCCGGCGCTCTATGTCCAGCTCTCGCGCGAATTCGCCGGCCTCGAGCAGGTCGCCGCCGCCATCCGCGACTATCGCTCGCAGATGCAGGAGGTCGAAGGCCTCGCCGCCATGCTGGCCGATCCGACGACCGATTCCGAGATGCGCGGGCTCGCAGAGGAGGAGCTGCGCGACGCGAAGGAGCGGCTCGAAGCGCTGGAGCATCAGCTCAAGATCGCCCTCCTGCCAAAAGACGCCGCGGACGAGCGAAGCGCGATCCTCGAAGTGCGCGCCGGCACGGGCGGCGACGAGGCCGCGCTGTTCGCCGGCGATTTGTTCCGCATGTATCAGCGCTATGCCGAATCAAAGGGATGGAGCGTCGAGATCATCTCTGCCAATGAGGGCGCGGCGGGCGGGTTCAAGGAAATCATCGCCGAGATTGCCGGCCGCGGCGTGTTCGCCAAGCTGAAATTCGAATCCGGCGCCCACCGCGTCCAGCGCGTGCCGGACACCGAAACGCAGGGGCGCATCCACACCTCGGCCGCGACGGTCGCCGTTCTGCCGGAGGCGCAGGAGGTCGACGTCGAGATCAATGAGGCGGATTTGAAGATCGACACCATGCGCGCGCAGGGCGCCGGCGGCCAGCACGTCAACAAGACGGAATCGGCGATCCGCATCACCCACATCCCGACCGGCACGATCGTCTTCGTGCAGGACGAGCGCTCGCAACACAAGAACCGCGCCCGGGCGATGGCGCTGCTGCGCTCGCGTATCTATGACGAGCAAAGGCAAAAGCTCGACGCCGAACGCGCCGCCGACCGGCGCTCGCAAGTGGGATCGGGCGATCGCTCCGAGCGCATCCGGACTTATAATTTCCCACAAGGGCGCGTCACCGACCACCGCATCAATCTGACGCTGTACAAGCTCGACAAGGTCATCACGGGCGAGGCGCTCGATGAAGTCATCGACGCGCTGACCACGCATCACCAGGCGGCGCTGCTCGCCGACAGCGAAAGCGGCGGGCTTTGAGCCTGCCCGCGCCGAGCGCCTGGCTGGTCTTCGCGCTGCTGTCGGCGGCCTTCGCAGCTCTGACGGCGATCTTCGCCAAGATTGGCGTCGCCGAGGTCAATTCCAATCTGGCGACGCTGATCCGCACCATGATCATCGCGGCGATCCTCGGCGCCTTCCTCGCCGCGACGGGCGGACTTCGGGCGCTCTCATCGATTCCCGCGCGGAGCTGGCTGTTTCTCAGTTTGTCGGCGCTCGCGACCGGCGCATCCTGGGCCTGTTATTTCCGCGCGCTTCAGCTCGGCGACGCCGCGCGGGTGGCTCCGATCGACAAGCTATCCGTTGTTCTCGTCGCAATCTTTGCGGTTATGTTCCTTGGCGAGCGCCTCTCCCCCGCCAATTGGCTCGGGGTCGGCTTCATCGGCTGCGGCGCTCTCTTGATCGCCTTCGGCAAATAGGCGCCAGCTACAGATCCTGCTCGCCGGATCTCGCTCGCGCGTCGAAGACGCGTTGCGCGCTCATCGCCATCCGATGATCGGTATCGAACACAAATTCGGTAATGAGGTAAACAACGCCATGTATAATGACGCGCGTTTCAGAAGCGACAGCCGCGTCTCCGGAATAAAAGCCGCAGACCTGCTTGCCGGCCTCGCGCGCAAGATCATTCGCCGCGAGCTCCGCGACCGGCTGCTCGACCAGCCTGTCTTCGAACAAGACCGCGGTTTGCCTTGAATCGCACAAAAATTCCGCGATGTGGACCACGAGCGCCGCTTCTACGATCATGTTCAATCCTTTGCGCAAACAATGAATGGAGCCGCCTGCAAGCGCCCCCTTCCCTATCCGCCGAGAACTGCCCTCGACGCGCGCCGCCGCCCGAAAAATCGGAAGTTCAGGACAACATACGCCCGGCGCGCAAAACGTGCGTTACAATTTTGTCGCGCAGCGCCTAGCGAAAGGCGCGCCAAACTATTAAACGAACCAAACCCATGGCTAAGCGTTTACCAAAGATGATCTTTTTTGGAGGAACGACGCATGCTCGGGAAACAGCCCGCGGGCCACGGTCATCTCCGCGCCAATGGAGCCGAGGAGTCAGCGCCCTGGCTCGACGCTTTGATCTACGCCGAAGCCGGGCCGGACATCCCTGAGACGATCCGGGTGGAAAGCGTCGCCTTTGAAGATGGCGAGGCCATTCCGCCGCTGTTTACCGCGCTCGGCGAGGGCGAATCGCCTCCGCTGCGCTGGCGCGGCGTGCCGGACGGCGCCGCTTCGATCGTCCTCGTCGTCGAGGACGCCGACAGCGAGACGCCGGAACCCTTTCTTCATGCGATCGCCGTGAAAACGCCAGGCATGGACGACGATCTCATTCCCGGCGCGCTCTGCCCCGAGAACGCCTTCACGGAAGGGCTTCTGCTCGGCGTCAATTCGCGCGGAGCCTCGTCCTGGACGCCGCCCGATCCGCCGCCGGGCCGCAGCCCGCATCGCTATGTCTTTCAGATCTACGCGGTCGACCGGCGCCCCGATTTTGACGCGCCGCCGGGACGGGCCGAGATCATCCGCTTCCTGCAGAGCCGAGCCATCGCAAAGGGGCGTCTCACCGGAATCTTCGAGCGTTCTGCCTAACTTATGGGCCAAGACGCATGGAACTTCCGCCGGGCAAACAAGCTTTATGAAAGGAGCTTAATTGCGCGGGACCGCTAGTGCGGTCCCTTTTCTACGCCACCCGAGAAAATGCGGGACTATCCCTATGTTGATTCGCTACGGATACGATCTGGTCTTTCAATGCTTTCAGCCAACGCTGATGGTTTGTCTGCTCGACTCGCATCAAGAGTATGATTATCGCGTCCGCTTCAAGAGTCCGTTCTTTACGACCCCGTCGATCGCGACGCAGACCTATTACGACACCTTCGGAAACTGCGTCAGGCGCTTCGTCGCGCCAGCCGGCGATCTCGCGATCTCGCGCGATTTCGTGATCGAGGACAGCGGTCTTGCCGACGGCTATGAGCAGGTCGCGCAGGAAGTTCCGCTGGAGTTCCTGCCCAGCGAGACGCTGGTCTATCTGCTCGGCAGCCGCTACTGCGAAACCGACAAGCTCGGCGACATCGCCTGGCAATTGTTCGGTTCGACGCCGCGCGGCTGGCCACGGGTCAAGGCGATCTGCGACTTCGTCATGAACCATCTGACCTTTGGCTATCAATACGCCCGCTCCACCCGGACGGCCTTCGAGGCCTATAATGAACGGGTTGGCGTCTGCCGCGACTTCGCGCATCTCGCAGTGACCTTCTGCCGCTGCATGAACATCCCCGCCCGCTACGCGAACGGATTTTTGGGCGACATCGGCGTTCCTCCGGATCCCGCGCCGATGGATTACAACGCCTGGTTCGAAGTCTATCTCGATGGACGATGGATTACCTTCGACGCCCGCCATAACACGCCGCGTATCGGGCGGATCACGGTCGCGCGCGGTCGCGACGCGACCGACATCCCGCTCGCGACGTCATTCGGCCCGCATATTCTCAAGCGCTTCAAGGTCTGGACCGAGGAAGTCGACGAATCCGTCGTGCGCGACCTGGAAAGACGCAGCGCTTAAACTCAGGCCGCCCCCCCTCTTGGCCGCTCGGCGGCGCCAAAACTGTGGCGCCGCCGCAGCACAGCGCCACAAAGCGCCTCTTCGGCTTGCGAAACCGCTCCCTGCTCTTGACCGCTTTGCGCGCTGAACGCGACGGTGTTTCTCCACGCCGCCGTGTCTGAGCGGCCGGCGGCCCCGGGGTGCGTAGCGTATGCGTCAATCCAGTTGGCATCAGCGGTCGCCCGTTGGCGACCGCGCACCGTCTCCGCGCCGCTTTGCCGCCTCGCTTTGCGCGATCGCCTGCGTCAGCGCCTTGAGCCTCTCGGGCTGCTCCAATATCAACGGCTTCCTTGAGCCCAATCCCGACGCCTTCTATGCGCCGGGCACGACGCATGTCGAGATGGTGGTCGCGACAACGCGCGCCCCGGCTGCGACCCGGGCGGTCATGTTCGGCGGCGGCCGGGCGGCCGAGCCGCAGTTTGCCGATATGCTGGTGTCGATTCCACCGACCGCCAACCGTAAAATTGGCGACGTGCAATGGCCAAAGCAGCTTCCCGGCAACGCCTTGACGGATTTCGTGACTCTTCGCGCCGACGTCATCAATCGGGATCAGGCGATCGCCACCTTTGCCCGGCTGTTGCGCGACTCCAACAAAAGCGAGGCGATGGTCTTCGTGCATGGCTTCAACCAGCGCTACGACGACGCCGTCTATCGTTTCGCGCAAATCCTGCATGATTCCGGCGCGCTGGGCGAGGTCGCCCCCGTGCTGTTCACCTGGCCCTCGAAGGGCAGCGTGTTCTCTTATGGCTACGACCGTGAGAGCACGAATTATTCGCGCGACGCGCTTGAATCGCTTCTGCGCTTCCTGGCGAAAGACCCAAAGGTCAAGAAAATCTCGATCCTCGCCCATTCGATGGGCAATTGGGTGACGCTCGAAGCGCTGCGGCAGATGGCGATCCGCGATGGGCGGGTTGCGCCGAAAATTCAGCTGGTGCTTCTGGCTGCGCCCGACGTCGACGTCGAAGTCGCCGAGGAACAGATCGCCTCGATGGGGCCGGACCGGCCGCATGTGGTTCTCTTCACCTCGGAGGACGACAAGGCGCTCGCGGCGTCAAAGGAAGTGTGGGGCGCGCCGCGCCTCGGCGCCATCAATCCCGACGTCGAACCCTACCGCACCATGCTGGCGAAGGAAAAAATTTCGGTCATCAATCTGACCACGTTCCCCTCGCATGACGAATTCAACCACGGCAAATTCGCCGAAGACCCGAAAGTGATCGAGTTGATCGGGCGCGGCCTCGCCTCAGGACAGGTGCTGACCGATTCCCGCGTCGGCTTCGGCGAAAAGATCATGCAGACGACGGCGAGCGCGGCGAGCTCCGTCGGCCACGCCGCCGGCCTCGTCGTCTCGGCGCCAGTGGCCATCGTCGATCCCGACACGCGGGACCATTTCGACGAGCAGGTCGATCAGTTCACCCAGTCGGTGAAGCAGATCGGGCCGACGTCCGAGCCGACGCGTTAGAATATTGTGGAAGGCGTCTTGTCGGAGGCAGAGGCAAGGCCGCCGCGCGCGGCGCAGATGACGCGGTGGCGGCCAGGCTTCTCGATCCGTGAAGGATGATTGTCGTCGAAGGGCGAACGACTTCAGGGAGATATCGACATAACGCCGGAGGTTCGCGGCTGCTCTTGCGCCGCGATCCGAACCCGAAAACCCAGCTTTAAGCCAGATCCGCCAGCCGCACCGCCGTGCCGGTCGCCAGAACGCGACGCAGGCTGACGCCGGACTCATCGGCGGGAGCGATCCCGTCGGTCACATAATTCACGTCGATGATCGCGTCCGCGTCTACGTCTTCGGCCCGGCGGATCAGCTCTTGCAGCGCGACTGCGCGCCAATCTCCCTGGGAGGCGTCGACCGGCCCGGCATGCCAGGCGGAAGCGGCGCTGATCTTCCCGATCGGGTAAAGGATGCGGCCTTCATTCACGAAGTCCGTTGAGCTGATATGCATAGACTTGTCTCCGGTGCGATCCACGATAGAAGCCAAGGGTTTCCCGAAACTTAAGCCGGGGGGCTCGCCCTCGTGTAAAGCGACTATCGCTGGTTCAATCTGAACCGTAGGTGACTTAGCACACCTTGCTGCACCGCAATATTCAAAAAAAGTTTGGGTTGAATTTCATAAACTTTAACAGTTGCTTAGTCTTTGTTGCGCCGCGCCGCCGGCCGCCGCTTTTGCGCCACAAACGGGCTCAATGACGGAAATGTCTCACGCCGGTGAAGACCATCGCCACCCCTGCCGCGTCGGCGGCGGCGATGACCTCGGCGTCGCGCAGGGAGCCGCCCGGCTGGATCAGCGCCGTCGCGCCGGCTTCGATCGCCGTCTCCACGCCATCGGCGAAGGGAAAGAAAGCGTCCGAGGCGACGACCGATCGCAGCGCCAGACTTTCGGGCAGCCCCGCCTGCCGCGCCGCTTCCGCGGCTTTGATTGCGGCGATGCGCGTCGAATCGACCCGGCTCATCTGACCTGCCCCCACGCCAACCGTCGCGCCGGACCTGGCGTAGACGATCGCATTCGACTTCACATGTTTCGCGACGCGAAACGCGAAAGTGAGATCGCTCCATTCCGCCTCGGTCGGCTCGCGCTTGGTGACGACGCGCAGATCCATATCGTCGACGACGGCATTGTCGCGCCCCTGCGCCAGGAAGCCGCCGGCGACGGGGCGAACAAAGAGGCCTGTCGCGCGGGGATCCGGCAGTCCCCCTGCGATCAGCAGCCGCAAATTCTTCTTGGCGGCGACGATCTCGATCGCCGCTTCATCGGCGTCCGGCGCGATGATGACTTCGGTGAAAATTTGCACGATTTCGGCCGCCGCTTTGGCGTCGAGCTTGCGGTTCACCGCCACAACGCCGCCGAAGGCGGAGACCGGATCGCAGCGCAGCGCCAGCCGATAGGCTTCTTCCAGGGTCGCGGCCTCGGCGACGCCGCAGGGATTTGAATGCTTGATGATCGCGACGGCGGCGGTCCGCTCCGGATCGAATTCGGCGACGAGTTCGTAGGCCGCGTCCGTATCGCCGATATTATTGTAGGAGAGCTGCTTGCCCTGGAGCTGGCGGGCGGTCGAAACGCCATAGCGCCGTTCGCCGGTGGCGTAGAAGGCCGCCTGCTGATGTGGATTCTCGCCATAGCGCAAGTTCAGCGCGAGCTTGCCGCCGATGGCGCGGAAATCCGGCGCATCCGCGCCGATCTGCTCTGCGAACCAGTTCGAGATCGCGGCGTCATAGACGGCCGTGCGCGCGAACGCCTTCTGCGCCAGCCTTTGCCGAAGCGCCAGGGTCGTCGCGCCGCCATTGGCCTCGAGTTCGGCAAGCAGAGGCGCGTAATCCTCGATTGCGACGACGACCGCGACGTCGTTGAAATTCTTGGAGGCGGCGCGGATCATGGCCGGGCCGCCGATGTCGATGTTCTCGATGCACTGGTCGAAGTCGGCGCCCGCGTCGATCGTCGCCTGAAACGGATAGAGATTGACGACGAGCAGGTCGATCGGCTCGATGCCATGGGCGAGCATTGCCGCCTCGTGTTCCGGATTTTCGCGAATGGCGAGAAGACCGCCATGCACCTTGGGGTGCAGCGTTTTGACCCTTCCGTCCATCAATTCGGGAAATCCGGTGACGTCGGCGACGTCGACGACCTTCAGCCCCGCCTCGACCAGAGCGGCATGGGTGCCCCCGGTCGAGATGAGTTCGATCCCGAGCGTGGTGAGGCCGCGCGCGAAGTCGATGAGGCCGGTCTTGTCGGAAACGGAGATCAGCGCCCGGGCGGCGCGGCGGAATTCTTGCGACATTTGAGGGAATCCAACAGCCCAAAGCATTTTCAGGCGAAGCGAATCGGGTCCCGAAAATGCGCTACAACGACGATCCGTAACCCAGATCGGCCCGCGGAAACGGCGCGCGCCGCCCCGCCGGACGACTGGCTGTTAGCATGAAGCGCGCCGCGATCCTATCCCGGGGATCAGCCCAAAATCAGCGCAGACGCGCGCCCGCAAGGTCGGCCTCCGCCGCGGGCGCGGCCGCTGGCGCGATGCTCCTCGGTGCGCCGACCGCCTCAGCCCCATAGCCGGCCGGCGGCATGAAGCCGCGCAGCCGCAGCGCGTTCAAAACCACGAAGATGGAGGAGAAGGCCATCGCCCCGGCGGCGAGCATCGGCGACAGCATGATCCCGAAGAAGGGATATAATGCGCCGGCCGCGACCGGAATAAGCACGACGTTATAGGCGAACGCCCAGAACAGATTCTCCTTGATGTTGCGCATCGTCGCCCGGCTCAGCGCGACGGCCGCCGCGACGGCGCGCAGATCGCCGCCAATCAGCACCGCGTCGGCGGCCTCGATCGCGACATCCGTCCCCTTGCCGATGGCGAGGCCGATATCGGCGGCGGCGAGCGCGGGCGCGTCATTGACGCCGTCGCCGACAAAGATGACGCGGCCGTTTTCGGTCTGAAGCCGGCGCACCTCCGCGACCTTGCCCTCGGGCAGAACCTCGGCGATGACGCGGTCGATGCCGACGGCGTTGGCGATCGCCGCCGCCGTCTTGCGATTGTCGCCGGTCACCATGACGAGCCGGAAGCCGAGGCCCCGCAATGCGGCGACGGCGCTCGCCGCGCCCTCCGCGAGGGGATCGGCGACGCAGATGAGTCCGGCGAGCCTGCCGTCGATTGCGGCATAGAGCGGCGATTTCGCCTCAGCGGCGAAACGCGCGGCCTCTTGCGCGAAGACGCTGACGTCGACGCCGAGCTCCGTCATGAAACGCTCGGCGCCGATCGATATTTTGCGGCCCTCGACGATCGCCTCGACCCCATAGCCAGTCTTGGCGAGAAATTGCTCGGCCGGCTTGATCGCGAGCCCCTTCGCCCGCGCCGCGGCGACGATTGCGGCGGCGACGGGATGCTCGGAGCGCGCCTCGACCGCTGCCACCGCCGCCAGAAGCTCGTCACTGGCAAAGCCAGGCGCAGGCGCAAGGTCGGTCAGTTCGGGCGCCCCCTTGGTGATGGTGCCGGTCTTGTCCAGCGCCGCCGTCCTCGGCTCGGACAGCCGCTGCAGCGCGTCGCCCTTGCGGAACAGAACGCCAAGCTCGGCGCCGCGCCCTGCGCCGACCATCACCGACATTGGCGTGGCGAGGCCCATGGCGCAGGGGCAGGCGATAATCAGCACGGACACCATGGCGACGAGCGCATGGCTTAGCGACGGCGCCGGGCCGAGCAGCAGCCAGAGCAGGAAGGTCGCGGCGGCGATACCCATCACAACCGGCACGAACCGCGCCGTGATCTTGTCGGCCAGCGCCTGGATGGGCAGCTTCGCGCCCTGGGCCTGCTCGACAAGCCGGATGATATGGGACAGCGCCGTGTCGGCGCCGATCTTCGTCACCTTGAAGGAAAAGCTGCCGGTCGTATTGATCGTCGCGCCGACGACGTCGGAGCCGGCAGCTTTCTGGACCGGTCGCGCCTCGCCGGTCAGCATCGATTCATCGACGAAGGAGGAGCCCTCGACGACGACGCCATCGACGGCGATCTTCTCTCCGGGCCGCACCAGCACGACGTCGCCGACCACGATCTGGTCGAGCGGCGTATCCACTGCCTCGCCGCCCTTCAGCACGGCGGCCGATTGCGGCTGCAGCCCGACCAGCCGCTCGATCGCCGCGCCCGCCCTGCCCTTGGCGCGCGCCTCGAGCATGCGGCCAAACAGGATCAGGGTCACGATCACGCCCGCCGACTCAAAATAGACCTGCGCCGTGCCTTCCGGGAAAAGCTGCGGCGCGAAAGTCGCGAGCGTCGAATAGAGAAAGGCCGCCCCGGCGCCGAGAGCGACGAGCGAATTCATTTCGGGCGCGCCGCGCAGCAGCGCGGGAACGCCGGTGGTGAAAAATTGCCGGCCGGGACCGAACAGCACGATCGCCGTCAGCACGAATTCGGCGATGCGGATCGGCTGCATGCCGATCGTGTCCATGAGAAAGCCGTGCAGGCCGGGAATGAAGTGCGCCCCCATCTCGAGCAGGAACACGGGCAGCGTAAGGATGAGAGCCAGCCGCGCATCGCGGGCAAGCGTCTCGGCGTCGCCATGGTGATGCGCCGCATGCGACGGCGGCGGGGCCGCTCCTGTCTTAATTTCGCGCGTCGGGTAGCCCGCCTCGGTCGCGGCCTTGGCGATGGAGTGGGGATCGGTGATCGAGCTCACATAGCGGACAACTCCGGCGCCAGTCGCCAGGTTAACCGTCGCATCGACGACGCCGGTGACGCCGCGAAACGCCTCCTCGACGGTTTTCACGCAATGATCGCAGGTCATTTGCGCGATCGAAAATTCGGCTGAGGCAAGCACGGCGGAATAGCCCGCCTTATTGATCGCCGCGATCACCGCGTCGAGATCGACCGGCCCGAGGAAGCTGACGCTCGCCTTTTCCGTCGCCAGATTGACCGAGACGTCGGCGACGCCGGGCACCGTCGCAATCGCCTTTTCGACGCGCCCGACGCAGGAGGCGCAATGCATGCCCTTGATGGGAACGCTGACGGGGGGCGAAGAGATTTCGTCGGGATGAGCGGACATCGGTCGATCCTTATCAGGGCGCCGGCGCTTTCTCGCCCCGGAGCTTTTTCTCCGAGTTGAAAACGCCTGACGCCTGGTATGTAGATCATCCGACTTGGCCAGAAATCAAGGCTAATGCCAGGCGGCGCAAGGGTTGCGCGGGATCCGGAGCCGCATCATGCGCCAAAGTAAGGCTTAAGCGCACGCCGCCCTGATCGTATCTCAAGCGCTGACCGGATTCGACGCCGCTCCATCTTCACTTGAACCCGGCGCATCGCTACATGCAGGAAACGGAGAAGCCTCATGTCCAAATCGATTGTCATTACCGTACCGCATGATCTTGGCGTCGAAGCCGCGAAAAAGCGCATTTGCGAACGCGTCGAGGCGTTGCGGGGCGCCTATATCGATAAATTGGCCTATTCGGAGATCAAATGGACCGGCGACAAGGCCGATGTGCGCGTCGTCGCCTTGGGGCAGTCCGTTACGGCGCAGATCGACGTGATGCCCGACCAACTGCGGATCGAAGTGCAACTGCCATGGCTGCTTGGAGTGCTCGCGAATAAGATCCAGGGCGTCCTGACCAGCAACGCCAAGGATTCTTTGACAATTGGTTATACGCCGCCGCCGAAAAATTGAGGCCCCGATTCGGGCGTGGCCGAGTCGGGCGACGCCCATGAAACCTTCGGCGAGCTTGTCATAACGAGCGAGACCGCCAGCGTTTGCGCGCGTGGATTGTGATCGAGGAAGCCGTTGCGCGGCGGCGGTCCTGTTTCTTTCTTTCCCCGACGCCGCCAATAACGCCATTCGCTGCCGCCGGCCAATCCTCAAATCAAGTATTGAAAGACACGCAATAACCGTTGCCATGTGGTTTCTGAATTCTAGTGTGGATGGGCAGGTTTTTGACGATCTCCATTCCGGCAACTGACGAGATGCGCTTAATTGTGCATCTTTTCCCTGCCAGGTAAAAGATGCATACTTTTAGTATATTGCAGAGTATTTCTATAAGACGTATCTCTTCGCTCGAAGAAAGAACAATATAAGCGACGAAAGGTACCCCCATGGCCAATACGACGGCGGAGCTCGAGGCGCTCCTGATGCAGCGATCGCTGACCGACGCGCAGCTTCTAGAGGCGACGGAGACGGCGTCGGACTTCCGGATCCTGCCGGACGCGACGGTGATCAAGATCGGCGGCCAGAGCGTCATCGACCGCGGCCGCGCCGCCGTCTACCCGCTTGTGGACGAGATCGTCGCCGCGCGCAAAGCCCACCAGCTGCTGATCGGTACCGGCGCCGGCACAAGAGCCCGTCACCTCTATTCGATCGCGGCGGGGCTTAATCTGCCGGCGGGCTTGCTCTCGCAGCTTGGCGCCTCCGTCGCCGACCAGAACGCCGCGATGCTGGCGCAACTCTTCGCCAAGCACGGCATCTGCGCGGTCGACGGCGCTGGACTCTCGGCGGTGCCGCTCTTCCTCGCTGAGGTAAACGCCGTCATATTCAGCGGCATGCCGCCCTACGGCCTGTGGACGCGACCGGCGGCGGAAGGCGTCATCCCGCCCTACCGCACCGACGCCGGATGTTTCCTCCTCGCGGAACAGTTCGGCTGCAAGGCGATGATCTTCGTGAAGGACGAAGACGGACTCTTCACCGCCAACCCGAAAACCTCAAAGGACGCAAGTTTCATCCCAAAGATCTCGGTTGACGAGATGAAGGCGCGGGGGCTGCACGATTCGATCCTTGAGTTCCCGATGCTCGACCTGCTCCAGTCGGCGCGCCACGTCCACGAGGTGCAGATTGTGAACGGCCTCGTTCCCGGCAACCTGACCCGCGCGCTCGCTGGCGAGCATGTCGGCACCATCATCACCGCGCGCTAGAGGCCAACGCCATGTCCGAACTTGCCGACACCATCAAACACGTCGCCTCGCCGCTCGCGCGCCAGACCCTCCTCGACGACGCGCTCACCCGCCCCGTCGCGGGCGGGCGCCCCGTGCGGATTCTCCCCTGGCTTCAGGTCGTCAAGATCGGCGGCCGCTCCATCATGGATCGCGGCCATGAGGCGATCCTGCCGATCGTGGACGAGCTGCGCAAGCTCCTGCCCGAGCACCGCCTGCTGATCCTGACGGGCGCCGGCATCCGCGCCCGCCACCTCTATGGCGTCGGTCTCGACCTCGGCCTGCCAGTCGGATCGCTCGCGCCGCTCGCCGCGAGCGAGGCCGGCCAGAACGGCCACATCCTCGCGGCGCTGCTTGCCCCGGAAGGCGTCTCCTACGTTGAGCACCCCACCCTGGCGAGCCAGCTCGCAATCCACCTCACGGCGGCCCGAGCGGTCGTTGGGAGCGCCTTTCCTCCCTATCACCACCACGAGTTCCCAGGCTCCCGCATCCCGATTCACCGGGCCGACACCGGCGCGTTTCTGCTCGCCGACGCGCTCGGAGCCGCCGGCCTCACGATCGTGGAGGACGTTGATGGGTTATACGATGCCGACCCGAATGGCCCCGACGGGAAAAAGGCGCAATTCATCCGCGAGGCCAACGCCGCCGACCTCGCCAAGTCCAAAGGGACGCTGCCCTTCGACCCTGCGCTGCTCGAGGTCATGGCGACCGCGCGCCATCTCGAGCGCGTGCAGATCGTGAACGGGCTCGTGCCCGGCCGTCTCACCGCCGCGCTGCGTGGCGAGCATGTCGGGACGATCATCCGCACCGGCGCGCACGCCGCCTGAGCGCGCGCCCCTTCCCGGGCGGCGATCAGGCGTCGGGTGACACTGGCGGCTCGGGCATCAAAGTCAGCGATGCTTCGTTGGAGTAGCCCGGGCGGAGGCGACGGAGCGGGCGGGCGGGACGCTGGCAGGCGACAGCCTCCAGCGCCGATAATTTTTCCGGCTCACGCGGATTATAGCGGCGCCGGAGTTCGAGGATGGCGTTGCGGTTCGGCCTGGGCGCGGGAGACCTCGCCATTTGGCAGTTTGTCGGCGCAGCAAAGCGGCCTCTTGGCGCAACGGCGCCTCAGGCGACGGCGACCATGACATCGGAGGATTTGATCACGGCGAACGCCTTGGATCCGACGGCGAGCTTCAGATCGTCGACAGCTTCATTCGTGATCGACGCCGTAACGATAGCGCCGCCCGTCAATTCGATTTCGACATGAGCCGTGGTCGCGCCCTTGATGACCGTCTTCACGACGCCCTCAAGCGAATTGCGAGCTGAAATTTTCATTGAATTTCCTTTATTTAAGGCAGGCGCTCGCCGCGCCAAAAGCGTTATTGTTTACCAGCACGGCTTTGGCCAGTATTCCTAGATTTATCGAGCGACGAAGGCAACGACAAAGCATGACTGCGGGCGATAAGCTGATCGGAAATTCGCCCTCGCGCATAGCGCGCCCCCTCCTGACGACGACCCTGGCGGCGCGGGTCCTGCGTCATGATCTGCCGGCGGCGATGACGACGCTGCAATTCGAGGACGGAGAATTGCGCGCGCCGCTGATCGACGACCCTGTCGGCGCCGCCGTCGCGGTGCACATCGACGCCAGCGACGTCTCGATCGCGCTCTCGCGCCCGATGGATGTTTCGATTACCAATCGCCTGCCGGGCGAAATTGTCGAAATCGCCGCTTTGCAGGCGCCCTATGTGCGCGTCACATTCAGCCTTGGCGTCACGCGCATGCACACGCTCGTCACCAGCGAATCGGTCGAACGCCTCGCTCTCGTCGTCGGGCTGCGCGCCTGGGTGATGATCAAGGCGGTGGCCATTTCGGGTGAGGATCTTACGCCGGACTACTCTCTGACGCCGCGACCCTGGCCTTCGGATCAAAGCTCCAATCCAAGGAAGCTGTAAGCTCCTCGAGAGATTTCTTCGAGGCGCTGGCGGAATGGCGGCCGATCGACCGGTAAAGCGCGACAAGCCGCTCGCCGAATTGCGAGATTTCGGAGCCGCCGGACCGCCGCCCCGGAAAAGTGACGACGACAGGGGATTCGAAGCAGCGATTCATCATATCGACGATAAGCCAGCATTTGCGGTAGGAAATGCCGAGCGCCCGGCTTGCTCCGATGATCGAACGCTCCTTGCCGATCGCTTCGACGAGGGCGAGCTCCTCTTCCCCGAACCAGCCTCCGTTCGGCAGACGCAGCTCAATGGCGAGCGTCGCGGGCGCCCGTTTGCTGTTCGACATAGAGCGGCTCCTGCGCTGCCTTGTCCGGCCAAGGCTCTCAAATCGGCCTCTAATGCCGCTCCTTATACAGCTTGAGCGGCCTCGACGCAAAACCTCCGCGCCGCTTGCGCCGCGCCTCTGCGCAGGCCCATAATGCCTCAGGATCTGGCGCTCGCCGCGCCGACCCAGTTTCACCCGCCCCGTTCTCCAAACTCCCCATCGCATGACGACAATCGCGCCCTACGGCGCCTGGATCTCGCCGGTTACGACCGAGCTGATGACAGGCGCCTCGATCAGCCTCGGCTCGCTCTCCGCCTGCGGCGGCGCCCTGTACTGGCTGGAAGGACGCCCCACGGAGGGCGGCCGTCAGGCGTTGTGCCGGCGCAGCGCCGACGGAATCATCGCGGATGTGACGCCGGCGCCGGTCAATGTCGGCAGCCGCGTGCATGAATATGGCGGCGGCGCCTATGGCGTCACTGAGGGCTGGATTGTCTACAGCGAGCGCAGCGACGGGTCGGTCTGGGCGATTGAAGGCGGCGCAGCGCCGCGAAAAATCGCGACGCCGGACGGCTGCCGCTACGCCGATTTCGAATTCGATCTGCCCCGCCAGCGCGTGTTCGCCGTGCGGGAAGACCATCGGGGACGCCCGCCGACGGACCCCGAGGCGGCGATCGTCGCCCTGTCGCTCGCCGGGGCGGAGGAAGCGGTCCTGATCCGGGGACCGGATTTTCTAAGTTCGCCGCGTCTCTCGCCGGATGGCCAAAGCCTCGCCTGGATCGCCTGGGACCACCCGGACATGCCCTGGGACCGCACGCAGCTTTTTTGCGCGCCGCTTGATGGCGGCGGCGTCGGCGCGCCGGAGCTGATCGCCGGAGGCGGCGCGGCGGAGGCGATCGTCCAGCCCGGCTGGTCGCCGCAAAATGTCCTGTATTTCTGCTCCGACCGCACCGGTTGGTGGAATCTTTACGCGCGCGAAGACGGCGCTGACGTCGCGCTCGGCCCGGTCGAGGCCGAGATCGGCGGACCGCATTGGGTGTTCCGCCAGCGCTTTTACGCCTTTTTCGCCAATGGACGCATCATCGTCAGCGTGGTGCAGGATGGCGTTCGGCGCACGGCCCTGATCGGCGGCGGCGCGTTGATCCGCCTCGATGAGGGCGCCCTGGATTTTGGGCAGGTGCAGGATTGTCCGCTGCCGGTCGGCGACGGCGCAGCCTTCATCGCCGCCACGCCGACGGCGCCGCCCGCGATCATGCTCAAACCCGCGCTCAATGCGCCCGCCCTTCTCGTCCGGGCGGCGGCCCCCTCCATCCTGCCTGGGGAGACGATCTCGGTTGGCGCGCCGATCGAATTCGAGACGCCGCACGGGAGAGGCCACGCCTTTTGGTATGCACCGAAAAATCGCGATTTTTGCGGCCCGGACGGCGCGCTGCCGCCGCTGGTGGCGCTAACCCATGGCGGTCCGACCAGCATGACCACCAACGCCTTCAGCCTCAACGTGCAATGGTGGACCAGCCGCGGCGTCGCCGTCGTCGACGTCAATTACGGCGGCTCGACCGGCTATGGACGTCCGTTCCGGCGCCTTCTCAACGGCGCCTGGGGGATCGTCGACGTCGCCGATTGCCAGGCGGCCGCAGCCTCTCTCGTCGAAAGGGGCCTCGTCGACGGTGCGCGTCTCGCGATCCGCGGCGGTAGCGCGGGGGGCTTCACGACCCTCGCCGCCTTGACCTCCGGCGACGTGTTTAAGGCCGGCGCCAGCCTTTACGGCGTCGCCGATCTGATGCTGCTCGCCCGCGACACGCATAAATTCGAATCGCGCTATCTCGACGCTTTGATCGGCCCACTTCCCGAGGCCGAGGCGCTTTACGCCGAGCGCTCGCCGATCAACCATCTCGACAAGCTCGGCTGCCCGGTGATCTTCTTTCAAGGCGAGGAGGACCGCACCGTGCCGCCGAATCAGGCGGAGGAGATGGTCGCGGCGATGAAGGCGCGCGGATTGCCTGTCGCCTATTATCTTTTCGCCGGGGAGGGTCACGGCTTTCGCAAGGCCGAAACGCTGCGCCGCGTTCTTGAGCTCGAGCTTGATTTTTACGGACGCATCTTTGGATTTTTGGCGCCGGGCTTGAGCGAGCGCGTGGTCATCGCCAATTCGTGATCGTTCAGGATTTGAACCAGCGTTCGACGCCCTTGCCGCCGGCCTCGGCCGCGGCCTCCCGCACGCTGCGACCGCCAAGCATCAGCTGCGGCGCGATCTCCGCCAAGGGCTCCAGCACGAAGGCGCGCCGGAACAGCTCCTTATGCGGCAGCACGAGCTCCGCCCATTCGATTTCATGGTCGCCATAAAACAGAATGTCGATATCGATCAGGCGCGGGCCCCAGCGCAGGCCCTGCAACCGGCCCATTTCCGCCTCGACGGCTTTGACCTCGGCCAAAAGCGCGCGGGGCGACAGCGTCGTCGTCGCCAGGGCGCAAGCGTTGGCGAAATCCTCCTGGTCGAGATAGCCCCAGGGCGCAGTGCGGTAGATCGAGGAAACAGCGTCGATCTTGACGGCGCCGCGCGCCTCAAGATGCGCAAGGCCCGCCGCAAGATTGGCGGGCTTGTCGCCAATATTGCTGCCAAGGCCGAGGCCAATCGCGACCGGCGCTTCGACCGGCTCAGGCCCGTTCGATAGCATCGAAAACCTTGAAGGCGGCGACATGATCGGCGACGTCATGCACGCGAAAAATGGCGGCGCCCGCCGCCGCCCCGGCGAGATTAGCGGCGATCGTGGCGACAAGCCGCGGCTCGACCTGCGCTGCGGACACGGGCGCGTCCGGCACCAGCGACCGGAGCAAGGATTTGCGCGAGACGCCGAGCAGGATCGGCAGCTCATACGTCAAAAGCGCGCGCATGCCATGAATGGCCTGAAGGTTTTGCTGCCGCGTCTTGCCGAAGCCGACGCCCGGATCGAGGATGATGCGCTGGCGCGGCACGCCCGCTTTTTCAGCAAGCATCAGGGATTTGTCGAAGAAGCGCCGCATGTCGTCGACAATGTCGCATTCGGGGTCGAGCTCGCCGCGATTATGCATGATGACGACGCCCGCCCCGCTCTCGGCGACGACGTCGGCCATGGCCGGATCGCGTTGCAGACCCCAGACATCATTGATGAAGGCGACGCCCTGCCCGGTGGCGAAGCGGGCGACCGAGGCCTTGGAGGTGTCGATCGAGACAGGCTCCGCGACGCTCGCGACGATCGCGCCTAGCAGCGGCTCGAGCCGTGCGCGTTCCACCTCGGCGGGCACGGGCTCGTGTCCGGGCCGCGTCGATTCCGCTCCGACGTCGATGATCGCCGCGCCCTCCTGCGCGAGCCTGCGCGCCTGCGCCACCGCCGCAGCGGCTGTTTCGAATTTGCCGCCGTCGGAAAAGGAATCCGGCGTCACATTGACGATGCCCATGATTAGCGCGCCAAGGCCGATGCGGGCGAGGAATGCGTCCCGTTTATGCGCCATCGAATCCGGGTCGACGGCGATCGCGCCGGTTTCGCTCAAAGGTCGTGGCCTTCGCGCCCGGGGTAGTCGCAACGCCATTTGACCACGATTCGCGCGGGATGGTGATTGACCCAATCAGCGATCGTCGGCGGCGCCGCCATGGCGCATTCCGCGAGACTTTGGCCCCGATCTTCAAAGACGAGATTCTTTTCTTCGCATGCCGACGGCTGCGCGAGCGCGCAAACTGTCAGGATCAATTCCATAAGTCCCATGTCAGCGCCCCCGAAGATAGACGATCAACCAAACGCGCAAACGCTCAGCATGCAGAAATGGATGCAAAAGCACAAGTCAGCTATCGACGCCGTCCAACGCCGAACTACAGCGCGATTCGGAGGTTGGCTTATGAAGGCGACTTATGTCAGAGAAAAAGCCTCGCCCGACGCGAAGCAGGCGCTCGCTCAAGCGTTCGCCCAAGCTCCCGCCAAGGCCAACAAGCGCCATAAGAGTTCGGAGGACTAATGCGGTCTCAACGCAGCGTCAGCGCAGCGCTTACGACCACCGCCGCCGCGGCCATCGCCTTTTTCGCCGGCTTGCCGCTCGGCCCGTCCCGCGCGCAGGACACGCCAGCCGATAAGGGCGCCGCGGTCCAGCCGGAGCCGCCCGCCAATAAGGATTGGCCGTGCAAGCAGATCCTTGTCGATCAGATTTCCCTGCCCGCGGTCTGGTCCGGTCCCTCGATCGACTCCGTGCAATGGCGCGACGACGGCGCGACGGCCGATCTCGTCGCAGAGATTGCGGCGCGGAAAACCACGATCGAGACGGCGGAAAAGGAAATCGAGAGCTTCGCCGCCGCAGCGGGCTCCGACAAAAACGCCAAACTGACGGCGCTGTTCGCCGGAGCGTTCGAAACGCTCAACCGAGAGCGATCGGACGTCATCGAGGGCCTGATGCGCTTCAGCCGCAAGCAGAAGGCGCTCGCGTCAAAGATACGGGCCGAGAATGCGGCGATTCAGAATGCTCCCGGCGCCTCGCGGCCGGAGCAGCCCGAACCCGCTGACAATCCCGCGGTCGAGAAATTGCAGTGGGATATTCGCCTGTTCGACGAAGGGCGAAAGTCGCTGACCTACGCCTGCGAAGCGCCGACGCTCATCGAGCAGCGCCTGTTCGCCGTGGCGCGAAGCATCCAGAACGCCATGGATTGACGGCGCCAGCAGCCGGCGCGCGTTTCGCGCGCCGAACGCGGGCTTAGTGCGTCTTGGGCTTGTCGTTCTCGTCCAGCAGCGGCACGCCATAATTCGTCAGGATGGCGTCAATTTCCGTCTGGTTCTCGGCGATGAATTTATTCAGCGTCCGCTTCCACTCCTGATCGGAGTGGCGAACGCCCATGCCCATCCGATAGACCATGCGCGGCCCGATCTTTTCGAGCAGCAGCGGCGTCGCGACCAGCGGCGTTTTGGCGTTCTTGGCGAAGTTTCCGGCGATCGGCCCCCAAAGAACGGCGATGTCGATGTCGCCGGCTTCAAGATCCTTGATCATTTCCACAGGCGGCGCGTCGGCCCGCGTGTCGACGACGAGCGCATAGGACTTGATGTTGGGCAGCAGCCCATTGAGGGCGATGATCGTCGCCGGCGGGGTGCCTGCGACAATCCCGATATGTTTTCCCTTGAGGCGCGGATCGCTCAGGCTCTCGACGCTTTCGAGATCGCTCCCCTTCTTCGTCACCACGGCATAGGAGGCGCGATAATAGGGGTTGGTGACCTGGACGATATCGTCGCCCTGCGGGATTCCCATCACGACATCGCAACGATGGGCGTTCAAGGTGTTGCGGATGAAGCCTGTTGTGTTCGGATAATAGACGTAGGCGACCGACTTGCCGAGCTTCTGCGCCAGCAGATCCGCGATCTTGTTTTCAAACCCCTCGCCGGCCTCGTTCGAGAACGGCAAATCGCGCGGATCGGCGCAAACGCGCAATACGTCGGGATCGACAAGTTCGATCGCCGCGTCGTCGGCGCCCTCGGCCCTAACTTCAAGCCCGAAGGCCGCAGCAGACGACAGGGCGACCAGCAAAAGGAAAGCGCGAGAGCGTGACGTCATTGGAGTCCCAAGCAGGCCTTCTCGGCCTCGGTCGCCTTCTCAGGCTTTTCGACATGCCCGGCGGGGCGGCCGCGGGCAATCGACTCGGTGGAGCGCCCACGTAGATAAGCGTAGATATCATCCAGATAGCACATCACATTTTTGTTGTCGCCGAACGCCGGCATGACGTTCTCCTGGCTGCTTGTCACATTGCGCCGGCCGCCGACAACAATGCCGACGAACTCTGCGTAGGTGAGCGTCTTCAACGAGTTTTTCAATGCGGGCGCGTAGCTTGAGCCTTCGCCATCAGGGCCGTGGCAGACGTGGCATTCGGAGTGGTAGCGGCGAAAGCCGGAATAGGAGAACCAGTCGAGTTTGCCGTCCGATTCGATCTTATAGGTGGGATCGCCTTTCGCATCGAACCATTTGCCAAGGTCATCCTGCTTGACCGCTGCCGGATCGCTGGGAGCTTCGGCCCATGCGACGCCAGCGGAGGAGATCAGAAGGGCGAAGGAGAAGGCCCGAACGCGAGAGCTGATAAGCACGAAACAATCCCTTTTTGGATGGACGCCAACGCGAAAGACCTCGGCGCTGCAGCGCCGAGGTCTCCGGTTGATTTGCGATTAAGTGGGCAGGCTTACTTACCGTGCAGAGCGAAAACGGTCAGCTGACCGCCGAGCGCTGTGTAGTTCGACAGGGCGGCGTAACCACCGACGGCGCCGAGGCCGGCGTTCGGATCGGTCAAGCCGGCCGCGAGGCCGATGCCGGCCCAGCCGCCGACGCCGGACAGGATGGCGACGAACTGCTTGCCCTTGTGCTCATAGGTCATCACGTTGCCGATGATGCCCGACGGCGTTTTGAACTTGTAGAGTTCTTCGCCCGTCTTGGCGTCGACAGCCTTGAGGTAGCCTTCGAGCGTGCCGTAGAACACGACGTTGCCGGCGGTCGCGAGCGCGCCCGACCACACCGAGAACTGCTCCTTGTTCGACCATACGATCTTGCCGACCTTGGCGTCCCAAGCGATGAAGTTGCCCATGTTGGATTCGCCCTTCGGCGGATACATGGACAGCGTCGCGCCAACGTAGGGCTGGCCAGCGGTGTAGCTCACTCTGAAGGGCTCATAGTCCATGCAGACGTGATTGGTCGGAACATAGTGCAGTTCGGTGAGGGGCGAGTAAGCCGAAGGCTGCTCGTCCTTGGAGCCGAGAGCGGCCGGGCAGATGCCCTTCGTGTTCACGTCTTCGCCGCCGTGAGCGGTCGAAAACTGCGGCACGACGAGCGGACGGCCGTAGCTCTTCGACGACTTGTCCATATCGACCTTGGTCGCCCAGTTGACGGCCGGATCGTATTTCTCGGCGACGAGCAATTCGCCGGTGACGCGGTCGAGCGTATAGCCGAAGCCGTTACGATCGAAGTGGGTCAGAAGCTTGCGCTCCTTGCCGCCGATCTTCTGCTCGGTCAGCACCATTTCATTGATGCCGTCATAATCCCACTCGTCGTGGGGGGTCATCTGGTAGATCCACTTGACCTTGCCGCTGTCCGCGTCACGCGCCCAGACCGACATCGACCAACGGTTGTCGCCGGGACGCTGCACCGGGTTCCAGGTCGAGGGATTGCCGGAGCCGTAGTAGACGAGGTTCAGTTCGGGATCATAGGAGATCCAGCCCCACGTCGTTCCGCCGCCGATCTTCCACTGATCGCCTTCCCAGGTGTTGGTGCCGGAGTTCGCGCCGACCGGCTTGCCGAGAGCGGTGGTCTTCTCGGGATCGATCAGCGTATCGGAGTCCGGGCCCATCGAATAGCCGCGCCACACCTTTTTGCCAGTCTTGAGATCGTAAGCCGTCACCGAACCGCGGACGCCGAACTCGCCGCCGGAGATGCCGATGATCACATTGTCTTTGATGACCTGCGGGGCGGACGTGTTGGTTTCGCCCTTCGCCGGATCGCCGTTCTTCACGGACCAAACCGGCTGGCCGGTCTTGGCGTCGAGAGCAACGAGCGTGGTGTCGGCCTGGCCGAGAATAATCTTGCCGTCGCCGTAAGCGACGCCGCGCGTTACGGTATCGCAGCACATCACCGGAATGACGCTCGGATCCTGCTTCGGCTCATATTTCCAAAGGATCTTGCCGTCATTGTTGAGATCGAGAGCGTAGACGATGTTGGGGAAGGGCGTCGAGAAATACATCACGTCGCCGATCACGAGCGGATTGCCTTCGTGGCCGCGCAGCACGCCTGTCGAGAACGTCCAAACCGGAACGAGATCCTTAACGTTCTTGTTGGTGATTTGATTGAGTTCCGAGAAGCGGTGGTTAGAATAGTCACCGGTGGGCAGAGCCCAGTTCTTGGCGTTCTTTTGAAGAGTGATCAGCTCTTCGTTTGCGAACGCCCCGTTCGCCATGAGCGCAGATGCGGCGACACAGGACATCAATAGGATTTTGCGCATGTATTTCCTCCGGACCGTATGTATGCGGACTGCGAAGCTTATCCTGCTTCGGCAGCGCTTCTTGTATGTCTTTCCGGCAGCGTGTCACCACCTCAGCAAAGTCATGCCGACCAAGCACGCCTCGCTCACGTCTTCGAAAAGAGCGGCGGCCCCGACCAGCCGCTCATGAAACCGGAAAACTACGGGACCTGTATATATTGGCAAGAGCGGTGAGACAATAGTCCAAAAAAATCGGGAAAATCCGCGAAAGAAGGCTTTGGCGCAGGTCGGCGCGGCCCCGCCGAAAGCGCATAAGTATCTGTAAATAAGTCTGTTTTTATCGCCTCGCACGCCTTGCGCGCATCGGCGCGGCGGCCTCGCCGAGAGAAGACCCGGATATAAAATTAACGTAACTCTCCCGGTCTTTATAGAAAAATTCATATTCCGGTAATTGCTGCACAGCAGCATCTGTTGTTGTGCGCCGCACGCATGTAATGGCTGCGATGCAAACTTGATCGATTGCGCGCCGCGCCAAGTATTCGCGGCGGCCCGCCGCGCACATGGACGCGCAAAACGTTAGAAGCAGCGGACCTCAGCTTCGGCCTGAGCGCGGCGGAGCTCCTGCGAGGTCGCCTGAGCCTGCGGGCTGTTGCGAAACATCGTGCCGATCTGGCCCAGCGCCTGATTCAGGCTCGACACGGTTTCGGCCGCTTCATAGCGCTCATAGGGCAATAGCGAAGCGATGACGTCGATCGAGCAGGAGCACCGCTTCAGATTGTCCCGCGATTCGCCATTGGTCTTCATGCAGACATAGACATAGTCCGCGCGCGCCTCCGTCGGATAGTCGTTGACGGTCTTGTCGCCGGCGGCCGCGGCGATCAACGGCAAGGGCGCCAGCGCGAAGAACGCAGCCATCACTGTCTTGACGACGCCTTTGTTTCTCAAATGGGAATTCAGCATTGCGGCTTCACTGTTCCAATGGACGGGGCGGTTCGCTGTTGCCGGCGCGAAGCGGCTCTTCTTCCGGTCCGAAGCAACGCTGCGGCAAGAATCGCGCCCGCGGCCAGCGCCAGAAGAGACGGACCGGCGCTGCAGCCAACGCACAAGAAAGAATAAAGGATCGTCGCGGGCGTCGAACCGCCGCCAAGATAGCTTGCGGCCAGCGCCATGGCCAGCGCCGAAAAGACGCAAAGCGCGAAGCCGAGATAAAGCCGCAATCCGATCGTCGAAATGGCGTTGAGAGACATGGGCGCCCCTAGCGAATGCCTGCGAGCGCGTGCGCCCGGATGCATTAACCATGTCAATTGCTCGCCATGCCGACTGTGCGATAACGCGCTTCGATGGGCTCGCGCCCGCTTTGGCTTAAGCGGCGGTCGCCGCGTAGGCCGGAACCTCCGCGGCGAAAGTGGCGAGCCAGGCGGCGAGCTCCGGATAGTCCTTTCGCCAGCGTCCTTCAAAACGCAGGTCAAGATAGCCGAGCGCGGCGGCAAGGCCGATATGGCCCGCCGTGCGACGGCCCGAAGGCGGCGCGGCGGCGAAAGCGGCGAGGCCGCGCGCGACTTTCCCGGATTGCCAGTCGAGCCAAAGCGGATCCTGCTTGGCGGCTGCGCGACGGCGGCTCTCATAGATCTGGAGCAGGCTCGCCTCCATCACGCCATCGGCAAGCGCGGCCAGCGTCAAATCCTTGAAGCGCGGGCCGGGCTCTTTGGGGATCAGGACATCGCCGCCGGCGAGATGGTCGAGATATTCGACAATGACCCGGCTGTCGAAATAGGTCGGGCCGCCATCGAGCGTGAGAGCCGGAATCTTGCCAAGCGGATTGAGGTCGCTCAGGCCGCAGGCCGGATCGTTGGTGTCGGTCGCGATCACCTTGATTTGGTCCGCCAGGCCGGCGATCGCGGCGGCCAGCTGAACTTTCCGCCCAAAGGGAGACGCCCCGGACGTTCGCAACTGCATCATACAAAACCTCATCCAGAGCGCGGCCGGGCGCCGCGCGCCGCGCAAGCCATAAAGGCGCCGGGCGCTGCTGGCGAGGGGGCCAATGCGGATGAGGCGCGAGAGTGTCTTTTTCATTTCGCGGGGCAGGCATAGATGGCCTTGACGCGGGAGGTCAGACGCACCGCCGGGTAGCCGTCGGCGACATTGTTGACGAAGAAAGCGCCGCGTTCTCCGGGCGCGACAATGCCGCTCGCCGCCATGGTGACATCCTGGAGCCCGAGGCTCTGGGTCACGAGTTCAACGCGGCGGATGATCTTGTCCGGGAGCACATTGTTGACCTCCCAGGTGAAGGCGTTGGCGAAGCCGACCACCGAGGGACTGGCGGAACGGATTTTTCGGAACTCCTCTGCGCCCAGGGGCGCCGGCTCGCAGGCGGCGATTTTCTCTGCAAGGCCGGACTGCGCGAGGCGCGCTTCGGCCTCTTCGTCGCAATCGTCGCGACAGGAGGCCATCGCGTCGCGAATGGCGGAATCCGCGATGTCGGGCGACGCCATCCTTTGTTTGAGGCAGACATGAAAGCACGTCTCCGCCGCCTGCCCGGCGCCGGAACTCGCAAGCAGAACAGCGCCGCAAACGCCGGCAAAGGCGGCGGCAAGGCGCCTCGTTGATTTCCCCATCGCGAAGTCCTCTCCCGAATTGACGTTTCTGGAGCGCTTAACGTATGGAACGGCCCCGCTGGCGCCGGAAAAATGAAGCGGACGCCAAATTCATGGCGCCCGGCCGCTACCCCGCCTCAAACAGGACCTCGACGCCGCAATCGGACCCGGCCTCGCCGAGGCTGCGGGCGAGCTCGGGCATGATCAGCCGCGCTTCATCGGCGAGGGTGAAGGGCGGATTGACGATCAGGAGATCCGTCCGCGTCAGCGGACCGTCGCGTTCCTGCGGCCGAATCTGCAATTCAAGCCGCAGCGCCGCGCGTGCCCCTGCCGCGGCAAGCCCCTGCGCGAGGCTGCGGGTGAAGCCGGCGACCGCGGCGCGATCCTTCACCGGGCGCCAGAGCATATAAATTCCGGTCGGCCATTTGCGCGCCGCCGCGGGCAGCGCCTCGCCCAGGCGGGCGAATTCACCGGCGTCTTCAAAGGGCGGATCGATCAGCACGAGGCCGCGGCGCTCGGGCGGCGGAATATAGGCCTTGAGACCAGAATAGCCGTCGATCTCGATCGGTTTTGCGTGGCGATAGGTTTTGAGATTTTCAGCAAGGCGATCGAACGCTTCGGGATGAAGCTCGCAGGCGATCAACCGGTCCTGCGGCCGCAGCAGCGCCGCGCCGATCAGCGGCGAGCCCGGATAAAGCGGGGGCTCTTGGGAAAGATAGGGCGCGACGCAGTCAAGATAGGGCTGGATCAGCTCCCGCACCGGCCCGGCAACTTCGCTCTGCATCAGCCGCAGGACGCCGCCGCGCCACTCGCCGGTTTTTTCGGCCCTTGCGCAGCCAAGATCATACAGGCCGCCGCCGGCGTGGGTTTCGATATAACGGAACCCTGCCTCCTTGCGGCGCAGATACAAAAGGATGCGGACGAGAAAAATATGCTTGAGCACGTCGGCGAAATTGCCGGCGTGGAAATCATGCGCGTAGTTCAAAACTCACAGCGCCGGCGGGACGGCGATCTGGCCGATCGGGCAGTGGCGGCGGCTGATCTCCGGGCAAGCATGGAAATCGCGCAGATCCTTGGAGAGGCAGACCCTGACCTCCTGCAACACGCTTTGCTTGCAGGACACGCCGATCATCCCCGGCCGCAGGCGGGGATTGGCGGCGATGAAGGCGCGCTCAATATCGATCGAGGTCGAGGTTTGCGTCAGCGCGGGATTGGCGAAGGACGGCGGAACGACGACCGCCTCGCGCGCCCGGCGCACGTCCGCGCAATAATCGGTCGGGCTGCGGCCGGAGCAGACCCCATGCTTGCGCCATTCGTAGCGGGCGAGGCTTTCGCTCGGATAAACGCCGGACGCGTTCTGAAGCGCGATGCGCGAGGGAAATGACGCGCCGAGCGGACAATTTTGCGGATAGCCGCGCTCATATTGCGGCCAGAGCCCATGCACGACGAAGCCGAGGCCTGCGCCCGGCGCGCATTGGCTGCCGGCGCGCTCAGCCGCGGCGGTGCGGCAGAAGCCGGGCGACCAGGACAGTGCGAGCACGTAGAAATCGAAATCGCCTGGCGCATTGGCGCTGCGCCGGTAGACGGCTGGAGCCGCAGGCGTGACAGGCGCGGGCGCCGGCGCAGCGGTTTGCGGCGGCGTTGCCGAGGGGTCGGCGCCGGCGCATTCATCGAGCACGCAGTCCTGTGCGCCGGCGATGGCGGGCGGGGTGGAAGGCGCGGGCGCCGGCGCGCCCGCGGCAGGCTCCGCCGGGGAATTTTGATTGACGCATTCGTCGAGTGCGCAGTTCTGTTCGCCTGCGATGGCTGCGCCGGGCGCAAATGCAGGCGCGCCAGCGAGTGCGGCGACCAGACAGGCAGCCAAGGCGCGCGCGCCGATGCGGAAGCCGACCATTGAGCTACGGCCGCGCCATCTTGCAGTTCGGCGCATTGGCGTTGAAGCGATCAAGACCGCTGACGCACCATTCGACGCCGAAGCCAAAACCAATCGGGCCAAGGCTCTGCGAGATCGAATAGGAGATCAGCCGCACTTTTGAGTCGCTCATTGCGATGCGCGCCTCGCAATAGCGGCGTGGAATATAGTCGAGGCCGTTTGAACGAAAGCCGGTTTCCTGCACCACCTCGAAGGCGACGATGTCGAGGCCCGTGCGCCAGTACTGCTCCTCGCGCTCGCGAAACGTGGTCCTGATCTCGCCAAGCGGCTCCGGATCGGCGCAGGCCGGCAGATTGCTGTCGAACGGCTCGTAGCGATATTCGGACGGCACCAGCGGACGCGCCGACGCGGCCGGGCCGCCGATCGCCGCCGCGGCGGCAAACAAGGCGACCGCTGCAGCAAGACCTGATGTTCTGTTCGCCATGGGCGCTCCGCCATTTGTCGGCCGGGCGGCAAACGTCGCGCTTGCCTCCCGAAAGAGCGGCGACGATGCGGCGCGAAGGTCAAGCCGTCAAGAGCGCGCGGCGGCCGAGGGGCGCGTTTTACGGCGCCTGTTGCAACCCTGCGCCGGCGGCGAAATTTCAGCCGCGATTATAGATGTCCTCGATGCGGATGATATCGTCCTCACCGAGATAGGAGCCTGTCTGCACCTCGATCAATTCGAGATCGATCCGCCCCGGATTGGTCATGCGGTGGGTGCAGCCGATCGGCAGATAGATCGATTCGTTCTCGTGAACGAAGATCACCTCACTGTCGCGCGTGACCTCCGCCGTGCCCCGGACCACGATCCAATGCTCGGCGCGGTGGAAATGCTTTTGCAGCGAGAGCCGCTGGCCCGGCTTCACGACGATGCGCTTGACCTGATAGCGGGCGCCATTGTCGACCGACTGATAATAGCCCCAGGGCCGGTAGGAGCGCTTGTGCTGCAGCGCCTCCGGCCGGCCTTCCGCTTTCAGCCTGTCGACGAGCTGCTTGACCTGATCGCCACAAGCCTTGTTGAGCACGAGCACGGCGTCCTGCGTCGTGACGACGATGACATTGTCGACGCCGACGACCGTCGTCAGGAAATCATCCGAGCGGATATGCACGTTGGAGGCGTTCATCACGACGCCGTTGCCGCGCGTCGAATTGCCAAATTCATCGCGATCCGACAGATCCCAGACGGCCGCCCAATTGCCGACGTCGGACCAGCCGATGTCGGCTGGAACCACCGCCGCCTTGTCGGTCCGCTCCATGACGGCATAGTCGATCGAGATTTTCGGCGCGGCGCTGAACGCGTCTTTGTCGAGGACGAGGAAATTCAGATCCTGCTTCGCCGCTGCGACGGCCGCGGCGGCGGCCTCTGCGACGGCGGGCGCAAATTTCTGCAATTCGGCCTGCATGACGTCGGCGCGGAAGAAGAAATTGCCGGAATTCCAGAGATAATTCTCGGCGATATATTTTTCCGCCGTGGCGGCGTCGGGCTTTTCGACAAAGCCCGCCACTTTCAGCACCGCGCCGTCGAGGCTCACAGGCTTGCCGGTCTTGATGTAGCCGTAGCCTGTCGCGGGCTCTGTCGGCTTGATGCCGAGAGTCACGATATAGCCAAGCGCGGCGGCCTCGGCGGCCTGCTTGCAGAGCTCAACGAAGCCTTTTGTGTCTTGCACGACATGGTCCGCGGCGAGCAGGGCGACGACCGTCTCAGGGCCAAGCTGCGCGGCGAGTTCGGCGGCGACCGCGACGGCGGGGGCCGAATCGCGCCGCACCGGCTCAAGGACGATGCGGGCTTCCCGTTTGATCTCGGCCAGTTGCTCGGACACGAGAAAGCGGTAATCGTGATTGGAAATGACGATCGGGTTTTCGAACACCGGATCCTTCAGGATCTCGGCGGCCATCTGGAAGGTCGAGCGCGTTCCGACAAGGGAGATGAATTGCTTCGGCAGGCTTTCGCGGGATTCCGGCCAGACCCGCGTCCCGGAGCCGCCACACATGATAACCGGAAGGATTTTCGGCATTCTTCATTCCCTGCAGGCAAATCGGTTGGTTGGTCTGATCCTGGAAAATTTCGCGCGATCTAGCATAACGGCCCGGTTTAGGCGAGCGCGCCAGAGGCGGGACGGTTCTGCGCCGTCCTCAATCCGTCAAAAGGTCGGCGCAGCCAATCGGACCGCCTCAAGCTGAGCGGAGCGCGGGACAAGTTATAAAGGGCAATGAAAAAAATGTCGCCTCCCTCGCCTTTGGCGCCCGCCGGCGCCGCCTTCCGCGCCTTGCGCGGCGCCCTGCCGCAGCCTCGGTAGATCGCCTTGGCCGAAAAGCCGATCCTGGATCGCCCTGACTTCCGGCTGGAGCGCAAGCTGCTGCGCCGCGACGTCTGGCCCGTCGCCGGCGTCGACGAGGCGGGACGCGGGCCGCTGGCCGGACCGGTCGCCGCCGCGGCCGTAATTCTCGATCCCGACAATCTGCCGCGCGGGCTGAATGATTCGAAGCAGCTGACGCGCGAGGAGCGTGAAAAGCTCTATGAATCGATCATGAAGCGGGCGCTGGCGGTCGCGGTCGGCTTTTCCAGCGTCAAAGAGATCGACGCCGTAAACATTCGTCAGGCGACCTTCCGCGCCATGCGCCGCGCCTTAGCGGCCCTCGCCGCCTCGCCGCGCTATGTGCTGATCGACGGCAATGATCTGGCTCCAGATCTTTGCTGCGAAGGCGAGACAATCGTCAAAGGCGACGCCTCGATCCTTTCAATCGCCGCCGCCTCGATCGTCGCCAAGGTCACGCGCGACCGGCTGATGAGCCGGCTCTGCGCCGTCCACCCGGTGTATGGCTTCAGCCAGCATGTCGGCTATGGCACGCCGGCGCATTTGCAGGCGATCGAGGCGCACGGCCCCTGCCCGTTTCACCGGCTGACCTTTCGGCCGTTCCGGGCCGACTGAAACCCGTCCAAAATCGGGACAACCCCGGCTGGACCCCGCAACGCGCCCTTTACCGCTCGGACGGTAAACAATGTGCGTCAGTTGCGTATCGGTTTTTAATCATGCGTCCAGCATCCGCCGGGGCCGCGCGCGCAGCGCTCGCCCGATCTCAGCTTAAGGTATTGCGTACTGAGACCGGAGCGTTTTCCGCGCCTCTCCCGGCGGATTGTTCTCCCGCGCTTCCGCTCAATGAAATCCTGATCGGCGACTGCCTCGAGCAGCTGGCGCGCCTGCCTGCGGCCTCGGTCGACGCCGTCTTCGCCGATCCGCCCTATAATCTGCAGCTCGAATCGACGCTGTCGCGGCCGGATCAGAGCCTCGTCGACGCCGTCAACGACGATTGGGACAAGTTCGACAGCTTCTCCCATTATGATTCCTTCAGCAGGTCATGGCTCAAGGCCGTGCGCCGCGTCATGAAGCCCGAAGCGACGCTGTTCGTGATCGGCTCCTATCACAATATTTTCCGGGTCGGCTCGACGCTGCAGGACGAAGGCTTTTGGATCTTGAACGACATCGTCTGGCGCAAGGCCAATCCGATGCCGAACTTTCGCGGACGCCGCTTCACCAACGCCCATGAAACCCTGATCTGGGCCGCGAAGGATTCCGCCGCCAAAAACTACCGCTTCAATTATGAGCTTCTGAAAGCGGGCAATGAGGATTGCCAGCTCCGCTCGGACTGGCTTTTCCCGATCTGCACCGGCGCCGAACGGCTGAAAGGTTCGGACGGGCGCAAGACGCATCCGACGCAAAAGCCGGAAGCTTTGCTGGCCCGTATCCTGATCGCCGCGACGAACCCCGGCGATGTCGTGCTCGACCCGTTCTTCGGCTCGGGCACCACGGGCGCCGCCGCGAAACGGCTCGGGCGGCATTTCGTCGGCATCGAGCGTGATAAAACCTACGCCGCCGCCGCGCGGGCGCGCATCGACGCCGTCGAGACTCTGCCCGAAGCAGCAATCGCGCTGACGCCGAGCAAGCGCACCGAGCCGCGCGTCGCCTTTTCGGCAATCGTTGAGGCCGGGCTGATCGCGCCCGGCGACAGTCTCGTCGACGACAAGCAGCGTCATCGCGCGACCGTGAGGGCCGACGGCGCCATCACGCTTGGGCCGGTCGTCGGCTCGATCCACAAAATCGGCGCGCTGGCGCAGGGCCTGCCGGCTTGCAACGGCTGGACCTATTGGCACTTCGCACAAGGCGGCAAATTGCAGCCGATCGACGCGCTGCGCACGGTGGCGCGCGGAAAACTGCGCGAGGCCGAAGCCTGATTGGGATTTACCTGATCAGACCTTCTTTAGCGTGTAGCGCACCGACTGCAGCCGGATGAACCCGTCGCGGAAAATGAAGGTGTCGACGCCATCGTCGGCGTAATTTTCCTTCGATTTCGCCGTCCACTCCAGAAACAACGCATCCCCTTCAAAGAGGACGGTCGGCAAAGCCCAGTCGGCCTGCGGCAAATCCGCGAGCAGCGCGACGAAAGCCTCGCGAACGCCCGCCTTGCCGCGCTTCACGCCCGCCGCAGTCAGGATGACGGCGTCTTCGGCATAATCATAGACGATGCCGTCGAGGTCAGCGGCCACGAGCGTCTCGGCATGGTGCTGGAAAATTTCTTGCGGCGTACGGGTCATAAAACAGCGCTCCCATTACAATGGCGCTCTTGTGCCGCGAAGATGACGACAGCGCAAGCTTGACCTGCCGCAATCAATCCAGCTCGACGATAAGGCCAAGCTTCTCGAACTCTCCTTCGATCGCCTGCACGATGACCTGCAGCTCTTCGATGGTGATCTCTGCGCCCTCATGAGGCGCGTCCCAGGCGACGATCTGATCGAGATCGACGACGAAATCGGCCGGCTCCTCGGCGTCGGGAAGCTGCGCCGAGGGCAGGATCGTGAGGCGCCTGTCCGCCCAGGCGATCCGGATCGCGCCCTCCGTCAGAGTGATCTGCGGTCCTGATCCGCGCCGCTTGGCCTTTGTCACAGATCTCCCCCAAATTCCCGCCGCCTCGCCGCGCTGACGAGTTTGCGCATGAGAGTCGGCAGCGCCTCATTCTCAAGATCGGCCGCCGCCCAGCGGCAACCGTCGGGCGCCGGCATGTTTGCCCCAGCCTCCCCCACATACACCGAAAGCTGCAAGGCAAAATGCGTGAAACTGTGCTCGACCGGGCGCGCCAGCCGGCGATAGCGCGCCTCGACCGGGGCATGGCGCGGCGCGCCGGCCTCGTCGAAATCCTCGGTCCAGGGTGAGCCCGGGATCTCCGTCATGCCGCCGAGCAGCCCTTTCGGCGGGCGCGTTCGCACCAGGACCGCGCCGTCGGGCCGCGCCACATAAAAGGCGGCGCCTCGCCGGAGCGGCCGCTCCGGTTTCGCGGCCTTCACCGGAAAACGCGCTGGATCGCCGATCCTGAACGCGGCGCAGGCTCCGTTCAGGGGGCAGATCGCGCAGGCGGGGCTTTTCGGCGTGCAGATCGTCGCGCCAAGATCCATCATCGCCTGCGCATAATCGCCGGGACGCTCCGCCGGCGTCAGCGCTTCGGCCCGTGCGTAGATCAGGCGTTTTCCCGCCGGCGGTGGCGCCTCGATCGCGTAGAGGCGCGACAGGACGCGCTCGACATTGCCGTCGACGACGGCGGCCTTGCGGCAAAAGGCGATCGCGGCGACCGCCGCGGCGGTATAAGGGCCAAGACCTGGCAGGGCGCGCAGGGCCGCCTCCTCGTCCGGAAATTGTCCGCCAAATTTTGCGGACACGGTCTTGGCGCAGGCGTGCAAATTGCGCGCCCGCGAATAATAGCCAAGCCCGGCCCACTGCCGCATCACCTCCTCGGCCGGCGCCCGCGCGAGGGCGTCGACGTTGGGCCAGCGCGCCAGAAACGCGGAGAAATAGGATTTGACCGCCGCGACCGTCGTCTGCTGCAGCATGATTTCCGAGAGCCAGACGGCGTAAGGGTCGGCCGCCGCGCCGGGCGGCGCGCGCCAGGGCAGAACGCGGCGATGACGGTCGTACCAGGCAAGAACTGCGTCTGGGATTGCGGCGTCTGCGATTGCGGCGTCACACATGCGCCTCGTTTAGCCGGTCTCATCTGCTTCGCAAAGCGAGCCAGATTGATCGGAACGCGGACCCCGGCGCGTGAGCGTCCGACACAGCGGCGTGACTGGCGTTTTGACGCCGCAAGGCCGTCCGAAACCTTCAAACAGAGGCGCAGCAAAAAAGCGCCCGGAGGAGCATCGATGAACCAGCAATCCGCGCCCAGCGCCAAGCCCGTCCCGGCAGGGCGCGAGGGCGCGATCCCCTATCTCACCGTGCGCGACGGCTCCGGCGCCATCGAATTCTACAAACGCGCTTTTGGCGCGGCGGAGGCCATGCGCATCGAGCATGAGGGGCGCGTCGGCCACGCCGAACTCGAGATCGGCCCGGCGAAAATCATGCTGTCGGATGAATTTCCCGATCATGAGGCGTTGTCGCCGCAAACGATCGGCGGCACGCCGGTATTGATCCATCTCTATGTCGAGGACGTCGACGCCTTCATCCGTCGCGCCGAGCAGGAAGGGCTGAAGACCCTACGGCCGGTGGCCGACCAGTTTTATGGCGATCGCGGCGGCAAATTCGAAGATCCGTTCGGACATCGCTGGTGGATCGCCAGTCACATCGAGGATCTCTCGACCGAGGAAATTCGCCGCCGTGCCGCGGCTCTCCACGGCGAGGCGCCGGCACAGGGCTGAATCGCCGCCGCCTTGCGGCCGGGCCGAAACGCGCTACAAAGATTCATGCGCGCAAAGCGTTTCAAGGATCCATGGTCGCGGCCGATCGCCGACCTCGTCGGGCCGATCATCGATCCGGCGCTGGCGCGGCGCGGCTTCGGCAAATCCGACGTCATCCTCTACTGGGAGGAAATCGTCGGCGCGCGCATCGCCTCCATGTCGCAGCCGATCAAGCTGCAATGGCCGCCCCGGGGCCGCGCCGCCGCGACGCCGGCTACGCTCATCGTAAGGGTCGAGACCGGCTTCGCGCTCGAGCTTCAGCATCTTGCGGGAATTGTCGTCGAACGCGTCAACGCCCATCTTGGCTGGCGCTGCGTCGACCGGCTGCTTTTAAAACAGGGCCCGCTGGAGCCGCGGCCCGGCCCAAGACGCCGCAACGCGCCGCCGACTCCCGAAATTGTGAAGGCCGCGGCCGCTGCAACCGGCGATATCGCGGATGAAGCGCTCCGCGACGCCTTGACGCGCCTCGGCGCCTGTGTGCTAACCCGCTCCCAGCGCGAGGACGGCGGCTGACCGCCATCGTTCCGCCGCGCGGACATGCGTTTTGCCGCGCATGTTTTTTCTGGCGATGAAGCGGTCCGCGGGCCACACTCCATCGTCGGCCTTCGCTGACTTCGCCACTCCTACCCGCCGGATGGAATCGAAATCCATGACGACTTTGACCAAAGCTCCGGCCAATCCGAGCCGGCGATTCCTGTTCCGTTTCGCCGGCGCGGCGCTGGCCCTCGCCGCCGCCTTCGTGGTCCCCGCCGCATTCGGCGCGGCGCCTGCGCTGGCCCAAGGCGCGACCGTTCCGCCCGATCAGCTGATGGCGCCGGGCGCCCTTCCCGATTTGCCGCTCGGATCCGCCGACGCTCCAATCACCATCGTCGAATACGCCTCGATGACGTGCTCGCATTGCGCCGCCTTCCACACGACGACCTTCCCGGTGCTGAAAAGCAAATATATCGATACGGGCAAGGTGCGCTTCATCCTGCGCGAATTTCCGCTCGACCCCCTGGCGACCGCCGGCTTCATGCTGGCCCGCTGCGCCGGCGACGACAAGCGCAACGCCATCGTCGATCTTCTCTTTGCGCAGCAGAAGAACTGGGCCTTTACCGAAAAGCCGGTCGAGGCGCTTTCGTCCCTCCTGAAACAGGCGGGCATCGGACAGGAGGGGTTCGAAGCCTGCCTGAAGAACCAGGAGCTTTACAACAACGTCAACAAGGTGCGCGACAACGCCTCGGCGAAATTCAACGTGACCGCGACGCCAACTTTCTTCATCAATGGCAAGAAGGAAAGCGGCGAGATCTCGCCGGAGACGCTCGACAAATTGCTGGAGCCTCTGCTGAAGGGGTGAGGCTGCCCTCAAGCAAAGTGCGCCGCGCCGCGCCGGCTGATTGCGCGCGCGCCCGACGCGATCGTGCAATCTCCCGCCTTCGAAAGCGTCCTTCCGCCGACTAGGTAGAAATACCGAACTCGCATAAATTCCGCCAATCTCGAATCCGTCAGCACGGAGGAGCTTGGTGATTGAGTTTGACGATCTGGAACGGCGATTTGCCCCAAAGCGGTGCGCGCTCGGACTTCGGCGCTCTCTGGAGCTGACCGGCGACGGGCTTGCCCGGCGTCAATACAGTGATCGCCAGCCTCACGCCGGAGGGGGAAGAGCGGCGCAGTCTCGCGCTGCTGGCGGCGACGCACGGACGCGCCGACTCCCCCTCATATCGTTTAAATCATCAACAATCCGTCGGCCTCTGGACCGGCGGTGAAAAGTTTCTTGCGCAAACGCCTTTGACTTGCGCCCGGCCGCCGCCCCTCGCGTGCGCTGTGCAGGCTTCACGCTCTTCGCGACCGACGACTCCTTAAAGCCGGCATGACGCCCAACGCCCTGATTGTCTCGGCCTCGATCCTGCCGCGCTCGAGGCGAGGAAGAGATCTATCCCGACCAGCCGCGCGTTCCGGCCGGCAACGGCCAGGCCAGTGGCCAAAGGGGATCGAGCGCGGGAGCCGCTCCGACTCTGGCCTTGGTCGGCCACGGACAAGTTCTGTCGGATATCTCGGCCAGACGCGATCACGCTGTTGGTCACGATCGTCGGAGAGCGGATCGAATCGACATCTTCGAGGACGACCACCTCGAAATTTCGCGCTTCCGCGGAGATGAATCGATCGAGGGTGGCGAGGAGTTGCTGGCGCAGATTCTAAAGGATCAGGATTAGGCGAGGCGTCACGGAGGGCGGCCTAAGCGCCCTCCGAAGCAAGCCCCGGCAAAAATGTCAGAACATATCCAGCGCGACGCGCGCCTCGTCCGACATTCGCGCCTGATCCCATGGCGGATCGAAGACGACGTCGACGATCACGCCCAGAATGCCGCCGACGGAATTGACCGCCGTCTCGACCGAGCGCGTCAACTCGCCGGCGACGGGGCAACCGGGGGCCGTCAGGGTCATATCGACCTTGACCAGGCGGTCGGCTGTCACGTCGACCTTGTAGATCAGGCCGAGCTCATAGATATCGCAGGGAATTTCGGGATCGAAGACGGTCTTGAAGGAAGCGACGCAATCGTCGATGAATCTTGTGCGTTCGGCCTGCGGAATCGACGCGTCGAAGATCCACTTCGGCTCATGCGGCATCGTTTCCGCCGCTCCGGCCGGGTTCTCTTCGCCCATCGATTGATTCCTCATTCCTTCCGCATGAGCCGGTTCAAGGCTGGCCATGCAAATACCCTTTCCCGTTCGACCTACCCGCTTAAGTCAGAAAGCAATCCGCTTTGTCGGTGAGCGTCCTGCCGCCCACTATATGCGAATTTCCCGCCAAGATGCGATCCAGTTGAGACGGATTATAAATCCGGCTGCGGCCTCAGGCGAACATCCGCTCCGCCTTGAGCAAGGCCTCGACCAGCTTATCCACCTCCTCGAAGGTGTTATAGAGCGCAAATGACGCCCTGCAGGTCGAAGTGACGCCATAACGTCGCAGCAGCGGCTGCGCGCAATGCGTGCCGGCCCGCACGGCGACGCCGGCATGATCGAGGATCGTCGCGACGTCATGGGCGTGGGCGTTCTTCATTTCAAAGGAAATGATAGCGCCCTTGCCTTCCGCCTGTCCGAAGATTCGCAGGGATTCGACCTCCGCCAGACGCTGATGCGCATAATCGCTCAAGGCCATCTCATGCGCATGGATGCGGTCGCGGCCGAGCGCGCGCATATATTCGAGCGCGGCGCCGAGCCCGACCGCCTGGATGATCGGCGGCGTGCCGGCCTCGAAGCGGTGCGGCGGTTCATTATACGTGACGTATTCCTGCGTCACGTCCTTGATCATCTCGCCGCCGCCGAGGAAGGGCGGCATCACTTCCAGCCATTTCGCCTTGCCGTAGAGGGCGCCGATTCCGGTTGGGCCATAGAGCTTGTGGCCAGTCACCACGTAAAAATCGACGTCGAGATCGCGCACGTCGACCGGCAGATGCACGGCGCCCTGCGAACCATCGACCAGGACGGGAATCCCCCGCTCATGCGCGATCCCGGATGATCTCCTTGATCGGCGTCACCGTGCCGAGCACATTGGACATATGGGTGATGGCGACGATCTTGGTCTTCGGGCCCAGCGCCGCCTCGAAACGCTCGAGCGAGAAGGCGCCGTCGTCCTCGACGTCGACCCATTTTAGAACCGCGCCTCTCCGCTCACGCAGAAAATGCCATGGCACGATGTTAGCGTGGTGCTCCATCACCGAGAGGACGATTTCATCGCCGGACTTGATGTAAGCCTCGCCGAAAGAGGCGGCGACGAGATTGATCGCCTCGGTCGCGGATTTGGTGAAGATGATTTCGTTCACCGTCTCCGCGTTGAGGAACGAACGCACGCTTTCACGGGCGGCTTCAAAGGCGTCGGTCGCGGCGTTGGCGAGGAAATGCAGTCCCCGATGGACATTGGCGTATTCATGATAGGTCGCCGCGACCATTCGCTCCACAACCGCTTTGGGCTTTTGCGCCGACGCGCCATTGTCGAGATAGACCAGCTTCTTGCCATAGACCTCGGTGGCGAGGATCGGAAAATCCCTGCGCACGGCGGCGACGTCGTAAGGCGCCGGCGCGTGAATGTGCTTGTTCATGCCGGACCTCCCGTGACTGGGGTCGTCCCTCTGGCCGACAGCCAGCCCACGATCTTTTCGCGCAATTCGGCGCCGGTGGCCTCGTCGAGAAGTTCGTCGACGAGATCGGCGGCGAAGGCCTCGAGCAACAGCGCCTCGGCCTCGGCGAAGGGCAAGCCGCGCGTCTGCAGATAGAAAAGCTGATTTTCGTCGAGGCCGCCGCAGGTCGCGCCATGGCCGCAGGCGACGTCGTCCGCGAAGATCTCAAGCTCGGGCTTGTTGTTCATGGCGACGCCATCGGACAGGAGCAGCGCCTTGCTCATCATCCGTCCGTCGGTCTTCTGCGCCTCTTTCTCGACGGTGATCTTGCCCTGGAACACCCCGACAGCTTCTTCGTCGAGGACATATTTGAAGGTCTCGCGCCCGGCGCAGCCCGTGCCGGCATGTTCGACCAGCAAGGTCGTGTCGGCGTGCTCGCGGCCGCGCAGCAGAGAGACGCCGCTGAGAAGCCCCTCGGAATCAGCGCCGTCGAAGCGCATGAAGATCTGACGGCGCACGACGCCGCCGTCGCCGATCAGCCCAAAACTCTTGAACTTCACGCGCGCGCCAAGGCGGACGATCATGCTCTCGATGCGAAGACTGGCGCGGCCCATTCCCGTCATCGAGACGATGTGGTCGCAGGCCGCGTCGTCGGCGACCGATACGACCAGGCAGCGATTGGTCTGCGCCGCCTGCGCGCCGAAATCATCCTCGATCAGCCGAACCGACGCCCCGGCGCCGACGATCAGCGCCGAGCGCGCATAGGACGCGCGCGGCTCGCTCGCGGTCGAGGCGTAGACGATGCGGATCGGCTCGGCGACCACGGCGCCGGGCGCGACCTCGATGACGACGCCGTCCTGCATCAGCGCGGCGTTGAGCGAGACGATCGTGTCGGTTCCGCCGAAATCCTGCGCCGCCAGCAGCGCGATCAAATCGGGACGCCCGGCGGCGAGAACCGAGGCGAGCGACTGGATGACGACGCCTTCCGGCGCCGGATCCGACAATTCGGCGACGAACACGCCGTCGACGACGACGAGACGCTGGCCCGGCGCGGAGGCGGCGAGTTTTTCGCGCAATGCGGCGAGCGCCTCAGCCGAAGCCGGTTCGGCGAGCGGCGCGGCGGTGCGCATCAGCGCGCGCAGATCGGTGTAGTGCCACGCTTCGATGCGCCGATGCGGCAGGCCGGCGTCGTAAAACTTGCTGAACGCCGCCTCTCGCAATTTTCGCGCGTCCGGGCCCCCGGGCAAGCCTGGCAGGGCGGCGTCGAACGCTTCGGCGAGGGCAGCCTCGGCGGGCGTGCGCGGCGGCGTCAATGGAGCGCTCATCTTCGTTCCCCCTCAGGCCGCGTCGGCGACATAGTCGCGATAGCCGCTCTTTTCGAGCTCAAGCGCGAGATCGGCGCCGCCGGTCTTGGCGATTCGGCCCTTGGCCATGACATGCACCGTGTCCGGCACGATATAGTCGAGCAGGCGCTGATAGTGGGTGATGATGAGGAAGCTGCGCTTTGGCGAGCGAAGGGCGTTGACGCCCGCCGCCACGACGCGCAGCGCGTCGATATCGAGCCCGGAGTCGGTCTCGTCGAGAATGGCGAGGGTCGGCTCGAGCAGCGCCATCTGCAAAATGTCCATGCGCTTCTTTTCGCCGCCGGAGAAGCCGACGTTCAGCGCCCGCTTCAGCATATCCGGCTTGATTTCGAGCTTTTCGGCGCCGGCCTTGACCCGCTTCATGAGTTCCGGCGTCGACAATTCCTCCTCGCCGCGCTGCTTGCGCTGCGCGTTCAGCGCCGCCTTGAGGAAGGTCATGGTCGCAACGCCCGGAATTTCGAGCGGATATTGAAACGCCAGAAAGACGCCCTTGGCGGCCCGCACATCCGGTTCGAGGCCGAGCAGATCGACCCCATCGAGAAGGATCTCGCCCGATTCCACCGTATAGTCCTTGCGCCCGGCGATGACGTAGGACAGCGTCGATTTGCCGGTGCCGTTCGGGCCCATGATGGCCGCGACTTCACCGTCCCGCACGGTCAGGTTGAGATCGTCGAGAATGGGGCGGCCGTCGATCGAGACGGTGAGATTCTTGATTTCCAGCATGATCTTGTCCTTCGCGTTGCGGCGGGCGCGGGCCGCTTCGCCCTGCGCTGTCCGGCCGATATATTGGCCAACGAGGCGGCTTTCGCCTCAGACGACGGTTGGTCGATCGGTCGCTAGCCGACGCTGCCTTCGAGCGAGATCGCGATCAGCTTTTGCGCTTCGACCGCGAATTCCATCGGCAGCTGCTGCAGCACGTCACGGACGAAGCCGTTGACGATCAGCGCCGTCGCCTCTTCCGCCGAGAGCCCGCGCTGCATGCAATAGAACAGCTGGTCGTCGGAGATTTTCGACGTCGTCGCCTCATGCTCGAATTGCGTGCTCGTATTGCGCGATTCGATATAGGGCACCGTATGCGCGCCGCAGGAATTGCCGATCAGCAGCGAGTCACAATTGGTGAAATTGCGCGCGCCCGTCGCCTTGCGGTGCGAGGAGACCTGGCCGCGATAGGTGTTCTGCGATTTTCCCGCCGAAATGCCCTTCGAGATGATCCGGCTCGTCGTGTTCTTGCCGAGATGGATCATCTTGGTGCCGGAATCGACCTGCTGGCGCCCGTTCGAGATGGCGATCGAGTAAAATTCGCCGCGCGATTCGTCGCCGCGCAGGATGCAGGACGGATATTTCCAGGTGATCGCCGATCCAGTCTCGACCTGCGTCCAGGAGATTTTCGACCGGGCGCCGCGGCAGTCGCCGCGCTTGGTGACGAAATTGAAGATCCCGCCCTTGCCCTCTGAATCGCCCGGATACCAATTCTGCACCGTCGAATATTTGATCTCGGCGTCCTCATGGGTGACCAGCTCGACGACGGCGGCGTGAAGCTGGTTCTCATCCCGCTTCGGCGCGGTGCAGCCTTCGAGATAGGAGACGTAGGAGCCCTTATCGGCGATGATCAGCGTCCGCTCGAACTGGCCGGTGTTCTGCTCGTTGATGCGGAAATAGGTCGAGAGCTCCATCGGGCAGCGCACCCCCGGCGGGATGTAGACGAAGGAGCCGTCGGAAAACACGGCGCTGTTCAGCGTCGCGAAATAATTGTCGGTGGTCGGCACGACCGAGCCGAGATATTTCTGCACCAGTTCAGGGTGGGTATGGACGGCCTCGGAGATCGGGCAGAAGATCACGCCCGCCTTTGCCAGCTCTTCCTTGAAGGTGGTGACGACCGAGACGGAATCGAACACGGCGTCGACTGCGACGCGGCGCTCCGGCGCGACGCCGGCCAGAATCTCCTGTTCGCCGAGCGGAATGCCCAGCTTGGCGTAGACCTTCAACAGCTCCGGATCGACTTCATCGAGCGATTTCGGGCCGGCGGCCGTCTTCGGCGCCGAATAATAGTAGAGGTCCTGATAATCGATTTTCGGAAAATCGACGCGAGCCCAGGTCGGCTCGGCCATGGTCAGCCAGCGGCGGAAGGCGCCAAGACGCCATTGCGTCAGCCAGTCCGGCTCATTCTTTTTGGCCGAGATAAATCTGACAATGTCCTCATTCAGACCTTTTGGAGCCTTTTCAGACTCGATGTCAGAAAAGAAACCGTACTTATACTCGCTGACGTCGATCGACTTGACGCGATCGACGGTCTCCTGGACCGCTGCCATATCTTTCTCCTCACCCTGCCGGTTTCAAGGACCGCCGGTTCAGACTTCGACTATAGACCGCGCGCTCGCCGCCGTCTTCAGCGGGTCGCGCCTTTCGCGTTCACGCCATTTGACCAGACGCCCGCAGCGTCCTCGCCTTGACGGCTCGGACCGCATTTTCGAGCGCCCCGACGAACGTCGCGCAATCGGCCTTCGTCGAATCCCAGCCCAGACTGACCCGGATAGCGCCGCGCGCCAAATCCGGCGCGACGCGCATCGCCGTCAGAACATGGGACCGCTTCACCTTTCCGGATGAACACGCGGACCCTGAGGATACGGCGACGCCCTCGATATCCAGCCTCATGAGCAAGAGCTGTGCCTCGACGCCCGGGATCGCGAAACAGCTCGTGTTCGGCAAGCGCTCCTCGCCCTGTCCGAAAACCGTTGCGTCCGGCGCGAACCGTGCGATTTCAGTCTCGATCTCGTCGCGCCAGGACGCCAATTGGTCAGATCGCTCGACCGCCTCCCGCGCGGGCCCGAGCGCCGCCGCCATCCCTGCGATCGCCGCGACATTTTCCGTGCCGCCGCGAAAGCCGCGCTCCTGACCGCCGCCGCGAACCATCGTCGCCCCTATATGGGAAGTCTCCTCTCTGAAGCAAAGCGCCGCCGCGCCCTGCGGGCCGCCAAACTTATGCGCCGACACGACAATGGCGTCCGCACCGAGGCGGGCGAGGTCGCAATCGATCTTGCCGGCCGCCTGCACGGCGTCGCAGATGAGCGCGCCGCCTGCGGCATGCGCCAGCGCGGCGGCGGCGGCGACGGGCTGGATGACGCCGGTCTCATTGTTCGCCGCCTGCAGCGCCAGCAGGATTCGCCGGCCCTGATTCTGCCGCAAGGTCCGGCCCAGCTCCTCAAGATCGATCACGCCGCCCGGCGTTAATGTCGCGATTGCGACAGTCTCCGGCGCAAATCGATGTCCGGAAAGGACCGCGGCATGTTCGCCGGCGCCGACCAGCAGCATGTCGAAAGGTCCGGTCGCTCCGAGTCGAAGCGTCGGCGTCAAAGCCAGATTGAGCGCCTCGGTGCCGCCGGAGGCGAACACGATCGCTTTCGGCGGCGCGTTGATAAAACCGCCAAGCGCGATCCGGGCGTTTTCGATCAGCGCGCGCGCGGCGCGGCCCTCGGCATGAACGGAGGAGGCGTTGCCCGGCCGGTCGAGCACGGCCAGCATCGCCTCGCGCGCCGCCGGGCGCAGCGGCGTCGTCGCATTATGATCGAGATAGGCGCGGATCGGCGGCACAGCCCGTCATCCCAAACATGAACCGCCCGTCGGGGAGCGGAAACCCTTCAAAGTGCTTGCAATCCGTCCGGCCGGACGTGCTAGAAAGGCCGGCGACGGTCAATATCATACCCCAGCGATCGCAGACGCCGCGCGAATTGAGACAAGACGCGCGCTAAAGACAGGACGCCCTATCTTCGTCAAACGCGCTCGGGCGCCGATCCGGTCGCGAGCCATTATCGGGTCTTTGGCGCGGCGCACCGATCGGCCAAAGGCGACGCGCGGCCAGTCCCCGGATTCGAGGGGGCCGGCATCAGACCGCCGCGGCGATTGTTGAGCACAATTCACTAGAAGGCGCGCGACCGGGAAGTCAAGACGAGGCGCGGCGCTCGCCAAGACAAGCCTCACGCAAGCCGCGCCCTCACGGAGTTATTACGGAGATAAAATGCCAGAAGTTATGTTCAATGGTCCAGCGGGTCGAATTGAAGGACGGTTTCATCCATCGACCGTTCGCGGCGCGCCGATCGCCATCATTCTGCATCCGCACCCGCAATTTGGCGGGACGATGAACAATCAGATTGTGTATAATCTTTATTACGCTTTCGCCGAGCGGGGCTTCGCCGTGCTGCGGTTCAATTTCCGCGGCGTCGGGCGCAGCCAGGGCAGCTTCGATCATGGCCAGGGCGAATTGTCGGACGCCGCCGCAGCGCTCGACTGGGCGCAATCGGTCAATCCCGAAGCGCGCGCCTGCTGGATCGCCGGCATTTCCTTCGGCTCATGGATCGGCATGCAATTGCTGATGCGCCGGCCCGAGATCGAAGGCTTCATTTCCATCGCCCCGCCGGCCAACCGTTTCGATTTCTCCTTTCTCGCCCCCTGCCCTTCATCCGGCCTGTTCGTGCATGGCGATCAGGACCGCGTCGCCCCGCTGAAGGAAGTCACTGCGCTGATCGAGAAGCTGAAGACGCAAAAGGGCATTTTAATCGAGCATGCGGTGATTCCGGGCGCCAATCATTTCTTCGAAAATCGCGTCGAGCCGCTGATCGAGGAAGTCGGCATCTATCTCGACCGGCGCCTTGGCAATCCGCCACGCCTGCCGACGCCGACGCGCAGCGACGTCGCCGAGAAGCGCTAGCTTCGTCCCTGGCGGCCCGGCGCGCCTATTTGCTTGGCTCGGGGATCGGCACGTCAAAGGTGTTGAGCGTGACCGACACGAGGCAATAAAGCCCGACGAGATAGGAGAGTTCGGCCGCGCCATGCTGGCCAAACGCCTCGACCGCCACGTTGTAGACGATTTCCGGCAGGACGCCGCCGCCGACTAGCGCGCTCGCGACGTCATAGGCGATCGCTTCCTGCCGCGTGAGGTCGCCCGGCCGTTGACCGGCGACGATGGTGGCGATCTTTTCGTCCGAGAGGCCGCGCAATTCGCCGACCAGCACATGGGCGTAGAGCTCATAGGCTGAGTGGAAATGCGCGCCCGTCACCAGGATCGCGACCTCGCGCACATTTTTCGGGAGCGACGGATTGCTTGCCAGCGCCTTGACGAGATCCCAGCTCGCCTTGCCGAACGCCGGCTCATGCAGCCAGGGATTCCACGGCCCAACAAGCGCGCCGTCCTCGCGCACGGCGATGAATCCCTTGAAATTGGCGGCGATGCCTTCGCTCATGTCGTTGTAGAGCGCGCGTTGTTCAGGCGTGAGGTCTGACGGGGGTATCAACGGAAGACGCATGGCAACTCCTGACGGCGCTCCCCGCCGAATCGGGAAGCCAACGCAGTCTTTCCCAAAATCTTATCGATTCCATGGCGCCGCACAGCCGCAGCTTCGATTAGTGACCCGTCGCGGCGCGCGCGATCTCGCCGCCGGCGAGCGGCGCGGCGACGCCGGTGGTGGTCGGAAAGGTGATTGCGAGATTTTTCAGGCTCCGCACCGCCATATAGGCGAAGGCCTGCGCTTCCATGGCGTCGATCGACCAGCCGAGCGTCTCGGCCGTCGCGACCTTGCACGGCAGACGGCGCGCCAGTTCGCGCATCAGCGTCGCATTTCGCGCGCCGCCGCCGCAGACGACGGCGAGTTCCGGCCGCTGCGGCATGAGCGCGATCGCGCGGGCGATGGCCGCCGCTGTGAAGGCGGTCAAGGTCGCCGCCGCGTCGTTGGTGGAAAGGTCAGCGACCGGGGCTGCCGAGAAGGCGTTGCGGTCGAGCGATTTTGGCGCCGGCAGCGCGAAGAACGGATGATCCAGCAGCTCTTCCAGGATTTTTTCGTCGATGTCGCCTTCGGCCGCCGCGGCGCCGTTGCGGTCCATCGCCTCGCCGGTGCGCGACAGCATGAGATCGTCGATAAGGGCGTTGCCGGGGCCGGCGTCGCAGGCGATCGGCGTGTTTCCGGGCGCGCAGAAGGTAATGTTGGAAACGCCGCCGATATTGATGACGACAACCGGCTTTTCGAAGCCGGCGGCGGCGGCGAGGGCGCTATGGAACACCGGCACGAGCGGCGCGCCCTGCCCCCCCTGCGCCACATCGGCAGCGCGGAAATCATGCACCACGTCGATTCCAAGGGTCTGCGCAAGCGCGGGGCCGTCGCCGATCTGGACAGTGAGCCCGCTTTGCGGCCGGTGCAGAACGGTTTGCCCGTGGAAGCCGATGACCGTTATGTCCGCCGGCTCGAGATGCTGGATTTCGAGGAAGCGCTTGACCGCAGCGACGTGCCGGTCGGTAATCATTGCCTCGGCCTCGACAAGCGAGCCCGGACGCGCCCGCTGGTCGCCGAGCGTTGCGGCGTCGGCGAGCGCGCGCCGCAATAAGGCGCGGTCCGCCTCCGCATAGGGAAACGCGCTCACGCCGCCGAGGCGAATCTGGCCTTCCCCATCCGTCTCGATCAGGGCGACGTCGACGCCGTCCATCGACGTGCCGCTCATCAGGCCGATGGCTGTGACAGTCATTGCGGATCCTTTACGGACATTTTCGGTCTGGTCCTTCGGGCTAATTCAAGATGGCGGGCCGCTCGCGCCTTGGAGCCGTGCCGCGGCGCACCGCAACGTTCACCCATACCAACGATATTGGCCAGATAGCGCGCCGGTCGAGGAGAGGACGATGTTCGACGAATTCATGCTCCGGGTCAAAGTCCTTGATGTTCTGAATTCAACCCCATGCCGGAAAATCGCCTTCGTGGCCGCCGGCATGTCGATCATGGGCTATCATTACCGCTATCTCGCCGACCTCATCAACCGATGCAGCGTCGACATCCGGTTCGGAACCGTCGATCCGAGCGCCAATGGCGAATATGACGATAAAACAGATACGTTGCGCTTCAAGAGCCGTGACCCGGGCTTCTACGCGACCAACGAGAGCCGCGCGCTGATCGTCCATGAATGCACCCATGCGATCATCGATCTCGCCCATCCCGGCGGATTGGTCCGGCGCGCCGACAATGAGGCGACGGCCTGGATCGCGGAGACGATTTACAGAATGCTGACGGGCGAGAAAATGACAAAAACCGGCGATTTTTACGAGTCGCTCTATGATGTCGCCGGCAAAGCCATCGAAGCCGCCCCTAAAGGTCCCCCCCTCGTCATCGATCCGCGGGCGGTGACGCTTATTGGCGAGACCCTGCGCGGCGGCGACGAGGTGCGCGCGAAGGCCGCCGGCAAGATCGTTCCTGATGTCGAACGAATGAGCGGAATACCCTATTAGAGTCGCGCACGCGCGCAGTATTCATGTCAGTTTTATGACTGATTAACCGCAAGGCAGCGATCCTTATTCGGTCTATAGTGCGTTTCTCTCCACCGGAAAGAGAAACGCGACATGACTGGCAAGAGCGCTATCGCCGCAAGGCTTGGCGAACGCGGACTTCTACTGCCGTCCCTGATCGGCGAGGCGCTCCAGGCGAACGACCGAATCAAGCTCCGCTTCAGCCTGTTGCAGGAGGCGTTGGCGCAGGCGCGCAACCCGCACGAGCGGCCCGCCACATTCGCCGCCGAACGGCAGTCGGCCGGGCTCGGCGAGGCCCAATTCGACGCCATCGTCTCGGGCGCAAAAGCCATCGACGCCGGCGCCATCCTCGCGCCCGGCGCCGGCGCCCTTATCGCCGGGATAAAGCCCGACCTTGCCGCCATGCTGGCGCCGGTCGAGGCCGCCGACCCGACTGCGGCGGCCAGTTTCTCCGCAAGGCTCGAACGGCTCGGCGCTTCCCTCGCAGGGCCGGACGGCGACGCCGTCAGCGCCGACAAGATCTCCGCCATGACCTCGGGCCGGCGCGAGGCGGGCGACAGCCTGCATCTCCTGGTCATGGATCTGCACAAGGCGATCAACGCGATTGCGGCGGCGAGCGCGCCCGAGACCATCGACGGCGCCAGCGCCCATGGCGCGACGCCGCAGGACCGCGTGCGGATCGCCGCCTTCATGCGCGGCGTCAATCGCACGCGCGCGCTCGCCTTCGGCCATCCGGGGCTTGGCACGACGGCCGTGCGCACCGGAGCCTCGCTGACGATCCAGAACGATATCGGCACCACGGACGCCCATGTTCTCGTCGTTCACGTCGAGGGTCAGAGCGTCGCCGTCACCTACACGGACGTGCACCGGATCCGCGCCAAATTCTTCATCGGGCTGTTCGCCGGACAGGACGTCGAATTCAGTCCGCTGACCGAACATGAGTCGCGGGGCGTCGGCGAGGAGGACGTCTTCTATCTGCTGACCGGCCGCTTTTCCGGCGCCGAACCGGCGCTGCTGGGCTTTCTTGAAGCGCTCGGCGCGCGGCTCGTCTTCCTGATCGACTGGAACAAAGCGCGCAAGGCGCTCCAGATCTTTACCGGCAAGGAGGCCGCGGCCGAATTGCTCGCCTTCGCCGCGCGCCATGAGTTCGGCCATCGCGCCTTTCTCGAACTCGGCGGCGCGGACCTCGTCTTCGATTCGGTCCGCAAAGTCGCCGAAGGGCGCATCCCCTATGGCGCCCGCCTTGACGACGCGCTCGGCCGCATGGCGACGCGCGACTTCCTGCGCGAGGTTCTTCGGCGGTCGAGCCTTGGCCTTTCCGCCGGCCGATCGGCGCGACTGATCCGCGACGAAATCCAGGCCGATCTTTCGCAAAGATTTCAAAGCGCCGAGGCGACCCTTCTCGAACTGGTCGTGCGCCATCTCGGGCTCTCCCGCATGCTGGCCGGCTGGGTCGCCGACATGACGTCCGGCGGCGCGGCGGACTGGCGCCGCCTTGCCGCCCGCTCCGCCCTCCTCGAAAAAAAGGCCGATGCGCTGACAGTTTCCGCGCGCGAAATAGCGGGCCGCCTGAGCGGCGCCGACCGTCTGCTGCGTCTCGTCAATGCGGTCGAGAACGCCATGGACTCGCTCGATGAATGCGCCTTCCTGATCAGTCTTCGGCCCGAGAAAGAAGCGGCGGGCGCGGCGGAAGCCGAGCTTTCGACGCTCGCCGGCATCGGGCTCGAAAGCTTCAGCCATCTCATCCGGGCCAGCGAGGCGGCGATGCTTGCGCCAGCCGGCCAGCGCGCTGACGCCACAGACGCGCTGCGTTCGATCGACGCCGTGCTCGACGCCGAACATCGCGCCGACGCCGCCCTGCGCGAGGCGATGCGCGCCTGCTTCGGCGCGGCAAGCCTCGACGCGCGCGGCCTGACGCTGCGGCTCGAAGTCGCGCGCATGATTGAGGCCTCAACCGATCATCTCGCTCATGCGGCGCTGGCCCTGCGCGATCATGTCCTGAAGGAGTTATCTGCATGATCCAGCAAAGTTTTGAGCCAATCTTCATCGGCGCCGCCGGGACGGGGGACGAGGCCGCCGCCAAAGATTTCGGCGCAAGAGAGCTGGGCTCGAAGGCCGCGATGCTCTGGCGCATGAATGCGCTTGGCTTCGCGGTCCCCCCCGCCTTCGTCCTGCCGACGGCCCTGTGCGCGCCGGCCAACGCCGGCGAGGCGCCCGCGCTGCGGGCCATTGACGAAGGGCTGCGCGCGGGCGTCGCCTTTCTCGAACAGGCGACGGGACGACACTTTGGCGACGCCCGCCGGCCCCTGCTCGTCTCGGTGCGCTCCGGGGCCGAACGCTCGATGCCGGGAATGCTCGAAACCGTCCTTGACGTCGGCCTCAACGCTGCGACGCTGCGCGGCCTGATCCGCCTCACCGGCAACCCGCGGCTCGCCTTCGACAGCCGCCGCCGCTTCATCGAAAGTTATTGCGAGGTCGTCGGCGGCGTCGATCCGTCCGCCCTGGCGCAGCGCCTCGCGGCCATGATGGGCGAAGAGGACGCTTTGAACGAAGCTGAGCTCGATTGCGAGGCGCTGGAGCGGCTCGTCAAGGATTTCGAGGCGATCGCCGCGCGCGAATGCGAGGCGCCTCTGCCCGACGATCCGTTCGAGCAATTGGCCGGCGCCGCCCGCGCCGTCTATCGCTCCTGGGACAGCCCCAAGGCGCGGGAATATCGCCGGCTCAACGCGCTGGAAGGACTGCAAGGGACGGCCGTGACCGTTCAGGCCATGGTCTTTGGCAACGCTGGCGGACAATCGGGCGCGGGCGTCGCTTTCTCGCGCAATCCCTCGACCGGGGCGAAAGAGCTTTACGTCGACTTCCTTCTCGACGCGCAGGGCGAGGACGTTGTGTCAGGGCGGCGCACGCCGGGCGACGCCGCGCTTCTGGCGGCGCGTCTGCCGCAGGTCGCGCAGGAGCTTGGCCTCGCGGCGGCGCGGCTGGAGGCCGAGTTCAAGGACGTTCAGGATATCGAATTCACCGTGGAGGAAGGAAAGCTCTTTTTCCTGCAAACCCGTGCGGCGAAACGCGCGCCGCTGGCGGCCGTGCGCATCGCCGCCGATCTGAAGCGCGAGGGCGTCATCGACGCGGCGGCCGCGCTGCAGCGCATCGAGGGGATTGATCTTGCAGCCCTCGGCGAGCAGCGCTTTGTCGGCTCTGCCGAAGCGGTCGCGCATGCGACTGCGGCCGCGCAGGGCGTCGCCAGCGGGCGCGCCGCCTTCGACAGCGAAAGCGCCAAGGAGCTGGCGGCCGCGGGCGATCCCGTCATTCTCGTGCGGCCGGACGTTGCGACTGACGATATAGCGGGCTTTGCCGCCGCCGCCGGCGTTCTCACGGCGACGGGCGGGCGAACCGCCCACGCCGCAGTGGTGGCGCGGCAAATGGGCAAGGTGTGTCTCGTCGGCTGCGCAGCGCTGCGCGTCGACCCGGCGCTGCACGAGGCGCGGCTCGGGGAGCACGTCGTCCGCCAAGGCGATTTCCTCTCGCTCGACGGATCGAGCGGCGAGATTTTCCTTGGGCGGCGGGAAATCGTGATCGAGCGCCCGGACGCCGAGCTCGCCGAAATCGCCTCCTGGCGCGAAGCGCGAAAGGCGAGCTGAGCCCGCCGCGGCGCAGCGAGCCGCACCCGGCTTGATAAGCGCGCGGCGCCACGCTACGGACAGCGCCATGTCCGAAGATTTTCGCCCCCGCTCCGATTTCCTGCAGACGCTGCTCCTGCGCGGCTATGTGCATCAATGCTCCGACCTCGAGGGCATCGACGCCAAGGCGCAGTCGGGCGAACTTGTCGCTTATATCGGCTTCGACTGCACGGCGCCGTCGCTGCATGTCGGCTCGCTCGTGCAGATCATGATGCTGCGCTGGCTGCAAAAAACCGGCGGCAAGCCGATTGCGCTCATGGGCGGCGGCACGACGCAGGTCGGCGACCCCTCCGGCAAGGACGAAAGCCGCAAGATCCTCTCGCTTGAGACGATTGAGGCCAACAAGGCTGGCATCGCCAGCGTCTTTTCCAAATTCATCGCCTTCGGCGACGGAAAGACGCAAGCGCTTATGGTCGACAATGCGGAATGGCTGACGGCGCTGAAATATGTCGACTTCCTGCGCGACGTCGGACGGCACTTCTCGGTCAATCGCATGATGGCGATGGACTCTGTCAAGCTGCGGCTCGAACGCGACCAGGAGCTGTCCTTCCTCGAATTCAACTATATGTGCCTGCAGGCCTATGATTTCGTCGAGCTCAACCGCCGTTATGGCTGTGTGCTGCAGATGGGCGGCTCCGATCAATGGGGCAATATCGTCACCGGCCTCGATCTTGGACGCAGGTTAGGCGCCCCGCAGCTCTATGCGCTGACCTCGCCGCTGCTGACCACGGCGTCCGGCGCCAAAATGGGCAAGACGGCGCAAGGGGCGGTCTGGCTCAACGAGGACATGCTGCCGGTATTCGACTATTGGCAGTTCTGGCGGAATTGCGAGGATCGCGACGTCGGGCGCTTTTTAAAGCTGTTCACAGAATTGCCGCTCGACGAAACCGTCCGGCTCGAATCCCTGGGTGGCGCCGAGATCAACGAAGCCAAGAAAATTCTCGCGACGGAAGCCACCAGCATGGCGCATGGGCGCGAGGCCGCGCTGCTCGCCGAAGAGGCCGCGCGCCAAACCTTCGAGGAAGGCGCGCTCGCCGAAAGCCTGCCTTCGATCGACATCGACGCCGCGGAGATCGAGGCGGGGCTTGGCGTTCTCGCCGCCTTCGTCAAGGCCGGGCTGGTGGCTTCGACCAGCGAGGCGCGCCGCCAGATCAAAGGCGGCGGATTGCGGGTGAATGACGCGCCCGTCGCGGACGAGCGGGCTGCGCTTCAACAAGGCGACGTCGCCAGCGGCGTCATTAAACTTTCGCTCGGCCGCAAACGGCATGTGCTGCTGAAGCTTGTCTGACGCTCAGAGTAGAGCTCGGCGAGAATACGTCCAATAGACTATTCCGTTTGTCCGATCAGAGTTCAAACGTCGCCTGAGCAATACATCAATGACAGAGTCAATTTACGGCCTGTCATGGCGAATAATATCCATTTTCTTATAGTTGGCGGAAGTTCATGGAAGAACTTTGCTGAATGCTGTTGGTAGATTCGTCCCCGCCGTCGATCGCATGTGGATCGATGGCCGCCTTGAGAGCAGCCGACATCAATCGGCGTACGAGGGGGGACAACATGACGCAGAAAACCTTAGCTCTGAAAATTGGAGCCGCGGCTTTGCTGGCGAGCGCGCTGGCGCTGACGACCTCCGCACAAGCCGCGAACAACAACATCGGAGGGCCTCTGATCCTCAAGGACCAGGGCAGCTTCTTCGTCGGCGGCGACACCGAATTCAGCGACGCGATTTCCGGACAGACGAGCGGGCCAGGCGGATTTGGATATTCGAACTCGGACTACATCAAAGTCAATCAGATGTATGTTCAGTTCCAGGTCCCGATGAAAAGCGCGCGCAACATCCCGATCGTGCTGTTGCATGGCTGTTGTCTGACGGCGAAAACATGGGAGGACACGCCGGATGGCCGCATGGGCTGGGCCGAATATTTCCTGCGAAACAATCATGCCGTCTATCTGCCGGACCAATCGTCGCGCGCGCGATCGGGCTTTGACGCGACGACGATCAACGAGGTCAAGCTTGGCCAAAAACCGGCGACCGCTCTGCCAAATGTCTTCCTTTTCGGCCGCGTGTCCGCTTGGGATCTTTTCCGGTTTGGACCAGCCTATCCGACGCCCTTCGCGGACGAGCAATTCCCGGTCGAATCGTTAAGCGATTTCGGCAATCAGGTGATCCCCGATCTCAACGCGACCTTGCCGACGCCCAATCCGACTTACCAGAACATGGCGAACCTCGCCATCCTCGCCGGCGGCGCCGTCCTCGTCGGCCATTCAGAGTCGGGCTTTTTCCCCGAACAGGCGGCGCTCGTGAACAGCTCCGCCGTCAAAGGCGTCATCTCGATCGAGGGCGTTTGCTCCCCGTTGAATGGCGCCCAGATCAAGACGCTGGCGAAGATACCGACGCTCATTATGTTCGGCGATCATCTCACCGGCTCGCCCATCTCAGCTTCGCTGTGGTCGTCCGCCCTGCAGGGCTGCCAGACCTTCGTCCAGCAGCTGAAGGCCGCCGGAGGAAAAGCAACACTGGTGCAACTCCCGCAAATCGGACTTCACGGCAACAGCCACATGCTGATGCAGGACAGGAACAATCTGGAAATAGCAGACTATGTTCTCGACTGGATCGACAAGAATGTGAAGCAGAATCACGGTAGGGCGCTTGTCGGGAAGAACCGCAACGCGTCGGATAACTGAGGCGCAGCATACCCAAAACAGGCGGCCTGTTAACAGGCCGCCTCCATCATCGCAGAGTATGCGGGTTGCGGCCGGCCTCGCAGACACAAAGGCTCAGGCGCGGCCGGCGTCATAAGTTGGAGGGGAGAGGCGTTACTGCCCCGGGCCCGGTATATGCTGCCCGACTCCGAAAATCTGCCGGAAAATTCCGGGCGCGATGGCCGATAGCGGATTGATGCTGAGCGTAGGCGCGCTGATGCTGCCCTCGACGCGAAAATTGACGCCGATCAGCCCTTCGTTGGCGCCGCCGCCGAGAATGAGGCCGACGACGGGAATTTTCGAGAACAGATTATTGACCGCATAGGCCGGCACGAAGGTGCCTTTCATATCGACCGAGTCGCGCGCGAAATCGAGCCAGCCGTCAACCGTGAGCCCGATCGCCTCGCCATTGATGACGCCGTCATGGAGCTGCAGCCTGGTGCCGGCGCGATCGAACCGCACCTGCAGACGATTGAACGCCATCGCGCCGGCGTCGATGTTGCGCAACTTGTCGGCGGCGTCGCCCGCGGGAGCGCTTTCGGCGACGAGACGGCGCAGGGCCGGCTCGTCCCGCAGCACGAAGGAATTGATGACGAGCGTGCCCGACATCGCCGGGCCAAGCTGCATATCGGCCTGCAGGCGCCCCCGCTCCATATGCCGGTAGAGATCGGTGAATAGAAGCAATGATCCAGCGTCGTCGGACAGCATCGTCAGCTGCGAAGCGCTCGAGGGCCCGGCAAGATTGCCCGAGACGGTATCGCGGCCGAAACGGCCGGCGAAGGATAACTGCTTGAACTGATCGCCTCGTTTCAGCATGCGCAGCTCAAGCCCGCTCAAGACCTGCTTGTTGTAGCCGGTGAGCAGCGAGGATTTCACATCGAGATCGATTTCCTTGATCGCCGAGGCGGACGCGCCGGCGGCCGGCAATCCTCCCGCGGCGCCGGGGGCGGGCGTTGAATCGGCCGACGAGGCGAGCAGAGTCTTGAGGAACGGCCGCGCGTCGATCGACTGGGCGCGCACGACGACCTTGAGCGTTTCGCCGACCTTCAAGGCCTCCATCCTGGCGTCGTCGCCGGTCGAAAATTTCACTTGAGGAAATTTCGCCGACTGGATCGACTGATCGGCGCCAAGCTCGATCTGGCCGCGCGCCTGGATCGTCCCCGCGTCGAAAGCGATCTGGTCGAGCACGCTTTGCCCATCCGTCACGATCAGCGCGAATTTAGCCTTGCCTGGCCGCCCCAAAGGCTTCGAGGCGCCCGGCCAGTCGATCGCCGCGCGGCTCAAATCGAGATCGACCTCCGCTTTGATGTTGGGACCCGCGCCGAGCGGCGCGCTGATCGCGGCGGCGATCACGCCGGTCACGCCCGGAACGCCGCCAAGTCCCTGCCGAGCGCGGGCGGCGTCGTCGACAAGGACATGCACATTGGCGAAAGCCGGCTTGCCGGCGGGCTGCGCAAGCTCGACGGTCGCCGGCGCGCCAAACATCTTGCCCTGCCCGCTCGCCTTCAGCCCCGTCGAGTCAACGATGATGCTCAAGGTGGCTGCATCGAGCGGCTCTTTGCCGAGAATATTTTCGGCGGTGAAATTGGAGGCGGTGGCGTTGATTTTCAGGCTGGTGTCGGCCGGTCCCATTTTTGGGCCGAGCCGCAGATCGACCTCGAGCCGGCCGTCGACCTGTCCGCGCAAGGTCGCCGGATCGAGCGGCAGGCTGGCGTATGGTTTTAGCGCGTCCCGCGACAAGAGTTCGCTGACCGCCTCGACGGCGCCTGAGATATTGGCGACGATCGCCGCCGGAACAGGTCTTTGCTCCGAATCGGGAATATGGAAGGACCCGCCCGGCGCAACCGTCAAGATGCGGCCGGCGCCCGCCTCGACGACGCCGGCGTTTGTCGTCGTAAAAGTCGAACTGCGGCCGGTGACATGTCCGACGCCGTCGACCCCGGTCAAGGGCGGCGCGCCGTTCAGGAATTCGACGCTTCCCCCGGACACGGTGAAATCAACCAGCAGAGCCTCGTCCGGCGGCGAATGCTCGTTGCGCATCGACTCGATGTCGGCGGCGTTGAAGTCAAGCCGCATCGAGCCCTGCCGAATGACGCCCGCCTTGACATGATCGAGCAGGTAATTGCGGATCGGCGCGGCCATGAAGGACGGCCAGAGGCGAGTGACGACCGAAACAGGCGTCGGATCGATCGAGGCGCCGAGGCGCACTCGCGGCCCATTGGTCCAGTCGACATCGCCGGTCATGGAGAAGCCCGCCTGCGGGCCGCCGAGAACGAATTTGTCGATGATGAATTTCTTGTCGGCGAGGAAGAGGCGCGCCGTCAGAGCGGCAAGATCGAGGACGACCGGCTGTTGACCCGGACGCTCGGGCGCAGCGACCAGAGGCTCCGGCGCGCCGAGTTCGAAGGTCCAGGCGTCGCCCTCGCGCTGCGGCAGCGCGATGAAGCCGGAGACCGCGCCATGCGATTGTCCGGCGACCAGCCGCACCGGATCGACCACGATGCGCCGCTGGCCGCCGTCCCAATGGACGCCGCCCTTGATCTCATCGACGAGCATCGGCTCATCGTTCGGATCGTCGAAGCGCAGATAGCCGGAGCCAAGGCCGAAAGTCGCGACCGCCTCCGACAGCACGCCGTCGGCGCGCAGCCCCACATTCACATGCGCCGACAGGGGCATATCGAAATCCGCCCCAATCGAACGCACGCCGGTCGCGAGCAAAATTTCGTCGATCGACAGATTCTCCAAGGAGAACGTCAGCCGACGGTCGGCGCCTGGCTGTCCGCTGGCGAGCCCGCTCGCCGACCAGCGCCCATTCGGGCCGTCGACCGACAGGGTGAAACGTGTGCCAGCGTCGGTCTTGTCGAAGGCGAGATTGACGCCGTCGAAGGTCATCTTCTGATTGGAGGTGCGGTCGTCGACGACGATGCGCCCGCGCGTGATCCCCACACGATCAACGGCGGCGATCTGGCTGTCCGGACTGGTCAAAGCGTCAATGACGAGACGCATGGCCGAGGACAGCTGCTTGACGAGCAGCGCGCGCGGCTTTGGCTGCGCGGGCGGCTCGGCGGCGGGCGCCCCGCCGGGGACCGCCGGTTCTGGCGCCGCGGCGGCCGGGATCGCCTCCCGCCGCAGCGATTCGGCGAGCGGCGGGGTGATTGCAATGGCGTCGTCCGACCCGGCGCCGGCGAGCTGCGCGATCGAGCCGTCCGGCAGCAGGGCCAGCCGTACTTCGACATCGAAAATTTCGAGCCTTTTGGGCGCGACCTTGCCGGCGACGAGCGACAGGAGATCGACCGAGACCTCGGCGCGCGGCGCGCTGAGCAGCGTCCGTCCCGACTGGTCCTTGACGACGAGCCGGTCGACGCCGAGCGTCGGCGCATAGCCGCGCTGCAGCATGGACGTCTGGCCGAAGGCAAAATCATAGCCGTGACCAAAACGCTGATCGAGCGCCTGCGCGATGCTGGAGCCCAGCGCGTCGATCGCCATGGGCCCCTGCGCAAGCCGGACGGTCAGGAACACGCCCGCGGTGACGAAGATGGCGAGCAGGGAGGCGGCGACATAAGCGCAGGAGCGCGCAAACACGGGCAACCGGCCGCGCATTTTCAGCCGAGGCAGATCGACGCCGGCCGGGAACTCTGCCGGCTTGTCCGGGACGGCGCGCTCTGGCGAGTCCTCACGCTGTTCGACCAACCGCTCGCGGCCTTTCATGCAAGCTGAAGCTGGAAACTTCGATGCTACGCGATTATAGGAAAACTGTCGAAGCCAACGCTTGCCGTGAAGCGCTGGTTCGCCGTCATGAAACGCCTCGTCCGTCACCGCGTCCGCCCGCGACGCGCGACAATGCGGGGGCGGCGTAATGATACGGCTTCGGCTCCGGGAAGCCTCTGATTTATCAACTGCGGCGCGCTCGCGGCTCTAGCAATTTTGTTTTCAGATTGAGGAAAGATCGATGGCGGTCCATTGCGACGAAAGGAAGGCGGCATGACGCGCGCGGCAGGGGGAAAATGCGAGCCGGGAATGGCTGCGCCGGAGTTCAAGCTTCCCGGCGATCGCGGTGAGCCGATCTCGCTGCAAAGCTTCAAAGGGCGCAAACTCGTGCTCTATTTCTATCCGAAGGACGACACCTCGGGCTGCACCAAGGAAGCGATCGATTTCAATCAGCTGAAGCCGGAGTTCGAAAAGGCCGGCGCCGCGATCCTTGGCGTCTCGCCGGATACGGTGGCAAGTCACGTAAAGTTCAAGACAAAGCACCAGCTCGGCCTCGATCTCGCCTCGGACGAATCCAAGGCAATGCTCGGCGCCTATGGCGTCTGGGTCGAAAAGAGCATGTATGGACGCAAATATATGGGCGTCGAACGCACCACTCTGCTGATCGACAGGCAGGGCGTCATCGCGCAGATCTGGTCGAAGGTGAAGGTGCCGGGACACGCCGAGGCCGTGCTGGCGGCGGCAAAGGCGCTGCCCTGAACGGCAGGCCGCAGATCAAGGTCAGGGCGTCAGAACGGGTTCCAGGTCGAGGCCGGGGTGAATTTTAGATAGCTGACGTTGAATCCCAGCCGCGCGCCGACGCCGGAGCGGATCGGCACGACGTAAACATCGTCGTTGATCAGCGCAGTGACGCCGAAGCCGCCGACGAGATAGGCCGATCCGTCGACGCCGCCGAAGCGGCGGAAGATCGCATTGGTCGAGGGCAGATTGTAGACGAGCATCATCGTGCGGTCGCCGTCGGCGCCGGCGTCGAGCCCAAGCGACGGCCCCTGCCAAAAGACGCGCAGGTCGCCGGCATTGCGGGTATGCATGACGCCTTCGCCATAGCGCAGACCGCCGAAGAAGGCGCCTCCCGCTTCCTGGCCAAGGATATAGCCGTTCGGCTTGCCCCAACGCTGCGTCGCCGACTCGACGGCCTGGGCGAGGCCGCGCGAGATCGAGCCGAAGAATTTATGGCCGTCGGCGACAATGTCGTCAGGCGAATATTCGGCCGGCCGCTCAGACCCCGGATTGGCGAAAGCGGCCCCGCCGACCCCGATCCATGAGGCGCCCGCCAAGGCGGCGAGATTTTGGGTGAACTCCCTTCGCGACCGCATGTCGATCCTCCGCGCCTATCCTCGCGCCAAACGCTGCGCTCTTATAGCGAGCATTGCGGCAAGAGGGTTAACGAACCGTTGAGGATGTTGGAAACGCGTCAGATCCGCCTCACCCCGGGGGCGAAGCGGAGCGAACGAAGTCCGCGTTCCTACGGGCGAATGGCGTTGCGATCGCCCCAGGCGATGAACGGTCCGTTGCGGAACTGCCGTCCGGCCTTGCCATATTGCAGCGGGTGGCGCTCGCCATCGAGCACGATGCCGCCGGCGGCGCGCAAAATGGCGTCGCCCGCCGCCGTGTCCCATTCCATCGTCTGGCCGAAGCGCGGATAGACGTCCGCGTCGCCCTCGGCGACGGTGCAGAATTTCAGCGAGGAGCCGGCGGCCCGGCGCTCGTGAATGGGCAGGCTGGCGAGGAAGGCTTCCGTCTCCGCGTCAAGATGCGAGCGGCTCGCCAGCGCGGTCAGGCCATGCGAGGGCGCTGTGCGGACATGGATGGCGCGGCGCTCCGCGGGCGGCGGCAGCGGCGCGCCGGGCTCGACGAGGCAGCTTGTCGCGACAGCTCCGCCGATCCAGATCCGCCCGAGCGCAGGAGCGTAGACGACGCCGGCGACCGGGGCGCCATCGACGATGAGAGCGATGTTGATCGTGAATTCGCCGCTGTGTTGCAGGAATTCGCGTGTGCCGTCGACCGGATCGACGAGAATGAAGCTTGCGCCTTCGACCGTCTTCTTGCCGTGAGCGGAAGCTTCTTCGGCGAGGACGGGATAGGCGGGGAGCCGCTCGGCGAGGCGCTCAAGGATAATTGCCTCGGCATATTCGTCGGCGTCGCAGACGGGGCTTTTGTCCGGCTTATGGCGGGCGTGGGCGTCCGACGTGTAGACCGACATCACAGCGATCGCCGCCTCGACGGCGATTTCGGCGAAAATCTCGGCGGCTGCGTCCCGGTCCAGTGGGCCCTCGTTTGGCCCTGCGTCGACAATGGAATTAATTTCGAAAGCCATGAAATTTCCAGGTTCCGCCCGACCGCGTTTTTTGGCGACGATCGGCGCGGCGCGGTTCCGAGCATCACAGTAACGTAGGAACGGCGCGCCGCAAAATAAAGTAAGACGCAAATTATTTAACAATCAGGCAATATTCGTGAAATCACAACTTCGCGCAGGGGCTGGCAGAGGCGGCTTTCGTGGGGGGCCGCGCTCACTATCGCCGCCGGTCAGCAGATCAATTCCGCCTCAAAGCTCAAGAGATTCAACCGCTTGAATTTTGGCGGCCAAGAATTGTTAAATCTGATTAATATTTCTCTAACCCGCTGACTTTTCCATCATCTGGGCAAAACGGCGGAACAAATAATGACTATCGCGCGGGCCGGGCGAGGCTTCGGGATGATGCTGGACCGAAAAAGCCGGCCGGTCGGTCAGCTCCAAACCGCAATTGGAGCCATCGAACAGCGAGCGATGCGTCTCGCGCGCATTTTCGGGAAGGCTCAAAGGGTCGACCGCAAAGCCATGATTCATCGAGACGATCTCGACCTTTCCAGTGGTGAAGTCCTGCACCGGATGATTCGCGCCATGATGGCCCTGGCGCATTTTGACGGTTCGCCCGCCAAGGGCGAGAGCCAGCATCTGGTGGCCGAGGCAGATGCCGAAGGTCGGGATTTTCTCGTCGAGCAGCGCCTTGATGACCGGAACGGCGTATTTGCCGGTCTCGGCCGGGTCCCCCGGACCGTTCGACAGAAAGATGCCGTCCGGCTTCAGCGCGAGGATTTCCGCCGCCGTCGCGGTCGAGGGCGCGACGGTGACGTCGCAGCCGGCGTCGGTGAGGAGCCGCAGGATGGTGCTCTTGACGCCATAGTCGATGGCGACGACCTTGAACTTGCCGCCCTCGGCGGAGCCATAGCCGTTCGCCTGCGTCCAGGGGGTCTGGCTCCATTCGTAACGCTGCGTCGAGGCGACGCTCGGCACGAGATCCATGCCTTCGAGGCCGGGCCATTGCGCCGCGAGCCGCTTCAAATGCTCAAGGTCGAATTCGCCGTCGGGCGAATGGGCGATCACTGCATTCGGCATGCCGCTGTCGCGAATCAGCGCGGTCAGCGCCCGCGTGTCGACGCCGCAAAGGCCAATAATGCCGCGGCTTTTGAGCCAGCCGTCGAAATGGCGCGTCGAGCGGTAATTTGACGGGCCCGTGATCGGCGCATGCACGATGGCGCCGCGCACGCCGGCGGCGGCGGCCGGATTGCTGGTTTCGATGTCCTCGTCATTGGCCCCGACATTGCCGATGTGAGGAAAGGTGAAGGTGACGATCTGGCCAGCATAGGAGGGGTCAGTCAGGATTTCCTGATAGCCGGTCATCGCCGTGTTGAAGCAAACCTCGCCGACCGCCTCGCCGGTCGCCCCCAGGCCGACGCCCTCAAGCACAAGGCCGTTCGCAAGCACCAGAAGGGCGGTCGGGCGCGGAGCCGGCCAAACGGGGGTCGGCGCTTTGTCTTGATCCAAAATCATGCTCGCTTTACACCCATGCGCCTGAGAGCGATGACGTCCCGGCGGGATCGCTCGCGCTGTTTGATTTGGTCGAACCCCTGACGAGAGTCGCGCGCTTCTCAGTCTGGCGCATAAGGCGCCTTGCGCGGCCAGGGGCTCGAAATCCATGTGGGGTTTCGACCGGCGCAAAATTAGAGGGAAGGGCCCCTCGCGTCAATTTGTGGCGGTTTTTGCCGGTGTTTTTGGAAAGTTAACGACCATGTCGATGCGGGAAGATTTTACGAGCGAGCTCAAAGTAGCGATGAAAGCCGGCGACAAGGTCCGCGTCGGGGCGATCCGGATGATCACGGCGGCGCTGAAGGATAAGGACATCGAGGCGCGCGGCCTTGGCAAGACGGTCAGCGACGACGATATCCTCGCGCTGCTGCAAAAGATGGTCAAAAGCCGCCAGGAATCGCTCGAAATCTATGAAAAAGCCGGCCGCGACGACCTGGCGCAGCAGGAGAGCGGAGAGATCGCCGTGATCCGAAGCTTTCTGCCCGAACCGCTCGATGACAGCGCGGTCGAGGCCGCCATTGCTGCGGCCATCGCCGAGACCGGCGCTGCCTCGATCAAGGACATGGGCAAGGTGGTCGCCGCGCTCAAGGCGAAATATGCCGGGCGGATGGATTTCGCCAAGGCCAGCGCCGGCGTCAAGGCGAAGCTCAACGCGGCGTGACGAGGCGGCTGCGGCCGCGGAGTGTGCCCGGATAGGATGATTTGTCCTCGGGAATGCTTTGGCCGAGAATCAAATTGATAATATCGTTGGTCAGCGCCACGGCGAGATCGGGGCCGGAGTTCGTTTGATCGACCGTGACTCCAAGGGCGTTGATCATCACAAAGGCGCCGGCGTTGGCGGCTGTGACGCCCGGCTGATTGCTTGCTGTAAACGCAATATAGGATCGGAAGCCGTCGAGATCGCCGTCTTTCCAAACGGTGGCGGGAAAGTTCCCGGCGGCAGGGCTCAGGAACCAGCCAAGGCCAAGGCTCTGATCGCCCCATTTGACCGTCGTCGCCGCCGATTGCGTCGCCGCCAGGGTGGGCGATAGATCGTTAGAAATCAGGCCCATGTTGAACAGCAGCCATTGCAGCATGTCGGCGGCCGAGGCGACGATGCCCCCGGCGCCGAAATAGGCGGGAAACAGAGGCCAACCCGGCGTTACGGCCGAGAAATTCGGCTTGACGGAGTAGTCGTAGTTAAAGCCTTGAGGGAGGCGCTCCAGCGAGGCCCAGTCGAAAAAGCAGGATTTCATGCCGAGCGGCTGGAAGAGCGTTTCGGCGACGAGATCGGTGAAACTGCGGAGTTCGAGGCTGTCGCCGGACAGGATTGCGCCCATCAGGGCGAAGCCGAGATTGGAATAGAGATATTGCTCGTTGAGCCCGACGAGCGCCGGCGGCGCGGCGTTGAGATAATTGAGCATCGCCATCTGCGAATAGGGCTGCGGCAGAAACGGCGGCAAATCGGTCGGCCCGGGAAGATTATCCGCCGGCAGGCCGGAGCTGTAGCTCATCAGGCTGTCGAGCGTGATCTTGCCGAGCTTCGGGCTGATCGGCAGCAGCCCGCTCGGCGCCGTGTAGATCGCGAGCGTATCGTCGCCGGAGAGACTGCGGAGCGCGTCGACGTAGAGCGTCGAGGTGAATGTCTTTGACACCGAGGCGATCTCGAACGGCGTATGCGGGTCGAGCGCGAGATCCTGGCCGAACTGGTTTTGCACATTGCCGAAGAAAAACATTCGACCCTCGGGGAAAGAGGGGCTGGCGCATCCCGCCGCAATGCCAAGACCTTTCGGCTGCGTCTTGAAATAGAGCCTGACGAGATTCAAAAGATCGCTTCGGCTCGGCTCGTAAAACTCCGGCATTGCTTCCCCCACCCAACGCTCCCGCGTCCTTGCACGGGCGGTAAAGTCATCTTGAGGCCGTGCGGCGTCAACCAACCGAAGCTGGCGTCAAGCGGGTTTCGCGCGCAAAACGGCCTTAAGACTTGGGCCTGCATTCAGACATGGGCGCGCGCGGCCATGAAAAGATCAAGCTCCTCGGGCGTCATGTGAACCAGGTTTTCCTCGGCCGGAAAGCCGCCGTCATGCACGTCGCGCACATAGGCCGCGGCCGTCTCCCGCATCAGCCGGCCGACCTCCTGATAGCGGCGGTTGTGGCGGAAATTCCGCGCGCCAAAGCCCAAAACATCGGTGATCACCAGCACCTGCCCGTCGGTCCGGCGGCCGGCGCCGATGCCGATGGTCGGGGCGCGGACGGCCCGGGTGATTTCCGCCGCCACCTCCTCGGGGATCATTTCCAGCACCAGCATTTTCATGCCGGCCTCGTCGAGACGGATCGCGTCGGCGAGGAGTCTTGCGGCATCTTGCGCCGAGCGGCCCTTGAGGCGCTTGTCGGCATGCGTTTGCGGCTCAAGGCCCAAGTGGCAGCAGACCTCGATCCCCGCGTCGGTAAGCGCTTTCAGGACCGCAACGTCGGCGCCCTCGAATTTGACGATGTCGGCGCCCGCGCCGATCAGCGCGCGCGCGCTGGCGATGGCGATCTCGGGGCCGCCATAAGTTTCAAACGGCAGATCGCCGATGATCACGGCGTCCGGCGCGCCGCGCCGCGCGGCGGCGACATGATGGCGCATGTCGGCAAGCGTCACTTCGCGCTCGCTCGCATAGCCAAGCACATTGGCTCCGACGCTGTCGCCGACGAGAATGACATCGACGCCGGCCTCGGCCTCGGCGCGAGCGGTCGGCGCGTCATAGGCGGTCAGCACGGCGATGGGTTCGCCGCGCCGCTTCATTTCGAAAAATCGTGCGCTTTTGTTCATCGCCAGCCGTGCCTCGCAGGTTCAACACGCCGCAATCATGCGGCGGAGCAACGTCGCCGCGCCCTTTTGCGCGATCTTAAATCATGATTCCGCTGCGCCTGATATGATCCCGAAAAGTCGCAGACGTTCGAACCGGCATCTTGATCTGTGGGGAAAAGCGCGATCCGGCTTGATCCTTCGCCCCGTTCTGCGCCTTTGGACATTGACCATGCGCTTTTCTCCAAGCTTCCTCGATGACGTCAAGGCGAGGCTTCCGGTCTCGGAGGTCGTGCGCCGGCGCGTCAAGCTGATTCGCGCCGGACGCGAGTGGAAAGGGCTGTCGCCGTTCAATACGGAGAAGACGCCGTCCTTTTTCGTCAACGACCAGAAAATGGCCTGGTTCGACCTGTCGGCCGGCAAGAACGGCAATATTTTTGACTTCGTCATGGAGACCGAGGGCCTGTCGTTCCGCGAGGCCGTCGAGCGGCTCGCCGCCGAGGCCGGCGTGCCGCTGCCGCAGGCCTCGCCGGAAGCCGAGGCGCAGGAGCAAAAGCGCGCCGGCCTGCATGAGACGCTCGGGCTGGCCGCGGATTTTTTCTGCGCGCAACTCGCCGGGCCGTCCGGCGGCAAGGCCCGCGATTATCTCACCGGGCGCGCGCTGAGCGCTGAGGCGCAAAAAAACTTCCGCATCGGCTATGCGCCCGCCGACAAATTCGCCCTGCGCGACCACCTCGCCGGCAAGGGCGTCGCGCGCGACACCATGATCGAAGCCGGTCTTTTGATCCATGGCGAGGATATCGCCGTCCCCTATGACCGCTTCCGCGACCGCATCATCTTCCCGATCTGCGACCGCTCGGGCCGGCCGATCGCCTTTGGCGGCCGGGCGCTGAGCGCCGAGGCGCAGCCCAAATATCTGAATTCGCCGGAAACGACGCTGTTTCACAAGGGCGGCGTGCTGTTCAATCACCACCGCGCGCGGACGGCTGCGCATAGCTCGGATCGAATCATCGTCGTCGAGGGCTATGTCGATGTGATCGCTTTGTCCGAAGCCGGGTTTGCGGAGACGGTCGCCCCGCTCGGCACGGCGCTGACGCCGGATCAGGCCGAGCTTTTGTGGCAGATGACGGCGGAGCCGATCCTCTGTTTCGACGGCGACAAGGCCGGCCGCAAGGCGGCCTATCGCGCGATCGACATGGCCCTGCCGCTGATCGGCGCCGGCCGCTCGCTGCGTTTCGCGCTGCTGCCCGAAGGCCAGGACCCGGACGATCTGATCCGCTCGGCCGGCCCTCATGCCATGGCGGACGTTTTGTCGCAGGCCCTGCCGCTCGCCGATTTGATCTGGCGCCGCGAGACCGAAGGCGCGGATTTTTCAACGCCCGAACGGCGCGCGGGATTCGAGCGCCGGCTTGATGAGATCGCCCAGGAGATCCGCGACGAAACTCTGCGGCGCTACTATCGGGACGAGTTCCGCCAGCGCCGGCAATCCCTCTTCGCGCCGCAGCGCAGCACCGTCAAAGCGCCCTGGCGCGAGGGCTCCCGGCCCGCGCAAGGCGCGCGGCGCGGATTCGGACCGGGGCGCGACGGCTTCCAAACCGCCGACGCGGCGCCCGTCCGGCTTACCGCAAGCCCGAGCCTTGCGGGATCCGCGCTGATGATGCGCTCCGGCGCCTCCGGCCTGCCCCCGCGCGAGGCCCTTATCTTGTTGATTTTGATCAGCCATCCGGGCCTGATCGAGCAGCATTTGGAAGACATCGCCGATATTGAATTTTCCGGCCGTGACGCCGGCGTTCTGCGCGATCGGCTTATCGACAAGGTCAGTTCGGCGCCGCTCGATCCGGCCGGCGCGCGCGCCTTCGCGCAGGAGGAGGGATTTGGGGCCGTGCTGGCGCGGCTCGACGCCTTCGCCGCCCATGCCTCGCATTGGTATATGAAGGAAAACGCCGCCGAAGCGGACGCCGATGAGGTTTTGAAGCAGGCTTTGACCTTGCACCACAAGGAGCGCGGCTTAAATAAGGACCTCCGCGCCGCGCAGCAGGCGTTCGAGCGGGATATGACCGACGTCAATCTCGCGCGCCTCAAGGCCATCCGCGAGGACCTTAATGCTTTGGGCGGAACGGAGGCCACGGTCGAGGGGTTTGGGGCGCTTTCCGGGCGCCAAAGCGGGAGCTTGTGACGCTCGGGTCTTTGACTCGTGCGTTTTTCTTCATATAGAAGGGGCAAACCCCCGAAACTCATAGCGAGCTTCGGGCGCTGGTTTGTGTTTGGCGGCGCGCGGCTGTTTGGAACGAGCGTCGGCGAAAACAAAAAGATCATGTGTGCGCTTCAGGGTTGACGAATTTTCAAAGTTCACGATCTGGTGACCCATCGCGATCTCGAGGACGTCAGGATCTTTTCGCGCAGCTTGGATCGGCGTGCGGGCCGCCTCGCTGCAATCGATGGCGCATGTCACCTTAACGGCTGGCCCAAAGCTGGCCCTGTTCATCTTGAAGGACTGTTCACGACAGACGCGACGCGCTCCAGCGCTTTCGCCGCGGAATTCGCCGGCGGCGGCAGCCTCTTTGTGCGCGAAACGTCTGTTTGAACGGTCCTCAACGCGGAGACCATGATGGCGAAGAAGGATAACGAAAAGACCGAGGCGGAAGGCGGCGTGGTCGAGACCGCGGACAGCCCCCTGCTCGATCTGTCCGACGCCGCCGTCAAGCGGATGATCAAGGCCGCCAAGAAGCGCGGCTTCGTCACCTATGCCGAATTGAACGCCGTGCTTCCGTCCGAGGAAGTCAATTCGGAACAGATCGAAGACATTCTGGCGATGCTCAATGAAATGGGCATCAATGTCGTCGAGACCGAAGAGCAGGAAGAAGGCGAAGCCGAGGAAGCCGCCGAGGAAGAGGAAGCCGAAGGCGGCGATCTCGTCGAGGCCTCGACCGTGAAAGCCGTCACGGTCCGCTCCTCCGAGCCCGCTGACCGCACCGACGATCCGGTGCGCATGTATCTGCGCGAGATGGGCTCGGTCGAGCTTTTGTCGCGCGAGGGCGAAATCGCGATCGCCAAGCGCATCGAGGCGGGACGCGAGGCGATGATCGCTGGACTTTGCGAAAGCCCGCTGACGTTTCAGGCCATCATCATCTGGCGCGACGAATTGAACGACAGCAAGGTTCTGCTGCGCGACATCATCGATCTCGAGGCGACCTACGCGGGCCCGGACGGACGCAATACGCCGAAAATCGACATGACTGCTCCCGGCGCCGCCGAGGCCCTCGCCGCGCAGCAGGCCGCGCCGGCCACTGCGCCGCTGACGCCGCCCGCGCGTCTTCGCCCCGCCGGCGAAGATGGCGTAGATCCGCCGATCCCCGAGGACGTCTTCGACGAAGAAGACGATATGGAGAATTCCGTCTCCCTCTCGGCGATGGAGGCCGAGCTGAAGCCGAAGGTGCTCGACACCTTTGATCGCGTCGCCGACGCCTATAAGAAGCTGCGCCGGCTGCAGGACCAGAACGTCGAGAACAAGCTGAAGAACGAGTCGCTGTCGCCCTCGCAGGAGCGCAAATATAAAACGCTCAAGAAAGAGGTCGTCACCGACGTCAAATCGCTGTCGCTCAATCCGAACCGGATCGAGGCGCTGGTCGAGCAGCTCTACGACATCAACAAGCGCCTGATCGGACTCGAGACGCGGCTTTTGCGGCTGGCCGAGGGCTCCGGGGTCACGCGCGAAGATTTCTTGCGCAATTACCAGAATTCCGAGCTCGATCCGAAATGGCTGCTGCGCGTCTCGAAGCTTGGCGGGCGCGGTTGGCGTGATTTCGTCGCGACCGCCAAGGATCAGATCAAGGATCTGCTCGCCGAAATCCATGCGCTCGCCACGGAAACCGGACTCGAAATCCAGGAATTCCGCAAGATCGTGCATATGGTGCAAAAGGGCGAGCGCGAAGCCCGGCAGGCGAAAAAGGAAATGGTCGAGGCCAATCTTCGCCTCGTCATCTCGATCGCCAAGAAATACACCAATCGCGGCCTGCAATTCCTCGACCTCATCCAGGAAGGCAATATCGGCCTGATGAAGGCGGTCGATAAATTCGAATATCGCCGCGGCTACAAATTCTCGACTTACGCGACGTGGTGGATCCGGCAGGCGATCACCCGCAGCATTGCGGATCAGGCCAGAACGATCCGCATTCCGGTCCATATGATCGAGACGATCAACAAGATCGTGCGCACCTCGCGACAGATGCTGCATGAGATCGGCCGCGAGCCGACGCCTGAAGAACTCGCCGAAAAGCTCGCCATGCCGCTTGAGAAAGTGCGCAAGGTTTTGAAGATCGCCAAAGAGCCGATCTCCCTCGAAACGCCGATCGGCGATGAGGAAGATTCGCATCTTGGCGATTTCATCGAAGACAAGAACGCGATTTTGCCGATCGACGCCGCGATCCAGTCCAATCTGCGCGAGACGACGACCCGTGTGCTCGCCTCGCTGACGCCGCGCGAGGAGCGCGTCCTGCGCATGCGCTTTGGCATCGGCATGAACACCGATCACACGCTGGAGGAAGTCGGCCAGCAGTTTTCGGTGACGCGTGAGCGCATCCGGCAAATCGAGGCAAAGGCGCTGCGCAAGCTGAAGCATCCGTCGCGATCGCGCAAACTGCGCAGCTTCCTCGACAACTAATCGCGTGCGACGCCGCAATCAGGTCTAAGCTGATAACGGCGCGCAATGCTTTTTAGATTCTACTGAACCTTGAATAATTGTTGATGCAGAGCATCCGGAATGGTGCTTTCCGGCATAGCCACCATCGTATGGCCGTTCATCTTGACGACATAGACGGTCGCCTTCTTGCCGTCAGCAAGCGTTACTTCCTGCTGTTTCACCAGTTCGACTTGCATCATCTTGGCTTCGACCGCACCGGCGGCAAAGAATAGGGCCGCGCCGAAAGCGGCGGCCGGGATCAGGCGTCCGAGCATTATTTTTACTCCTTGGATTATCGTTACCCGTAGTTGGCCGCGTCGCGTCCGTTCTGCGGTTAAAGATTTGGGATTGAAGCGTATCTGCGCGCAGGCAGAGGCCGCCTGCGCTGTTGGATCCGCTCTCACTGATCCGGGAGCGGGGCGGCGTGACGGGTCAGTCGCCGAATATTTCGGAGCCGCGGAGAATTTTGTTACACGGAGCCCCTGCCCGCGCAATAAAATCTCTTACGCAGAGCCAGACCTAGCGGCGATGCAGTTCGGCGCCCGCCGCCTCATGCGCCTGCCAGCCGCGCCGCTCAAGTTCGGGGTCCGGGCATTCCTCTTCCGGGTAGCCGAGGCAGAGATAGGCGATCAGCTTCCAGGGCGCCGGCGCATCGAGCGCGCGCGTTATTTCCAGCGGATCGATGATCGAGACCCAGCCCAATCCCAGACCATGCGCGCGCGCCGTCAGCCACAGCGTATGGATTGCGGCGACCACGGAGTAATCCAGCATTTCCGGCATGGTGGCGCGGCCGAGGCCGTGGCCGGTCGCGGTCGCATGATCGCAGAAAACTGCGAGATGGACAGGCGCGTCGCGAAGGCCGGCGAGCTTCAGCCGCGCATAGAGCGAGGCGCGTTCGCCGTCATAGGTTGCGAGCGCCGCCGCATTGCAGGCAGAGAAATTAGCGATGACCGCCTCGCGGCGGGCGGGAGTCTCGACGCTGACGAAGCGCCAGGGTTGGCTGTTGCCGACGGAGGGAGAGTGCGACGCTGCGCGCAGCAATCGCTCGACCAATCCGTCCGGCACTGCGTCCGAGCGGAAGCTGCGAACGTCGCGCCGCCATTTGAACAAATCCTCAAGCCCGCGCAAGAAACCCGCGTCGAAGACAGGCGGCCGCTCAGCTAGACGCTCGCTCAAAGCGATCGCCCTCGCGCCTTAGTTGGCGAAGCGGAAATGCAGCACGTCGCCATCGCCGACCACATAATCCTTGCCCTCAAGACGGAATTTGCCCGCCTCGCGCGCGCCGGCCTCGCCGTCGTTTGCGACATAGTCAGCATAGGCGATCGTCTCGGAGCGGATAAAGCCTTTTTCGAAATCGGTATGGATGACGCCAGCCGCCTGCGGCGCCCGCGTCCCGGCCTCGATGGTCCAGGCGCGCGCCTCCTTGGGCCCCACCGTGAAATAGGTGATGAGATGCAAAAGGTCATAGCCCGCCCGGATCACCCGGTTGAGGCCGGGCTCGGCAAGGCCGACGGCTTCGAGATAGTCCTTGCGCTCCTCTTCCGGCAGCACGGCGATCTCGGCCTCGATCTTGGCTGAGACGGTCACCGCCGCCGCGCCCTCCTCTGCCGCCCGCGCCTCGACCGCCCTGGAGAAGCTGTTGCCGGAGGCGGCGGAGCTTTCCTCGACATTGCAGACATAGAGCACCGGCTTTGACGACAGCAGCCCGAGCCCCGCGAACAGCTTGCGCTCTTCGGGCTTTGTCTCGACGAGACGCGCCGGTCTGCCTTCGCGCAGCAGGACCAGACAGCGCTGCACCAGGTCCAGCGTTTCCTTGGCCTCCTTATCGGCGCCCTTGGCTTTCTTTTCGAGCGCGATGACCCGTTTTTCGAGGCTGTCGAGATCGGCCAGCATCAATTCGGTCTCGACCGTCTCGATGTCGTTGACCGGCGCGATCTTGCCCTCGACATGGGTGACGTCGTCGTCTTCAAAACAGCGCACGACATGGGCGATGGCGTCGCATTCGCGGATATTGGCCAGAAACTGATTGCCGAGCCCCTCGCCTTTCGAGGCGCCGCGCACAAGGCCGGCGATATCGACGAAAGTCAGCCGCGTCGGGATGATCTCCTTCGATCCGGCGATGCGCGCCAATATCTCGATACGGGGGTCCGGCACCGCGACGTCGCCCACATTGGGCTCGATGGTGCAGAATGGGTAATTGGCCGCCTGCGCCGCCGCGGTCTGCGTCAGCGCATTGAAAAGGGTCGACTTGCCGACATTGGGCAGGCCGACGATGCCGCATTTGAAGCCCATGGTTTTGAAACTCGTCTAATGCGCTTCAGCGCGGTTGGAAAACTCAGCCGTAAAGGGATTGGCGATGCGCATTCCGGCGATTGTCCGGCCGTCCTGCATGTCCTCGGAGATGAAAAGCCGGCAACCCGCCATCAGCGCCGACGCGACCAGCAAGGCGTCCCACCAGCCAAGCCCGGCCTCGTCCTGAACAGCCCAGGCCTTGACGGTCGTCTTGGCGTCGAGCGGCGCGACGCACCAGGGCATGAGCTGGGTCAAATAGGACCGCGCCGCCGCCTCGTCAACAAAGTGGCGGCGCTGCGACAGCACCCTATAGCATTCATTTAGATTTTGCGGGCTGAGAACCAGCGTATGGTCCGCTATCGTCCGCCTCAGCAAATCCGCCGAGATCGCGCGCTTCATCGGCTCCGCCGGATCGAGCGCGTAGATCAGAATGTTGGTGTCGATGAAGAGCCGCGCGGTCATAAAGCTCGTCTCGCTTGGGCAGGTCGGCGGCGAGGCCCGGAAAGCCGGGCCCGCTCAGGAAAAATTCAAGGCCGGCGACCTGCTCCTTGCCGCGGCCCATGCGGGTTTCGAGCAGGCTGCCGACAAAAGCGGACATGCTCATCCCCGCCTTTGCGGCTTCGACCCGCAGCCAATCGGCAATCTCTTCGCGCAGGGTGATGGTGACGTTCTTCATCACACGGATATCGTGCAACACAGATCTTGTGTCAAGATCTATGGAACGTTCTTCCCCAGCGCCGCCTCCATATCCTTGAAAATCTTGGTCTGGAACGCGTCGTCCTCGCCCTTGGCGAGCAGCGGGGCGCTGGCCGCGACGGCTTTGCACAGCGCCTCGACCCAGGCGGCTTCGGATTTGGCGAAATCGCCGAGCACATAATTATGCACCAGCGCGCGGTCGCCGGGGTGGCCGATGCCGAGGCGCACGCGGCGGTATTCATTGCCAATATGGGCGGTGATCGATTTCAAGCCATTATGGCCGGCGTTGCCGCCGCCCGTCTTGACCCGCACTTTTCCCGCCGGCAGATCGAGTTCATCGTGCAGCACGACGATGTCTTTGGGCTCGATTTTGAGATAGCGCGCGGCCTCGCCCACGGAGCGGCCGGAGTCATTCATATAGGTCTGCGGCGCGAGCAGCACGCAACGCTCGCCGGCGAGCGTGATCTCGCTGATTAATCCGTTGAACTTTGACCGGAATGGCGGGGCAGAATAATCGCGCGCGATCTGATCGAGCGCCATAAAGCCGATATTGTGCCGATTGCCGGCATAGGCTTTGCCCGGATTGCCGAGACCGACAAGAAGGATCATGGCCCCATGCCTTAAAAGATCGACGGCTCGCGTCGGCCCGCGTTCGCTCCGTCGGACAAAAAATCGCCGGGGTCAGGATTGACCTGCCCCGGCGCGGAACGCAGCGAAAGTCTCGCGAAAACTACTTCTTTTTCGCGGGAGCGGCCGGAGCCGCGGCTGCGGCGGGAGCGGCCTTCGCCCCGGCCTTGCCCTTCGGCGCGGCGGCGGCCGCGGCGGCGGCGACGGGGGTTTCGGCGACGACCAGCGGCGGCGTGATGGTCACAATGGTGAAATCACGCTCGCGCTGCGTCGGCCTGCAGCCTTGCGGCAGGGCGAGCGCGGTCAGATGCAGCGAATCATTGATTTCAAGCTCGCCGAGATCGGCGGTGATCGCCTCGGGGATATCGTCGGCCGGCACGCGCAGCTCGATCGAATGGCGCACGATATTGACGCTGCCGCCCTTTTTGACGCCCGGGCAGGTTTCCTGATTGAGGAAATGCACCGGCACCTCGACCTTGAGGCTCGCGCCCGGCTTCAGCCGGAGAAAATCGACATGCAGCGGCAGATCCTTGATCGGATCGAGCTGATAGTCGCGCGGAATCACGCGCTGCTTCGTTCCCGCGACGTCGATCTCGAAGAGCGTCGTCAGGAAGTGACCGGCGTAGATGAGCTTGTTCAATTCGCGGTAGTCGAGCGTGATCGGCTCGGCGGGATCGCCGCCGCCATAGATGACGCCGGGTATGCGGCCTTCACGACGAACGCTGCGGGCGGCCCCCTTGCCGGTCCCATGACGCGCCGCGGCCGCGAGAGTTTTGGTCTCGGCCATGTTGCTGTCCTTAAATAAAAAGAATGTGCGCCCACGCCTCCAGGGGTGTCGGAAGGGACGCGAGGCGGCTTATAACGGCGGCGCGGCCGCAGCGCAACCTTGCGCGACGCCGCCCGGAGCCTCGCGCGCTCCGCCATGAACTTTTGAAGGGTTGACCGCCGATGGCCGAGGCCGCGCGCGCCGAAGCAAAGCCCGCCGGTCGTCTCTCCCTCTCGCAGCGGGCGCGCGCCCTGATCCGGCGCAACGAAATCAGCCTGATCGCGCTCGGCCTTGTGGTCGGCGCGACGGCGGGTCTTTTCGCGACCGGCATCTTATGGGCCTCGCTGTTCCTGCATACGCATCTGTTCGGACATGAGCGGATCAGCGCCATCGCCCGGCTGGAGTCGCCCTGGCAGGCGCTCGTGCCGGCCGCCGGCGGCCTGCTTCTCGGCATATCCGGGCTCTTCATCCGGCGCTGGCGCAAGGAGCGGCCGGTCGATCCGATCGAGGCCAATGCGCTGCGCGGCGGCCAGATGTCGCTTGCCGACAGCGCGGTCATCGTCGGCCAGACGGTGATCTCCAACGGCTTTGGCGCCTCGGTCGGCCTCGAGGCGGCCTATACGCAGATGGGATCGGGCTTCGCCTCCTCTGTCGGCTCGCTGCTCGGCCTCAGGCGCGCCGATCTGCGCACGCTGGTCGCCTGCGGCTCGGCCGGCGCCATCGCCGCGGCGTTTGCGGCGCCGCTGACCGGCGCGTTCTACGCCTTCGAATTGATCCTTGGCGCCTATACGCCGTTCGGATTGGCTCCCGTCGGCGCGGCGGCCATCGGCGGCGCCGTGGTCTCGCGCCTGCTCGGCTCGGCCGGCGATTTCGTGAAAATGCCGGACCCCGCCATTGTCCTGCATGAAACCGACATGGCGCTGTTGCTGGCTCTTGGCATTCTTTGCGCGGCGTTCGGCATCGCCATCATGCGCGGCGTCGGTAGCGTCGAGGCGCTGTTTCGCTGGTCGCGCCTGCCGCAATGGCTGCATCCCGTCATCGGCGGCCTCATCGTCGGCGCCCTCGTCTTCGTGTCCCCGCATGTCCTGTCCTCCGGCCATGGCGCGACGATCGAACTTTTCGACGACGCCGCGCCGGCGATCGGCGCCGTCGCGCTGGCGATCGGCGCCAAATCGATCGCCTCGGCTGTCTCGATCGGCTCGGGCTTCCGCGGCGGATTGTTTTTCGCCTCGCTTTATCTCGGCAGCCTGGTCGGCTGGCTTTATGCGCAGATCGCCGCGCTTTACATGCCGCAAGCGCCGCTCGACGGCTTGACGAGCGCCATCATCGGCATGGTCAGTCTCGCCGTCGCCATCGTCGGCGGACCGCTGACCATGAGCTTTTTGGCGCTGGAAACGACGCGCAACTTCTCCTTGAGCGTCTTGATCCTGACAGTCACAACCCTCGTCTCGGTCATCGTGCGCCGCAGTTTCGGCTATTCCTTCGCGACATGGCGCCTGCATCTGCGCGGCGAATCGATCCGCAGCGCGCAGGACGTCGGCTGGATGCGCGACCTCACCGTCGGCCGCCTGATGCGGCCCGACGTGGAGATCGCGCGATCTGACATGAGCATCGACGAATTCATCCGATTGTTTCCGCTGGGATCGGCGCAATGGGTCGTCTGCGTCGATCCGCTCGGGCGCTACAAGGGCATGGTTTTCGTTCCCGACGCCTATGTGCTGAAGGCGCCGGACGCGCTCAAGCACAAGGACCTTGCGGCGTTGTCCCGCCTGCCTGGGCAGTTCCTCGTCGCCGAGACGAACGTCAAGGGAGCCGCGCAGCTGTTCGAGCAGACGGAAGCTGAGGCCCTCGCCGTCGTCGACAACAGCGCGGACCGCCGCGTGATCGGGCTTCTCACCGAAGCGCATCTTTTGCGTCGCTACGCTGAGGAGCTGGACAAGGCGCGGCGCGAACTCTCGGGCGAACCCTTCGCGCCGCCGGGCGGATAGGAGTTCGTCCTTTGCCGCGCTCTTTCGGCCGACAATGCTTGCCGGCCCGCTTGGAAGCGCTGCAATCAAAGGGAAAAATCGCCATCAATACAGACGCTAACTTGTCAGATACGCGGGCGAAAAAATTTGCATAAAAAGACATTGAGCTAAATCAAAATAGGCAAGCTTTAATTTCGAGTATTCGTCGCCTCAAAAGAGACATTGCACGCCTCCGCGACGAAGCAACGCGGACAAAACCTTGCGGCGCAGATTGATTTTCTAACGTGGATTTGATTATGCTTGGTTGTTGGGGCATGGTTTGACGTCGCGCCGCGACTGAAACTGCGGTACTGTCGAGGCGGCCGCCTGTCGGGGAGGGCGCCCTGTCGGGGAAATTGATCGCGGCGCGCTGTTTCCCTCTGCGCTGCGCCCGAGAATCGTTCGCCCAGGAATTTTCGTCCAAGCATCAATTGCCCAAGGATCGTTCGCCCATGTCCGAGGCTTCCACGCTCACCCCGTCAAGCTCCGCAGCAACCGCTCAGCCGAACAGTGACCATGTCGTCATCGATGGCGTCTCGCTTGCGTTCGACGAGATCCTCAATCCGGATTATCTCGCGCCCAAACGGGCGGCCGAACTCCATGACGCTTTCTTCAACGCCAAACCCTTTCCCCACATGGTATTCGAGGGGCTGTTCAACCCGCGCCTGCTTGAGCTTGTGCTGGCTGATTTCGATCGCCTGAACTGGAGCGACTGGCGCCGTTACGACAACGCCAATGAATTGAAGCGCGGCTCCGCGCCGAAAACCCGGCTCGGCAACGCCAGCCAGCTCTATTTCAACACGATCTATTCGGGCGAATTCGTCGAATTTCTGGAAAAAGTGACGGGGATCGAAGGGCTGGTCACCGATCCCGAATTATTTGCCGGCGGCCTGCACGACATTCCGCCCGGCGGCAAATTCGCCATGCATATCGATTTCAATCAGCATTCGGTCACAAAGCTCGACAATCGCCTCGTCTTCATCACCTATCTGAACAAGGACTGGCGGCCCGAATATGGCGGCGGCCTCGAATTGTGGGATGTCGACACGAACGAATGTGTCGCCAATATCGAGCCGGTGTTCGGACGTACGGCCATGTTCTATCAATCGTCGAAAAGCCTGCATGGCCATCCAAAGCCAGTGAACGCCCCGAACGGGCGCCACCGTCGGTCGGCGGCGGCCTATTTCTATTCCAACGGCCGCTCTGACGGCGACGGACCCGAATTCCATACGACCCAGTTTCCGGTCGCGACCGATGCGGTGGAATTTGAGAAGCTCCGGAACACGTTGAAATATTTCGTGCCCCCGGTCCTGTTCGACGCCGCCCGCAAGGTGAAGTCGCTGCTGCGCTAAAGCGTGGGCGCGGGCTTGTCGATCTGTACCTAATCTGGCGCCGTCTGACTGAGGCATCCAAGACCAACAAGCGTGTCGCGCACCGCAATATCGAGCGGCGTCGCCGGCAGATCGGCGCCGAGGAAAGCCTTGAGCTTGCCGCCGTCCAGCGAAATGGATTGGCTCCACAGATAGCGGAGTTCGGCGAGTTCATGGAACAGCCGGACGAAAGGCTGCAGAGCGACGACCAGAGGCCAGGGAAAGGGCCAGACCCGCACATGCGGGTTGCCCGCCGCCTTCGCGATTGCCGCCGCCATTTCGCCGGGCTGAAGCTGATGGCCGGCGAAATGAAACATTTCGAAATCGCTTAAGGCGGTCTCGCGATCCATCAGCCGCGCGATCGTTTCGCCGACATCCGGGAGATAGCCCCAGGCGTGGCTAGCGCAGCGACGCGCGGGATCGACAATCCATTTGACCGGCGCGCCGGGCCGAACCATGACCGCGGTGAAATAGCTGTTTGCGGTCGTCTTCGGGCCGAACCAGTCGCCGCCGCGCACGATCAGCGCCGGGGCGCCCGCGCCGGCCGCCGCTTTCAGCCGCTTCTCCATCTCCACCCTGATCGCGCCTTTGCGGGTCGTCGGATGCTGCGGCGAATCTTCCCGCAGCACGGGAAACGCGTCGGCGCCGAAATTATACACCGTGCCGGGCAAGACGATGCGCGCGCCGACCGCTTTGGCGGCGGCGATCGCATGATCCAGCATCGGTAGCACCAGCGTGTCCCAGTTGCGATATCCTGGTGGGTTGGCGGCGTGAACGATCAGCGAGGCGCCCTGCGCGGCGCGCAGCACATCGGCCGCATTCATCGCATCGCCGGCGATCCATTCGATCGCCGCGTTCGCCGGCTGCGGCCGCCGGGTGAGGCCGCGCACGCGCCAGCCGTGGCGCGCAAGCGCGGCAGATGTTTCTCCTCCGACGCCGCCGGCGGCGCCGATGACGAGAGCGATTCTGGTGTGCGAGCCGGACATGGGCGTCTCCTTGTCGTCGAATGACCTTGGAGCCGACTATCGCCGATCAAGCGCTATTCACGAATTGCCTAATGGCGTATCATAGATATACATATTTGCATGATCGAGCCCGACTGGAGCCATTATCGCGCCTTCGTCGCCGTGCTGCGGGAGGGCAGTCTTTCCGGCGCCGCGCGCGCTTTGGGCCTCGCCCAGCCGACGCTTGGGCGCCAGATCGCCGAGCTGGAGCGCAGCTTGGGCGCAGCCCTGTTCATCCGCTCGCCGCGCGGCCTCGTTCCAACCGACGCGGCGCGTGACATCGCCCCTCACGCCGAAGCGATGGCGGCCGCGGCCGGCGCAATGATGCGGCTCGCCTCCGGCGGGACCGACGGCGCTTCGGGCGTCGTGCGCGTCACGGCGAGCGACATCATCGGGGCGGAAGTCCTGCCCGCGCTGCTTGGCGCGTTTCGCCGCGCCCATCCCGCGGCGACGATCGAACTTGCGCTTTCAAACCGCGTGGAGGATCTGCTGCGCGGCGACGCCGACATCGCCGTGCGCATGGTGCGGCCGAGCCAGCAGGCGCTGGTGACGCGGCATATCGGAGCGGTAAGCCTCGGCCTCTATGCCCATCGGCGCTATCTGGAGGGGGCGCCCCCGCTGCGCTCGCTCGCGACGCTGGCGCGCGATCACGCCTTGATCGGCTTCGACCGGGAGACGCCCTTCTTGCGAGAGATGCTGACCCGCCTGCCCCTGACGCGCGACGATTTCGCCCTGCGCGCCGACAGCGATCTCGCTCAATTGGCCGCGATCCGCGCCGGATTCGGCATCGGCTTCATTCAGCACGGCATTGCGCGCCGGGATCCCGAGCTCATTCCGATCTTCCCCGGCGAGATCGGCTTTACTCTGGAAATGTGGCTTGCGCTGCACGAGGATTTGCGCGCGAGCCGGCGGTTGCGGCTGATGATGGATCATCTGGCCGCGGGTCTTGCGGCCTATGTCGCGCAATCTCAGCCCTGAGCTTCGTTATCCGCGTTGTTGTCGGCAAGATTCGGCGTTCGTGCTAGGCTTGCGACTCCCATCTTGAGGATCGCTGTCTCTTGGCGCCACAACCACGCCGTCTTATCGCCCCGGACGCTCGCGAAGACGACGCGGAGCTGTCGCTGCGCCCCTTGGCGCTCGCCGATTTCACCGGCCAGGCCTCGGCCCGCGCCAATCTCAAAGTGTTCATCGAGGCCGCCAAGGCGCGGCGCGAGGCGCTCGACCATGTCCTCTTTTGGGGACCGCCGGGCCTCGGCAAGACCACCCTCGCCCAGATCGTCGCGCGCGAGCTTGGCGTCAATTTCCGCTCGACCTCCGGGCCCGTGATCGCCAAAGCCGGCGATCTTGCGGCGCAGCTGACGGGCCTCGAGGACCGCGACGTCCTGTTCATCGACGAAATCCACCGCCTCAATCCGGCGGTCGAGGAAATCCTTTATCCGGCGATGGAGGATTTCCAGCTCGACCTCATCATCGGCGAGGGTCCGGGCGCGCGTTCGGTCAAGATCGATCTCGCCAAATTCACGCTAATTGGGGCGACGACGCGAGCCGGGCTGCTGACGACCCCGCTGCGCGATCGCTTCGGCATTCCGATCCGCCTCGAATATTACACAGTGGAGGAGCTCGAATGCATCGTCCGGCGCGGCGCCCGGGTGCTTTCGATCCCGATCGCCGACGAGGGCGCCAATGAGATCGCCCGCCGCGCGCGCGGAACGCCGCGAATCGCCGGCCGGCTGCTGCGGCGCGTGCGCGACTTCGCCGCTGTCGACGGCGACCCCGAGATCACGCGCGCGGTCGCCGACAGGGCGCTGCGCCTGCTCGACGTCGACCATATCGGTCTCGACCAGATGGACCGGCGCTTCCTGCAGACGATCGCGCTGTCCTTCGGCGGCGGCCCCGTCGGCGTCGAGACCATCGCCGCGGCTCTGTCCGAGCCGCGCGACGCGATCGAAGACATTATAGAGCCCTATCTGATCCAGCAGGGGTTCTTGCAGCGCACGCCGCGCGGCCGCATGCTGACGAGCCACGCCTTCCGCCACCTCGGCCTTGCCGAACCGCCGCGCGAAAAGACCCAGTTCCAACTCTTTTCGGAGGGCGGCGAGGAGTAGCGATCACGGCGCCATCCGCAGGTGCCGGATCGGACGCCCGGGCGCGATCGTCTGCGCCGCCGCGACGATGGCGCGCGCGTCGACGCCATGATGCCGGTAAAGATCCTCAATCGTCCCCGTCTGGCCGAAATGCTCGACGCCGAGCGCGCGCGTGCGATGCCCCTGAACGGAGCCGAGCCAGCCGAGCGTCGCCGGATGCCCGTCCAGCACGGTCACGAGGCGGCATTGCGCGGGAGCCTCCCCGAGAAGCCGCTCGACATGGCTTGTCGCCGCCATCCCCTGCTCGCGTGCACCGCTCGCTGCGGTCCAGCCGGCATTGAGGCGATCGGCCGAAGTCACGGCGAGCAGTCCGGCGTCGCGCCGATCCTCGGCCATCAGCCCCACTGCGGCGATCGCCTCGGCGGCGACCGCGCCCGTATAGGCCACGACGATCTCGGCGTTGGGACCCGGCTTCCTGACCCAATAGGCGCCGTCGATGATATCGGCGGCGAGCGCCGCGGTCATCTCCCGTTGCGGCTGTTCCAGCGCGCGCGTCGACAGCCGCAGATAGACCGAGCCGCCGGTTTCGTCGCGCAGCCAGCTTCCAGCGTGGAACTCGGGCTCGCCCGAACGCTGAATATAGTCGAACGCCCAGCGCAGAATGACGGCGAGTTCGTCGACGAAGGCCGGCTCGAAACTCGCCAGCCCGTCCTGCGCCACGCCAATCAGCGGCGTTGCGATCGATTGATGCGCGCCGCCCTCCGGGGCCAGCGTCACGCCCGAAGGCGTCGCCACGAGAATAAAGCGCGCATCCTGATAGCAGGCGTAGTTCAGCGCATCGAGGCCGCGCTCAATGAAGGGATCATAGAGCGTCCCGACGGGCAGCAGACGCTCGCCGAAAGTCGCATGCGAAAGCCCGAGCGCCGATAGCATGGTGAACAGATTCATCTCGGCAATGCCGAGTTCGATATGTTGCCCTGCGCTGGAAAAGCTCCAGTTGAAAGTCGAGGGAATCCGCTCCGTGCGAAAGAGATCGGCCTGATCCTCTCGCGCGAACAGTCCGCGGCGATTGACCCAGGCGCCAAGATTGGTCGAAACGGTCACGTCCGGCGATGTGGTGACGACGCGATTTGCGAAGTCCGATTTGGCTTTGGCGATGTCATGCATCAACAGGCCGAACCCCTGTTGCGTCGACATTTCCGGTTGCGGCGTATACTCAAGCTGGTTCGGCGTTTCAACTCGTGCGGCCGTAAACCGCCGCCGGCCCGCCTGAATGAAGGGCGCGCGCGCGACGAAAGCGGCAAGCTCGGCCTCGGCAGGCTCTAAGCCCTCGAACCGATCCCATTCATGGCCTTCGCGCACACTCATCGCCGTGCGCAGCGCCGCGACTTGCGCCGGCGTCATCAGCCCCGCGTGATTGTCCTTGTGACCGGCGAGAGGAAGCCCGAACCCCTTGATCGTATAGGCGATGAAACAGACCGGCCGATCATGTGTCCGCGCCGCCTCGAACGCTTCGAGCAGCGAGGGCAGATCATGGCCGCCGAGATTGTTCATGAGTCGCGCGAGGTCTTCGTCCGTGCGCTGCTCGATCAGGTGGGATATCGGCCCCCGGTCGCCAAGATCGTCAAGCAGGCGCTTGCGCCACGCCGCCCCGCCCTGAAAGGCGAGCGCTGAGTAGAGCAGGTTCGGACAGGCGTCGATCCAGTCGCGCAGCGCGTCGCCGCCCGGCTCTGCGAAAGCCGCGCGCTGGAGCGACCCATGTTTGAGGATGACCACATCCCAACCGAAATTCTGAAACAGCTTTTCAAAGCGCGCCCACAGCCCTTCGCGCACCACGGCGTCGAGACTTTGGCGGTTGTAGTCAACGATCCACCATGTGTTCTTCAGGCCCTGCTTCCAGCCTTCGAGCAGCGCCTCGAAAATATTCCCCTCATCCATTTCGGCGTCGCCGATCAGCGCGACCATGCGCCCTTCCGGTCGTCCGCTCGCCCACCCTTTCGCCCGCAGATAATCCTGAGTCAGCGAGGCAAATAGCGTCTGCGCGACGCCAAGGCCAACCGATCCCGTCGAGAAGTCCACATCGTCAACATCCTTGGTGCGCGAGGGGTAGGATTGCGCGCCTCCGAAACCGCGAAAATTCTGCAGCTTTTCGACGCTCTGCAGGCCAAACAAATATTGGATCGCATGAAAGATGGGGCTCGCATGCGGCTTGACGGCGACGCGGTCTTCCGGGCGAAGCGCTGCAAAATAGAGCGCGGTCATGATCGTCGCCGCCGAAGCCGAGGAGGCTTGATGGCCGCCAACCTTCAGCCCGTCCGCGTGGGAGCGGAGATGGTTGGCGTTGTGGATCATCCATGTCGCGAGCCACAGCGCCTTGCGTTCGAGCGCGGCAAGCATAGGAAGGCGTGGATCATTCATCGAAGGGCTCCTGTCACGGCCACAAGAATAGCTGGGCCGGCGAGCCGATTGGAGCTAAACTTCGCTTATCAGCCGGCGTTTTTTAGTGGTATTCACCAATCTAGCCCACGAATCTGGGGAAACCGCCAATGCATCTCATCGATGAGATAGACCGCAAGATCATCGGCGCCGTGCAGGATGACGGCCGGATCACGACGCAGGAGCTTGCGGAGCGGGTGGGGCTTTCGCCCTCGCCCTGCGCCCGGCGCGTGCGGCTTCTGGAGCAATCCGGCGTCATCAAAAAATATGCCGCCATCATCGATCAAACCAAAGTCGGCCTGCCGATCAGCGCCTTCGCCTCGGTCAAACTCGAGCGCCAAAGGGAGGGCGATCTTGACCGTTTTGCAAAAGCGGTGGAGCGCTGGCCGGAAGTCGTCGATTGCTATCTGATGACGGGGCAACGCGACTATCTGTTGCGCATCGTCGCGCGCGATCTTGAATCCTACGAGCGCTTCCTGAAAGACAAGCTGACGCGGCTCGACGGCGTCGCCTCCATCGAGACGAGCTTTGCGCTCGGCCAGGTCAAGCGTTCGGAGGCGTTGCCGCTGCTTTAGATCCCGGCGCGCGCATAGAAAACGCGCCGGACGCCGGATCGGCCGCGGCGCGCCTTATCGTTGCCCAATGACGTCGCGTCAGATCGTATTGTCGCTCAGCCGCGTCGCGATATGATCCGCCTGGCGGATCGCCAGGGCGACGATTGTCAACGTCGGATTCTCGCAGGCGCCTGTGGTGAATTGCGACCCGTCCGAGATGAACAGATTCTTTATGTCGTGCGTTTGGCCATGCGTGTTGACGACGCCGTCGCGCGGGTTAGCCGACATCCTGTTGGTGCCAAGATTATGCGTCGACGGATAGGGCGTCTGCGGAAAGACGCGCGTCGCTCCGACCGCCTCATACAGCGCCATTCCTCTTTGATAGGCGTGATTCCGGAGAGCGACGTCATTTGCGTGATCATCATAATGGACGCTCGCGACCGGCAGTCCGAACTTGTCCTTGACGGTTGGATCAAGCGTGACTCTATTGGTCTCCTGCGGCATATCTTCTCCGACAATCCACAGCCCCGCCATATTCTGATAGGAATCGAGCGCCGAGGCGAACTCCCGGCCCCACGCCCCGGGATCGAGGAAAGCGGCCATGAAGGGCAGTCCGACGGAAATGGTCTCGAATTCATATCCGCCTGAAAAGCCGCGCGCAGGATTGTGCGGGGCTTCGTCGCGAACGATCCCCGCCATGGTGGTTCCGCGATACATATGCACCGGTTCGTCGAAAATGGCGAAGACGGCGCCGGTCGTGTGACGCATATAATTGCGTCCGACCTGACCCGAGGAATTGGCGAGCCCGTCGCGGAACGTCGATGAAGCCGAATTTAACAGAAGCCTTGGACTCTCGATCGAATTGCCGGCGACGCAGACAACGCGCGCCTTCTGCCGCTGCAGCACGCCAGCGCTGTTTGCATAAACGACGCCGGTCGCCTTGCCGGAGGCGTCGTGCTCGATCCGCACCGCTTGCGCGTCGGGGCGCACTTCGAGATTGCCGGTCTCCTCGCCTTTGGGAATCTCCGTATAGAGCGTCGACCATTTCGCGCCGGATTTACAACCCTGGAAGCAAAATCCGATCTGCTGGCAGCCGCCGCGCCCGTCTCGCGGCTGCGAATTGATCGCCATGCGGCCGGTGTGCACCTCCTTGTAGCCCAGCTTCCTGGCGCCGGCCTCGAACACCTTGTAATTGTTGTTGCCCGGAAGGCCCGGTATGCCGTTGGTGCGCGTCACGCCCATCTTGTCTTCGGCCTTGGCGTAATAAGGCTCAAGCTCTTCGAGCGAAAGCGGCCAATCAAGCAAATTTGCGCCCGCAATGTCTCCATAATGGCTTTGCGCGCGAAACTCATAGTCCTGGAATCGCAGCGAGGCGCCGGCCCAATGGATTGTCGTGCCGCCAACCGCCTTCACGATCCAGGCGGGGAGATTGGGAAAGTCGCGGTGAACGCGCCATGAGCCTGATGTCGTGCGCGCGTCGCTCCACGAGAGCTGCGAGAAAGAGGCCCATTCATCATTGATGAAGTCCTCGATCTCGAAGCGCTGTCCCGCCTCCAGGATCACCGTCTTGACGCCCTTCAGAGCAAGCTCGGCGCCGAGAGTCCCGCCACCGGCGCCCGAGCCGACGATCACGACTACAGACTCGTCGTTGAGATCGAATTTAGCCATCGTCAATCCTCGTCGCAATCGGCCTCAGAGCCAGTTCAGATCATTGAAGCCACGGTTGATGTAGCCGCCTTCGGACGCGCTTTCGCCCTGATAACCAAACAGCGGCCAAATCTCCTTTTGATTGTAGAGACTGACGACAAGACCGGAGCGGATCATGATGAAGAAGGGGCCGCCCTCGATCTCCCTGAGGATTTCGACGCGGGGCGCCTCCCAGCCAATATCGACATAGCGGACGCCATGAAGCGTCATGGCCCGCTTGTCGAGATCTGCGACGCCGCCTTCGATCAAAGCTTTGAGTTCGGGCTTTTCGGCCGCCTTGGCGTCATATCCCTTGACCGCGAGGGCGTAATATTTGTCGATCAGGCGATCGTGCGGATAAATGTCTCGAGCCGCTTTAACCAGCGTGTGCATGGTCGCCGGCGCGAGCGTCTTGACCTCGAGGCCCCAGGCCTCGCCGGGATGGATGATGGCGGCGCCGGACACGAATATCGCCGCGGAGACGCTCGCGGACCCCGCAATGAAACGGCGCCGATCGATCGCCGCGGCCGACGTCTTGCTTTCGCGCGTCTTCATAGTTTTCTCCCTCATGCCATCATGCCGATTCTTTTTTGGTCATTGGGCGACCTCGCCGCCGCAGCCGGTCGCCTAGCGATAGCGGCCGTGCTTTTGCAAGACTTCAAGCTTGTATCCGTCGGGGTCCTGAACGAAGAAGAATCTCGCCATCAAACGACCTCCACGAAAGAACTCCTTGACTGGATGAGGCCTTAATCCCTCTGCCTCGAACCGCTTATGCTCCTTGTCGAGATCGTCGACAACGAACGCCAGATGGCCATATCCCTCGCCATGCGTATAGGGCTCGATCCGCCCAAGGTTAACCGTAAGTTCGACCTCGAAATCAGCGTCCTGACTGCGCAGATAGACGAGCGTGAAATCGTCGAAGGGAAAGCGGTCGGCGACTTCGAGGCCGAAGGCCGCACCATAGAAGGCGACGGATCGGCTTTCGTCCATGACGCGTATCATCATATGAATCGCTTTAGTCATCTGGCCGCCCTCATTTCGACGTCGACAGCGATTTTAGATAGTTGATCACGAGCCTTCGCTTCTGTGGATCCGCCTGGCGATAGGCCATGAAGGCCCCGGGATGGGCCTCCTGCGCATTGGCGATCCATGGATCGAGCGTGGATTCGTCCCAGATCCAGTCGCCCGATTTCAATACATTGGAGTAGGAAAAGCCCGGAACGCTCGCGACCTTTCGTCCATATACTGAAAAGAGATTTGGACCCTGCCGCACGGCGGCGTTTGGATCAACCGAATGGCATACGCCGCAGCTCGTATTGAACTGCTGCTTGCCCGGGTCGGCGTCCTCGGCGCGCACGCTCGCGACGCCATAGAGCAAACCGAACGCCGCCAACACAAGCGGCGCGCCGCAGACGGCGATGCGCCGCCTCTTCACAACGACTCCAATCGAAAGTCCTTTTAGCGCCATGGGCGGCGAAACGGCCACGCTCAAAATCCGACACATTGTCGGGGAGCCCGACGATGTATGGGACGCTACAGAAACGCTCGGTGAGCGGGTAGTAAGTGACTACTACCTCGCAAAATTTTGTCGCCTCGCGAGGACCAGCGGCAGCCGGGAGCTAATCGAGAAACGCAGACTTTCCAAGGTCGCCGCGCAAATCCGCATAGTTGTGCGAACTGACTTCCAACAAAGACGGAAATCCCGCGCGCGTCCCGACCTCTGCGGCATAGCCGATACAGGCGCAGCGCAGGAGAGCCGTGAAATTTCCGATTCCGCCCTGGAACTCGAGGCTTTCGTCATGGAGTTTCGTCAGCAAGCGCCCAAGCGTCGATCCTTCGGAAGCAGCCAGTTTTTCAAGGACTTGCCAAAACAGCGCCTCAAGGCGGATCGACGTCACATGGCCGCCCAGCCGCACGGAGCGGGTTTGGCATTGATAGGATGACGGATCGAGTTCATGGAATATCTTGCACATGGAATACCTCTGGCGCCGCGTCCGAGACGTAGCGGCGCGCATCCCCAGCTTTGTGGACCTAATCGGAAACCTGATCTGTCTCCGAAACAGCTTCGCCGTCGCGCGGCGCGTCGAGCCCATAGGCGCGCAGACGGCGATATAGCGTTGTGCGCGCGATGCCGAGGGCGGCGGCGCTCAAGCTGATGTTGCCCTGATAACGCTCCAGCACGCGCTCGATGTGCTGTTTGTCGAGGCTGCGTAAATCACTCGCGGAATTTGGCTCGCAGCTGGACTGGCCGGCTGCCGGCCCGGACCGCGCGACGGCGATCGGCGTCGCGGCGCGTTCCGTATCCGGAGGGCGATAATCCAAAATCTCGTCAGGAAGCCATCCGCGCCCGATAATCGGCGTGTCGCACAGCAAAAGCGCGCTTTCGACGACATTGCGAAGTTCGCGAATGTTGCCTGGCCATGGATAGGTCTTGAACAGGCGCAAGACATCCGGCGCGAAGCGCCTCAGGCCGAGATTATGCTTTTTCGATAGATAATCGACAAAATGCTGCGCGAGCAATACGGCGTCGCCGTCGCGTTTGCGCAGCGGCGGAACCTTCAGCGTCGAGACATTCAGTCTGTAGAGAAGATCACGACGAAAACGGCCCTTTTCCACTTCCTCGCGAAGGTCGCGGTTGGTCATCGCGATGAGACGGACTTTTATCGGACGAGGAGTCGTGTCGCCGACGCGGCATACCGTTCCCTCTTCGAGGACACGTAAAAGAAAAGGTTGCAGATCAAGCGGCAGTTCGCCAATTTCGTCGAGACAGAGCGTCCCATTGTTGGCGCGCTCGAATCGCCCGAGGGCGCCATTCGCGGACGCGCCCGTAAAGGCGCCCTTGACGTAGCCAAAAAGCTCGGTGGCGATCAACTCGCGTGAGACGGCGCCGCAATTGAACGCGACGAAAGGTCCGTCGGCGCAAGGGCTGGCGTCATGCACCGCCCGGGCGAACAGCTCCTTGCCGACCCCCGTCTCTCCCTCGATCAGCACCGGCGCGTGATAGACGGCAAGACGGCGGGCCCGATGGACGATATCGAGCATGGCGGCGCATTTGGTGACGATCGGATCGAATGCGTTCGCGCGTTTGATGGCCGGAGCCAACGGCCGCGTCGCGGCGGCTGCGATCACCACTGCGCCGATGAGGGACTCATCGTGATGGACAGGAAGCAGATTGTCCTGGCTGATGCCGTAACGGGCGGCGGCCGCCAGGTCGAAACTTCTTCCGTCATTGCTCAGCTTCAACAACGGTTGATCGGACTGGAAACCCATCTCCACTCCGTCCCGCGACTCGCCGCGCCGCGCCAGCAAACGATAGGCGTGTTCGTTGGCCGAGACGATCCTGCCGCCGCGATCGCAGACGATCACTCCGTCGGACCATCCGCGGCCCATGGCCGAGCTGTATTCCATGAGCATGCGCCGCTCGCCTTCGAGCTGAAGCGAAAGCGCTGCTTCAATTCGACCGGCGACCATCACGGCGAAGGCGAGATTATGCTGCTGAAACGTGTTCTTCGCCCCGGACATGTCGACGAGGCCCAGGAGGGAGCCATCGAGCGGGTTGCGCACCGGAGCGCCAACGCAGGTCCAGTTCTTGGTCAGGGCGCAGAAATGCTCAGCGCCATGAATCAGCACCGGCGAGCGCGAGGCCAGCGTGGTGCCGATGCCATTTGTTCCAGCGTTGGCCTCGCTCCAATCGGCGCCGATGACCAGATTGATGTCCCGGCCCGCTTCGAGGGTGCCCGGATCTCCGACGGCGTCAAGAACAACAGCGTCGACGTCAGTCAGAATGAGCATGGAGCCCGTTCCGGTCAGCGTTTGCTGCGCTTCCGAAAAGACCTTCGACGCTGCTTGCAGCAGCAGGCTGTTGGCGCGCAGCCTCTGCTCGAATTCGCGTTGCGCGACGATGGTTCGCGATCCCGCGACTTTGTGGTCAATGCCGATGGCAGCGCAACGCTGCCAGGATTTCGCGACGACATTGCGCACCTTGAGGCGATGGGAGACGCCGGAAAGATAATCTTCCCACGCCTTCATAATGACGCGCTCCTGCGCTGGATCCGCTCCCGCCTCGGGAGGCGCCCATTCATTCAACTGACCAAAATCCATTGCGTCGAATGTCCCGTTGAACGTTTCCCGCCGCTGGCGCGATAAGGGCCAGCGCGCAATTGCCGCGTTCCGTCTTCGCGGACCATCAGCGGGATAAGTTTATTCCGTTGCCTCCTTCCAAACAACCGCTATTTGCTACCCTTTCCGCGGTAGCCGCGCCCACAAAGGCGCCTCACGCGCGCCCCAGAAATTCAGCGCCGCCGCCCCGCGCGGGACCGGCGGTCGGATCGACCTGCTCGATGCGGTCGACGATCAACGTATTCGTCCCAAGAATGAGCTTTGCCGAGGAAACCGCATTGCGGACGGAAGCGATCGTCACCAGCACGGGGTCGATCACGCCCGCCTCGAACATATCCGCCAGTTTGCCCGAACGCGCATCGAAGCCGACGCCGGCCGGCGCCTGGATCACCGCCTCCACAATCGCGTGCGGATCACGCCCCGCATTCTCGACAATCTGCCGCAGAGGCTGGCGCATGGCCGAGCAGAACAGCGATATTCCCTTGGCCACGCCCTCATTCGCGTCCGCCGCGGGCGCCGGCGCGATCTGTCCGGCGAGTTCAGCGAGGGTCGCTCCCCCGCCCGCTACGATGCCCTGACGCAGCGCAGCGCGGCCGGCGCAAAGCGCGTCATCGAGCAATTGCAAACGGCGCCGGCGTTCGGCGGGCGTCACGCCCCCGGCTTTAACGCGCACCGTGCCCGACGTCATCTTCGAGAGCCTCTCGTCAAGCTTATCCCGCTCGATATTTTGCGGCGCCAATTCGATCTGCTGGCGAATTTGGGCGCGCCGCGCGTCGATAGCATCCGGCGCGCCGCGTCCTTTGAGAATCATCGTCTCAAATTGAGAGGAAATCACGCATTCGGCCCGCCCGAGAGCGTCAAGCTTCGCGCGTTCGAGCAGATAGCCAAGGTCCCCGGATATGACCTCGCCGCCGGTCAGGATGGCGATATCCTCCATCATCTGCTTGCGCCAATGACCGAAATCCGGCGGATTGACGACAAGGAAACGCCCCCGGCCTGTGCTTCGCGTCGCAAGCAGACCGATCAACACTTTCGGATCTGCCTCGTCGGCGATGATGAGCAGGCTAGCGTCCCGCGCCTGAACCTCCTCGACAAGCGCCTGGATCTGCTCGAAGCGGGTGATCTTATGGTCCGTCAACAGAATATAGGCGTCGTGCAGGATAGCCCGCATGGTTGGGACGTCGGTGATCATATGATGCGAGACATAGCCGCGATCGAAGGAAAAGCCTTCAATAATCTCCATCACGTCGTCGTCGGCGTCTCCCTGCTCCAGCGTTATGACGCCTTCGGCGCCAACCGCCTCGAGCGCGCGAGCTACAACATCTGCGAGCTTGGCGTCGGCTCCGGCCACCGAGGCGACGCAACGCAATTCGCCGCCGCCGGAAAGCGGCCTTGCGCGCCCGTTCAGCGCCAGGACCATGGCGTCCTCGGCTGCGTCCAATCCTTCGATCAGATCGGCCGCCGCCGCTCCGCCTTCGGCAAGAATTGCGATCCCTTCCTGAACCAGCGCGTTGGCGAGCACGGTCGCGGTCGTCGTGCCGTCCCCGGCGATTTCAGCCGTCTGCTTCGAGACTTCGCGCACGATCTGCGCGCCAAGATTTTCGAACCGGCATTCAAGTTCGATTTCGTCGGCGATGCTGACGCCATCGCGCGAGACGATCGGCGTCCCCGTGGGTCGATCAATAATCGTGTTCAATCCGCGCGGACCTAGCGTGCCGCCGACTGCCGCCGTGAGCTTTGCCACTCCGCGCGCCAGCGCCGCGCGCGCCTGCGCTCCATGCAACATCATCTTCGGCATCTTCGACTCCCATATTGTTCTTGTTGCTTGATCTTGACGATTCTCAGCTCATTGACCGCTTGCCGAAAGCGTCAACAACGACCGTCGCGACGATCGTTGTTGCAAACGGTCAACCTCAAGCCGTAGACGCCCGGTCCCGGGCGACGCCTTTATTCATACGCCATCGCCTCCTCCATATTGCCGAACAAGACCACGGTGTCGTCATCGAGCATGACCATGCGGCCATAGTGGGTCGAGGTCGAAATCTCGAATAGATGCGGCGTAATCTCCCGACCCAAAGCTTCGCTCAATTCCTTCATGTCGAAGGTGATCTTGCCTTCGCCATCGATGCGGATCATCGCCGGCATATAGGTGATCCGGATGCCGGGCTTTCCCTCCATGACCTCTGCGATGCCGCGCGCCTCGACGCTGTCGTTCATAGTGACCCCGCATTGATGCGAAATCGTCTCTTCGAAAGTGATCTGATCCATTGATTTAAAAATGTTTTCGGTGTGTTCAGCGCTCACGGGCGGAGACTCCTCGTTAAGTAGGGAACGACCGACGCGGCCTCGGCCCGCGTCTGCGACATTTGTCCTGGATATCAGCGCGGAAGAGGATCGAGGCCGATCGCATTGGTGATCGAATCGACGCGCGCAAGCTGCACGGCGAGTACTTCGTCGAACCGCGCCCGCTTGTTGACGGGCAAGGACCACAAGGGCTGCAGCTGCCGCGCCGCCGCGAGCGCACGCCCGCCATGTTCATTCAGCCAGTTCGCCAGAATCACGCGATTTTCTGCTCCATGAGCCTTATCCGCCACAAGCATGCTGAGGAGTTCGACACAGTTGACAAGATTGCGCTCGTAATCCGCCTCACCCGCCGAAATCACCGACGGAGTGATGAAATCATTCTGCGCAGCGGCGTCCTGCATGATGAAGCCGCTGCGAAAGAGCTCGCAAATCAGCGGTTCGATACAGACATTGATCGCGAGATATTGCTCGATATAGTCATTGGTGCCCATGACGCCTTCGACCGCGGCGCGGGCGTCCTGCCAAAACGGATCCTCCAGCCAGTGCGTCTTTCCGGCAGATTGATCGAGCTCTGGAAGATCGAGATTAAGTTCGCCGAGATAGAGCGTGATGTCCTGCGCGAAGCGGATCTTGTAAGAGCAATTGGTCAATAGCGCATTGTTCACCATCTGCGTATAGCCGAGCCGCTGCGCATGCATGAGCGCCGTCCCGATCCCATACTCGACATGCTTGTAGGCGCCGAGATGATCCTGCAGAATCTTGACCCATTGCTTGTCGAAGCGCGCCGGAGCGCCAGACCGGCGGCCGTTCTGGATCACATTCTGCGTCATTCCGATGATGGTCGATTGACGCTGAAAATGGGTGCGCTCCCATTCCTGGTCTGGCGCCCGATAGGCGTGCCAATTGGAGCTTTTGACCTTGGTCCAATCCTTGCTGTAGGTCGGATCGCCATTGGCAAAAGCGATAATCCACCCTTGCGCCAAATAGCGCTCCGGATCAGGCTGGACATCGACGGTGACGTCCTCGTAATGCGTCGCTTTGCGGCCCTTCGGCTCGAAATAATTGTAGCGGCGGCTGTCCGATCCGGGAAACGTTTTGGAGCCCGCTGCGCCTGAGGCGTCTTCGTCCACCTTGACCTGAATATTCATAGCGTCATTTCCTCCTGGGCATGATTCTTAGTTTGTCGCCGGGGTGAATTTGTCGAAGTAGATGCGATCGGGTTCGACGCCCGCCATTTGCAAAACCGGCATGACAGCGTCGATCAAGGGCGGCGGACCGCAGGCATAGGCGTCGGCCCCGTCTCCGATCCCTTCCGCTTTCAACCCGCGTTGCACGACCTCGTGGATGAAGCCGCGCTCGCCGCTCCATTGGCCGTCATCTGGCGCGGCCGACAGGGCTGGGACGAAGCGAAAATCCGGCAGTTCCGCCTCGAGCGCCTCGAACCGCTTCTGCCAGAACAAATCGGCCTGGGTCCGCGCCCCGTAAAAGAGACGGATCGACCGTTGCGGCGCCTCCGCGATCTGATCTTCAAGGATAGCCAGCAGCGGCGCGAGGCCAGATCCGCCCCCGATCAACAGCAGAGGCGAGTCGTCGCGATGCTCTCGCCGAAAACAGGTGCCGTAAGGTCCGCTGACGGTGACTTTGGCGCCGGGCGCCAGCGTATCGAGTTGCGAGGAAAATCGTCCGCCCTCGTATTTCTTGATGATAAATTCGAGCCGCGTCGGATCGCGCGGCGGGTTGCCCATCGAATAGGATCGCGTCGTCGCGCCATCCGGCAACGTGATGTCGGCATATTGACCGGCAAAAAATGTCATCGGCCGGTCGAGAGTTAACACCAACCGCCGGATGTCCGCCGTCAGCGCCTCCACCGCCGCCACTTCGCCGACGAACTCGCTGACCGCAACGGAATGCGAAAGCAGCTCCTCGTCGAACATCAGGAGTTCGATCTCGAGATCGCTAAACGGAATCGTGCGGCAGAGCAGCACATGATTGGCGTCGCGCTCGGACTCCGGCAGCGCAAACGTGGAATATTTGAGCATTTCGGCGTCGCCGTCCAACAGCACCGCCTTGCACGCGGAACATTGGCCTTCTTTGCATCCGTGAATCAGGGCGACGCCCTGCCGAAACCCTGCGTTGAGAACAGTTTCGCCTTCGTAGACGCCAAATTCGGTGCCCGTCGGCTGCAGCCGCACCATATGCAGCGGCTTGCTCGTATCTGGCTTGCTAACCAAGTTTTCCTCCTCCCCGCGCGCAAGCCAAATGCCTTGCGCAGCCCGGACAATCCATCGCCTCCCATGACTGGCCGGACCGGCGCCGCGAGGCGCCGGTCCGGGTCCCGATCAAAGGCGCTTGATGGTGTAGCCCTTCTTGTACTCGGCGATGTGCTTCTCGCGATCGGCCGGCGACAGATCGCGCAACACTTTGATGGGCGCCTTGATCGTGTAGCCGCGCACATGATCGAGGGTCCACATGTCCTTTTCTTCCAGGGACAGATGCGGCTGCGCCATCAGCGTCTTGCCGTCCGGGCGCACGAAACCCATGTCCTTGATGGCGTCGGCGACGTCCCAGCCGTCATAAAGCTCTTCCCATTGACGCTTGCCGCTGAAGCGGCCCATCGCCGGCGTCGGACGCCCCTTATATTCGGCGGCGAACGCCTCCTTGTGCGTCCAGCGGTCGATTTCGTGGCCGTAGGTGTAGAGCTCGCCATCGACGACATCGGTGGTGAATTGATCGCGGATCACGCAAGGCACGAGGTTCGACCAGCAGCGGTGCGGATAGACATAGCCGGTATCGGCGAAGGTGATCGGAACGCTGCCTGGCTTCGACAGCTTCCGGTAGTTCTCCCACCATGCGCCATATTCATTGTACCAGCCTGGATATTTATATTCGAACCATTCGAAGTCGTATTCGTCCAGCCCCTCGAGGCGCCAGAAATTGGCCCACCAGCCGGCCGAGAAGAATTGCGCCACCTTATGCACATAGCCTTCCTTGACGATGCGATCCCATGCGGCGTGCACATCGTCGTGATGGATCTTGATGCCGTATTTTTCCAGCGGCAGCATGTAGGTGCGATAATAATCCTCATAAATCCAGCGGTGCCACAGCTCCGCGTAGGATTCCTTCTTCTTGTCGCGATGCTTCGTCCCATATTCAACGATCGTGCCGACGGCGGCGTCGACGATTCCATGATTCTGCCAAAAGGCGTAGCGTATATCGCGCTCAAGCAGGAGATGATTGTCGGGGTTGTTCAGAACCGACATCAGGAACGAATGTCCGTTGCCGATATGGCGGGACTCATCCGACTGCACAGACAGAAAGACCGTCGGCAGCGCATAATCGCCATTGCGAGCTGCCTCGGAGGGCATGGCGACGAAAAGCGTATTGGTGAAGGCGCTCTCCGCCACAACTTGCAGGTAGATATTGGCCGCGGTCACGGCGTCGCCCGTCAGGAAGGCTTCGCCGAACTGGCGGCCGATCGTCGTCGCATAGCACTTGCCAAAGGCGGCTTCCGTGATGTCAAAGCCTGCCGGATCGATATAGTTTTCCATGTACCATTTTTTCAGATTCATCTGAATCGTGGAATGGCGGAACTCATCGACCATCTGCATGGTGAAGCCGGTGCGCAGCTCGTCGCCAGGCGCAAGGCGCCCAAGCATGGCCATCGAACGGGCGGCGGAGATTTCCGGAAATGGAATGATGGCCAAAAACAGCTTCATCCATTCGACCCAGCGCTGCTCTACATTGCGGAACATGTCGCCGCGCAGAGCCGCGTCCAACGCGCCATAGACGCGGTTGTCCTTCTCTTCCTGCATCGGAAAGTACGAGCGCAGGACCTGTTTCATCGGATCCTTTGGATGCTTCGAAATTTTGTAGTCGGTCGGGAAGGTCATCGCCTCCTTGACATAGGTCGGCGTCCAGCCGAGGTCGGCGATGCGCCGCGTCGCTTCGGCGATCGGGATTCCCTTTTGCTGCGTTATGCTGTTCAGTGACAAAGACATGGTTTTCGATCCTCCCTTGCCCACGATCCTCGTGGTTGAGCCGCGGCCGGCTATTTTGCCGCTACGCGGCGCCTAACGAACTTTCTTTGCGAAAGCGGCGCGATTGCTTGGTTCTCTCCGCAATGTTTAATCGCAACTCGTATGCCACAGCGTAAACCTCACATAAAATCAGTCGCTTAGTTCAATTATCGGGTCACGCGCCTGCATCTTCGATTGTCCTTTGTTGCGGGACGAAACAATCTCGCAACATCTCCATCGAGGCCGCAACACAAGCGACGCTGTTGGATCTTCGAGCCCCGCTTCGATCGTGATAAAAAAGGCGCCGGATGTCGGACGATCCGGCGTCAAGGAGGGGCTGGACGAAAAAGGAAGATCTCTTCCAAGCGTCCAGATTCTCAGAAGGAGAACAGCGTTCCGACTGCAAGCGCGTTCGAACTGAACGCGCCTCCCGACTGGTTCTTCGCTATGCCGCGGAAGAAGTTCGCTTCGAGCATGACCCAGGACGTTAGCTGATAGCGCGCAAAGGCCACATAGGACTCATAGGAGCGCAGCATAAAAGCGTTGTAGTTCTGAACGTTGTCGTAGCTGTTCGACTGGAGGTAGCTGATGCCGTAATTTGCGCCAAGCGTCAGTTTGTCGAAAAAAGTGTAGCTTCCTTGACCCAGCCAGCCGTAGGATTCGCGGGTCTGGCCGTTCGGGCTGATTCCATCAAAAAACAACACGCTGGTGCCGAGCCCATCGCCATAATAGCCGTAGCCGACTAAACTTGCGTCGCCGATGTCGAGTTTGGCGCCGCCGTCCACTGCCGAGGCGCGAATTCTCTGGCCCGCCGGGAGGGCGTCTCCGGCGACCAGCCCCTCAGAGCGCTGCTGCTCGGTCAGGCCTGAGACCCAGGCCGTCAGCTTGACTGACGGCGCGACATCGCCCTTGTATCGGACGCGGCCTTGCAACATCGGCTGGTCATGACCGCTGAGATTGCCGGAATCTGTTCCCGTAAATACGGCGGCCTGGCTAAGCGGGGTGAACAGGCCAACCGAGGCGTCGAATCCGTAAAAGCTTGGAGACGTATAGCTGATCTGCGGAATCCAGTCCGCATAGACATAGCCGCTGCCGATATGCCCGGAGGTAAATCCTGGAGAGGCGTTACGGAACGGAAGTCCGACGCCAAGCAGCATCGCATCATACAAAATGATGTCGCCCCCGAAGAAGGCGAGATCGCGTCCAATCTTGACGGTGCCCGCCTCCGGCGTTCCAATGGTTCCGAAGACCTGCCGCAGATCGATCGACGCCGTGCCCAGCCCGTAGGCCACGCCAAAGCTGTTGGCGTTGAAGGGCGATGCTCCGGTATTGACGTTGGTCCCGACGCTATAAAATCCGAACGTCGCGCCGAGATCGTAACCCATCTGATTTGTCGCCAGGCTGAGCACCAGCGAACTGCCGAGCATGCCGCCACGCGTTGAATTGGAATTATTGACCGTGCTGGTGTTGATGTTGACAAGGCCGCCGACGACGCCGCCGGTCGTGGCCGAACCCGTCACCTGCCCCTTGAACTGCTCGACGGCGAAGAAGTCGATGCCTCCGGAGAGTTTGACGTCGACGTCGCCGATTCGTACGCCGACGCCCTTGTCGATCGCGGTGATGAAGTGGGGATCTGGCGCGGCGACCGCGCCGTTCGGCGCCGCGGCTTTCGCCTCGCGCTTGCGGCCGGCGTCTTTCGCCTCGGCAGCGCGACGCTGCTTTAATTTTTGATAGTCGCCGCCGCTTAGAATGCCCTTGGCTTTTAGGCGCTCGATCAATTCGTCGGTAACGTCCGCCCGCGCCTGCGCGCCGACGAGAACCGCGGCTCCGATGCAGCAGCCAAGCAAGAGTCGAAGCGAATTTTGAATCCCGCTGTGGCGCGATCTCTGGCGCATGATGGACCCCTCCCGCGTCGGCGCATTGTTTTCGCGCCATTATTGTCCGCGTGATAACAGAGCAATGCTTGGGCCAGACCAGAGACTTGCGGGAGATCAATGCTTTAGCGAATAGATCCGGCATATTTGCTTGTGGAGAAACTGTAGCGTTGTAGCGTTTCGCAACAGAGGTGAAACACGCTGCAAGGGCGAGCGGACGCTAGCAACACGCCGAATGCAGGTTTCCGCTGCGGCGCAAAATTTCCCAGTATGCTGTCGCCAGATTGCGAGGCGAAATCTACGCCAGCTTCGGCTCCTCGACGCAAAGTTCGGCGGCGGCGGCAGCTTCGGGGGCGGCCTGCGCCTCATCGCGCGGCTGGCGCTGGGATTCCGCTACGGCAAGCGCTGGCGCCGCCGCCAGCAGCAGTGCGACTCGCGAGCCGGCCTCACGGGCGATCAACTTGCGATCCGCGCCGCGCGCGAAGCGCAAGGGTTCGCCGAACATGATTCGGCAGCGCAGCGGCTCTCCGGTCAAAACCTGCCAGAGATGCGGCAGCAGCGCGGCGTCGCCAAGCCAGGCGGCCGACAGCGCGGAATAGGAAATCGCCACCGGCTGCACGGCAACGTCCTCGGCCTCCGCCGCCCCCACGCGCGCAAGGAGGTCTCGGGCGCTGGCGAAATGCGAACTGCGAAAGACGCCAAGCGCCCTTCCGTCGCCCGTGGTCCCTTCCGGAAACAGCAGAACCCGCCGCCCTTCGAGCATGCGCTCCGCCATCGCCGCATTGGCGGCGGGAATCGACCGCCGCCGCTTTCGATCGACAAAGACCGTCCCCTGCTGGCGGGCGATGGCGCCGATCAGCGGCCAGGATCCGACCTCCCGCTTGGCGAGAAAGCTGAAGCCGGAGAGGCTGCCAAGGGCCAGAACGTCGATCCAGGAGACATGATTGGCCGCGAGCAGCAGCGGACGCGATGAATGGGCCGCGCCCGAAACGCTGATCTTGACGCGCAGAACCCTAATCAGCACGCGGCAGAAAACAATCGACGGATTTATCGGCGCGGAGCGGCGCAGCCGCATGGCGATGCTCTGCGCCGGAATTCCAACGCAGAGGAAAACAAGAAAGGCGAGCACAAGCAGAACAGCGCGCAGAACGGCCAGGCGAGCCTCCCAAGGAGAACCAATCGGTTAAGCTTTATGCTCGCCGGCTTGCAGTTTCATGACGGTGAACAGCGCTAACGCTATGATTTGTCGTATTCGCGTCATCAAAGCTTTGCGTCAAAATCCTAAATCGGACGCGATCATCGAAAGCGGAATCATTACTTGACGCACTCCTTCGACGCGCCCTCCGGCGAGATCGCGCCCGTCTCGGGCGGCTTCGCGCGCATCGCCCGCATCGGGCGAACCGCGATCCCGAGCGACGCTATCGTCGCGCGTTTCGGCCCTTTTGAGGTCAGGCTCGCGACGACGAAGAAGGAGATCCGCAAGGCGCAGCGCCTGCGCTATGAGGTTTTCTTCGAGGAAGGCGGCGCGCGGCCGGACGCTGCGGCGAAGCTGACCCGGCGCGACATCTGCCCATTCGATTCGGTCTGCGACCATCTTCTTGTCATCGATCTCGAACGGACCAATCGATTCGGCCGGCCGAAGCCGAAGATCGTCGGCGCCTATCGCCTGTTGCGGCAGGACGTCGCCGAACGCCATTTCGGCTTTTACAGCCAGCGCGAATTCGACGTCGCGGCGCTCGTGAGGCGCCGCCAGGGCACGCGCTTTCTCGAACTTGGCCGCGCCTGCGTTCATCCCCGCTACCGCTCCAAGCGCGTCATCGAATTATTGTGGCGCGGCCTCTGGCTTTACGCGTCGCGCCACCGCATCGACGCGCTGATCGGCTGCGCCAGCCTGCCCGGCGTCGATCCGCGGGCGCTCGCCCTCCCTTTGAGTTTCTTGCGCCACCAGGCTCAGGCGCCCGAAGCCTGGGACGTCCGACCGCTGCCGGGGCGCGAGGCGAATGTCGATATTCTGGAGCCGCAGGAGATCGACGCCCGCAGCGCGCTGGCGGCGCTGCCGCCGCTGATCAAGGCCTATCTGCGGGTCGGCGCAAAATTCGGCGCGGGCGCCGTGGTCGACGCCCAATTCGGCGCGACGGATGTGTTCACCATCATGCCGCTGGCCGATATGGAAGACCGCTACGCCGCCTATTTCGGCGCGCCGATGGAGCGGCCGGAAAGCGTCCTCGCCTGACGCTGCGGGCGCGTTGCGCCCGGTCTTCGCTTAAAATGCAATCGTCGGGCTTTGAGCGCCGTTCAATCTTTCCGCCCACACTGGCGCGAAGAGGCGCGGGTCAGTCTCGCGCAAGGGCCGCGAGGGACACTGCGCCAGACGTTGCAGGACCGCTGGCATGTTGAACTCGACGCTTTACTACACGATGCTGACGCGGGATTTCAGCAAATCGCTCGCCACCGCCGCCTCCGATACAGTCGCCAAAAGGGAGACCGCTTATTACGAGGCGAATATCGGCAAAGTAAAGTCGGTCGACGACCTGATGAAAAATCAAAGGCTCTACGCCTATGTGCTGAAAGCCTACGGCCTCAGCGACATGGCCTACGCCAAGGGCCTTATCCGTAAGGTCCTGACCAGCGACGTTACCGACGGCGCGTCCCTCGCAAACACCCTCAGCGGCGGTCGCTACAAAGCCTTGGCCGCCGCCTATAATTTTTCCGCCAAAGGCGCCGTTGGAACAATCTCGGCCGAGGCGCAGAAGACGACGAAAGACAATTACGTCGAGCAGACCCTCGAGGCGAATGTCGGGAAACAAAATGACGGCGCCAAAATGGCGCTTTATTTCAAGCGAATCGCGCCAACCGTGAAAAGCGCTTACGGAATCCTCGCCGACAAGACCCTGCTCGGCGTCGTGCAGACCGCCTTCGGCCTCTCGGCGTCGATGTCGCAGCAAAACATCGACGTGCAGGCCAAGACCATCAATGCGCTGTTCAAGATCGGCGATTTGCAGAACCCCGCCAAGCTGCAAAAGCTGATTCAACGGTTCACCGCCAATTATGACGCCCAGCATCCCATGGGCGTTTCCATGACGCCCTCGTCCGCGCTCGAAGTGTCAACGCCGGACATCAGCCAGAGCCTCCTCATGAGCCTCGCCAATCTCAAGCTCGGAGGGAGCTGATCCATGCAAAGCGGACTTTACGTCTCGCTGTCGGGGCTGGTCGCGCTCGACCGGCGTCTGACGACGATCGCGGCGAATGTCGCCAATCAAAGCACGCCGGGATACAGGGCGGAGGAGGTCGAATTCAAATCGCTTCTGTCCAAGGCCGGCGCCAATCCCGTCGCCTTCGTCTCGAATGGCGAATCCTTCATCTCGCGGCGCGGCGGCGTTCCCATCAAGACGGACGGACCCCTCGACGTCGCCGTTCAAGGCCATGGCTGGCTTGCGCTGAAAACGCCTGACGGAACCGTCTACACCAAGGACGGGCGCATGCATATGGAGGAGAGCGGAGCGCTCGTCAGCGTCGACGGCTTTCCGGTCCTCGACGCCGGCGCAACGCCGATCCTGCTCGATCCGGCCGCGGGGCCGCCGACCATCGCGCAGGACGGCATGATCACGCAGAACAGCCATCAGGTTGGCGCGATCGGCATTTTCAGCCTCGACGGACAGGCCAAACTCAAACGCTACACCAACTCCGGCGTGATGAGCGATCTGCCGGCGACGGCCGAACTCGATTTCAGCAACAATGGCGTCCATCAGGGCTTTATCGAGGGAGCCAACATCAATCCGATTCTCGAAATGGCCAAGCTGATCATGGTCTCGCGCGCATTCGAGAACATCCATTCGGCGACAGAGGGATCGGAATCCTCCCTGAAAGACGCCATTAAGACGCTCGGCGCGACTTCATGATCGATCGCCCCGCTGACGGAGCGCTCGCGAAACTGGAGCGGGCCATGACGCAGGCGGCGGCGGAGCCGCTGGTGCGCGTCAGCGGCGCCGTCACCGAATTATCGCCCTCGCATGCCCGCGTCGCCGGACTATCATCCTTTGTGAAGCTCGGCGAATGCGTGCGCTTTGGTCCCGAAGCCGAAGGCGCGCGCAATCGCGGCGAGGTGGTGCGGATCGACGCGCAAGGCGTCATCGTCAAGACCTTCGAGGCGGGCGCATTGACGAGCCTCGGCGAGCGCGTGTTTCGCGCGGGACCGCTGCGCATCGCGCCGCATCCGGGCTGGAAGGGCCGCGTCGTCAACGCTTTCGGCGCGCCGATCGACGGCGCCGGGCCGTTGCCGCAGGGAGATCGCAGCGCCATGATCGACGCCCCACCGCCGAGCGCCATGCGACGCGCGCGCGTCGCATGGCCGCTGCGCACGGGCGTCCGCGTCATCGACATCTTCACCCCGCTTTGCGCTGGTCAGCGCATCGGCATATTCGCCGGCTCCGGCGTCGGTAAATCCACCTTGCTGGCGATGCTCGCCGGCTCCAAGGATTTCGATACCGTCGTCGTCGCGCTGGTCGGCGAACGCGGCCGCGAGGTGCGCGAATTCCTCGATGACGCGCTTGCCGCCAATCGCCCGATCTCGGTCGCCGTCGTCGCGACGGGAGACGAAACGCCGTCGATGCGCCGGCTCGCGCCGCGCACGGCGATGGCGATCGCCGAGTTCTTTCGCGATCGCGGCGACCGCGTGCTGCTGATTATCGATTCCGTCACCCGTTTCGCCCATGCGGCGCGCGACGTCGCTCTGGCGGCCGGCGAGCCCCCCGTCGCGCGCGGCTACACGCCGAGCGTTTTCAGCGATTTGCCGAAACTGCTCGAGCGCGCGGGGCCCGGCGAAGAAGGCGGAGGGTCGATCACTGGCGTCTTCTCCGTGCTCGTCGACGGCGACGACCACAATGATCCCGTGGCGGACGCCGTGCGCGGCACGCTCGACGGGCATATCGTGCTGGATCGGGCGATCGCCGATCAGGGCCGCTTTCCCGCCGTTAATGTGCTCGCCTCGATCTCGCGGCTGGCGCAGATCGCCTGGACGGCCGAACAGCGCGATCTTGTCGTCAAGCTGCGCGGCATGATCGCGCGCTTCGAGGACAGCAGCGATCTGCGCCTGATGGGCGGCTACAAGGCGGGGCAGGACGCAGATCTCGATCAGGCGGTCGCGCTTGCGCCAAAAATCTACAAGGCGCTGCAACAATCGCCGCAATCAACGCCAAGCGCCGACGCCTTTCGCGAACTCGCACAGAGTCTCACAGGCGCGTCCTGATTTCCGTAGGGTCGAAGCGATTCAATTCGGCGCGAGACTGGAGCGTGGGGTTGATCTCTTCCTATGGCCTTACGCCGGCCGTGGCGCCAGGATGATGATGGCGGCCCCGATCAGGCAAAGCGTCGCGCCGCCAAGATCCCAGCGATCGGGCCACACGCCCTCCATCGCCCACAGCCACAGCAGCGAGACCGTGACATAGACGCCGCCATAGGCGGCATAGGCGCGCCCGGCCGCGCTGACGTCGATCAGCGTCAAGAGCCAGGCAAACAGCAGCAGGGAGGCTGTTCCCGGGATAAGCCATAACGAGGATTTTCCAAGCCGCAGCCAGGCCCAAAAGGAAAAACAGCCCGCGATTTCGGCAAGGGCGGCGGCGACGTAAACGAGCGCGGTCAGCATAGCGTCTCCATGGCGCGGCCGCATGCGGAGGCCGAAGATTGAAAGCCTCAATTCACTCCGATTCGTCAAAAATTTCGTCTTAACGAACGGCGAGGAACAGGGGGCGGCGATTTCGCGTGACGGCCGGCGTTTTGCCTTGCAAATCGCGTGCAGAGATCTGGAATGAGCAAGCGTCGCGCGCTCTCGCCGCCCCTTGCGCCAAATATTGGCGCGCCTCAGTCGATCGCATTGAGCAAATGAACATTGCCGCCGACAGCCGCCGTATTGATCGTGACCGTCTGTTCCACGACAAAACGCTGCAGATAGTGCGGCCCGCCAGCTTTCGGCCCCGTGCCGGACAGGTTAAAGCCGCCAAAGGGCTGCGTCCCGACGACCGCGCCAATCATATTGCGATTGACATAGCAATTGCCAGCAAGCCGCCGCTCGAGGATGCGGCCGATGGTCGATTCGATGCGCGAATGGACGCCGAGCGTCAGCCCGAAGTTTTTCGCCTCGATGGCGTCAAGCAGCAGGTCAAGCTCCGCCGCCTTGTAGCGCACGACATGGAGGATCGGTCCAAACACTTCCGCTTTAAGATCTGCGGGCGAGGCGAGCTCAAAAATATGAGGCGCGACATAAAACCCATGCGCGGGCGCGGTCGCGCCGACTTCGCCAGCAAAATGCTCGATGACGCCATTCTGCACTTGCGCGCGCATCGCCTCAATGTGCGCGAGCAGCGCCGCCTTGGCGTCGGCGTCGATCACCGGGCCGATCTGCACGCCGATGTCGCGCGGATCGCCGACGCGAAGCTCGCGGGCGGCTCCGGCGATCATCGTGAGCATTTTATCCGCCACCTCTTCCTGCAGGCACAACAAACGCAGCGCCGAGCAGCGCTGCCCCGCCGAGCGGAACGCCGAGGCGACGACATCGTCCGCGACCTGCTCGGGCAGAGCAGTGGCGTCGACGATCATGGCGTTGACGCCCCCCGTCTCGGCGATCAGCGCCGCGATCGGCCCATCCTTTGCGGCAAGCGCCCTGTTGATGCTTGCCGCCGCTTCGACCGATCCGGTAAAGGCGACGCCGGCAACGCCCGGCAGCGCGACAAGCGCGGCGCCGATTTTTCCGTCTCCCTGCGCAAGGCAGAGCGCGCCGGCCGGAACGCCGGCCTTATGCAGCAGCGCGACGGCCTCGGCGGCGATCAGCGGCGTCTGCTCGGCCGGCTTGGCAATGACGCTATTGCCGGAGACGAGCGCAGCGGCCACCTGTCCGAGAAAAATCGCCAGCGGAAAATTCCACGGGCTGATGCAGACGAAAACGCCGCGCCCATGGCAATGCAGCCTGTTGTCCTCGCCGGTTGGTCCCGGCAGTTTCGGCGCGGCGCCGAACGCCTTGCGCGCCGAGGCCGCGTAATAGCGCAGAAAATCGATCGCCTCACGCCACTCGGCGACCGCGTCGTCAAGCGTCTTGCCGGCCTCGAGCTGAAGTAGGCGCAGCCAGCGCGGCGCCTCCGCCTCCAGCCTTTGCGCCGCGCGATCGAGCCGCGCCGCGCGTTCTTCGACGGGGCGCCTCGACCAAAGTTTTGCGGCGGCCTGCGCCTCCTGCATCAACGTCGCAAGAGCGCTCGCGTCCGCGTTCTCAACCCGCCCGATCGCCGAGCCATCGATCGGCGAGATCGCCTGCCGCCGCCCGGCGGCCGGGTTCGGCGCCCTCTTGCCCCCTGCCAGAATCAGCTCCGCCTGCCGCGCCTCCGGCGTTTGCCGGATCGCGGCGAGGAGATCGCCCAGCGCCCGCCGGTCGCCGAACTCGACCCCGGCCGCGACTTTGCGTTCCGGCCCATGAATCTCTTGCGGCGGCGGCAGCGCGGCGGCGCGGGCGCGGTCGGCGTCGCCGATGATTTTCTGCGGCCGTTCGAGCAGGGCCGCGGCCGGAATATCGCGGTCGCCGATCTGCGCGACAAAGGATGAGTTGGCGCCGTTCTCAAGAAGGCGGCGCACCAGATAGGCAAGCAGATTCTCATGCCGGCCGACCGGCGCGTAGATGCGGCAGGCAAGCGCCGGATAATCCGCGCGAAGCGCGGCGTAAAGCTCTTCCCCCATGCCGTGCAGGCGCTGGAACTCATAGCCGTCGACGCCGCCGGCCAGCGTCACGATGGTCGCGACGGTCAGCGCATTATGGGTGGCGAATTGCGGCGCGATCAGCGCGCGCGCCGCCAGCAGCCGCCTCGCGCAGGCGATATAGTTCAGATCCGTCATCGCCTTGCGGGTGAAGACCGGATAGTCGGCAAGGCCGCGCTCCTGCGCCCGCTTGATTTCGGCGTCCCAATAGGCGCCCTTGACGAGCCGAAGCGTCATGCGCGTGCGATGTCTGGAGGCAAGCTCTACGACATGGTCGATCACCGCCTCGGCGCGCTTCTGATAGGCCTGCACGGCGAGGCCAAAGCCGCCCCAGTCTTTCAGCGATCCGTCGGCCAGCGCAGCCTCGATGAGGTCGAGCGAAAGCTCGAGCCGGTCCGCCTCTTCGGCGTCGATGGTCAGTTGCAGATCATGCCGCCTGGCGAGCCGCGCGAGGTCGATCAGGCGCGGCGTCAATTCGCTCATCACGCGCTCGCGGCAGGCGGGCTCGAAGCGCGGATGCAGCGCCGAGAGTTTTACCGAAACGCCAAGCCGCTCCGACGCTCCCGCTCCCCGCGCGCCGCCGACGCTTTCGATCGCGTGGGCGTAGGACTGGAAATAGCGATCGGCGTCGGCCTTGGTCCGCGCGCCTTCTCCAAGCATGTCGAAGGAGTAAAGATGGCGTCTTCCCTCGCGCGAGGATGCGCGGCGCAGCGCCTCCTCGATCTCATCGCCAAAGACGAAGTGCTGTCCCATCAACTGCATCGCCTGCCGCGCGGCGGCGCGCAGCGCGCCCAGCCCCAAGCGCTTCGCCGCCAGAGCGACGACGCCTTCGGCCGTCTTGCCCTTGTCGAGCATGCGGGCGGTCGCTCCCAAGGCCCAGGCCGCGGCCGAGACAACCAGCGGCTCCGCCTCATGGCCGCCCTCCGCGGTCCAGCGCGCCGCGCCGATCTTTTCGGCGATGAGGGCGTCGGCGGTCAGGGAATCAGGCACGCGCAGCAGCGCCTCGGCGAGGACCATCAGCGCGACGCCTTCCTCCGTCGACAGCGAATATTCGCGCAGCAGATCCTCAAGCCCGCCGATACGGGCAGTTTTCGCGCCGCGCGCGGCCTCGATCAAGCGACGGCCAAGCTGGTCGATCCGCGCCTCCGCCCCGGCGTCGAGGGCGTCGCCTTTCAGAAGGCGCGCGGCGATCGGCTCGTCCGGTGGCGCATAAGGGACCGAAAATGGGGCGACGACGGCGTCGGAAGTCATGGGGAGCTAGCCTCATGAGTTGGCGAAATGGCCCGGTCGATCTGCTGTCGCGGGCCGCGGCTCGTTCGCGCCAGGCGTCAGCCGGCGTAGCGCGACGGACGGACGACGGCGACTTCATCCAGCGCTTCGCTGAGCACGCTTACCGCCTGAAGCATGTCCCGCTCCTCGATCACGAGGGGGGGCGCCAGCCGCAGCACGCTCTCATGCGTCTCCTTGGCAAGGACGCCGCGACGCATCATGGCGAGGCAGACCTCCTTGGCCTTGGCCTGGGCGGGGTCAAGCTCGATCCCGGCCCAAAGGCCCTTGCCGCGCAGCGCGATGATCGCCGGATGGCGGATGCGGTGCAGGGCGTCGAGCAAAACTTCGCCGAGCGCGCGGCTGCGTTCGGCCAGCTGTTCCTCCTGCATCAACGCGATCGCCGCGCGCCCGACCGCGGCGGCGAGCGGATTGCCGCCAAACGTCGAGCCATGGCTGCCAGGGGTGAACACATCCATGAGCGCGCGGCGCGCAATGAACGCCGAAACGGGCATCAGGCCGCCGCCGAGCGCCTTGCCGACGATGAGGCCGTCCGGGACGGCGTCTTCATGCTGGAAGCAGAAATTGCGGCCGGTACGGCCAAAGCCCGATTGCACCTCGTCGAACAGAAGCAGAATGCCGTGCCGGTCGCAGATGCGGCGCAGATTGGCGAGATAGCCCTCCGGCGGGACAATGACGCCGCCCTCTCCCTGGATCGGCTCGACCAGCACCGCGGCGGTGCAGCGGTTGATCGCAAGCTCGATCGCGTCGGCGTCGCCGAAAGGGACCGAGGCAAAGCCGGGCGCGAATGGCCCGAAGCCGCGTTTTGAATTGGGATCGTCGGAAAAGCCGACGATCGTTGTCGTGCGGCCATGGAAATTGCCATAAGCGACGATGATTTCGGCCTTGTCGGCGGGGATCGCGAGTTCGTCATAGGCGTAGCGCCGGGCGGCCTTGATCGCCGTCTCGACCGCCTCGGCTCCCGTATTCATCACGAGGCAGGAGTCGAGACCGGCAAATTGCGCAAGCTCCTGGCAGAATCCGCCAAGGTTATCCGAGTGAAAGGCGCGGGAGACGATGTCGAGCCGCTCGAGCTGGTCGCGCATGGCCTTCACCAGCCGCGGATGCAGATGACCGAAGCTCGCGGCGGAATAGGCGCTCATCATGTCGATGTAGCGATGTCCGTCCACATCGAAAACATGGGCGCCGCGCCCGTGCGACAGCACGACCGGAAGCGGCGCGTAATTTTGGGCGCCGAAGACATGTTCGCGGTTGATCGCCTGCTGCCCGGACATAACGAGCTCTGCTTTAGAAGATTAACTGCGTGGCTTACGCCGCCTTTGGGGGCAGATCATGGCGCAAATCGCCGATCGCCAAAACAGAGCCGGATTAAGGCTGCAGCGCGCCCTGCCGCGTCGAAACAGCGCAGCGGAGAAGCTTTGCGGCGTCCAGGAGGCTAACCGGCGCCATTCGCCACGCGCCGCGCGGGCTTTTTCGCCCGCGGCAGTTTGCCCGGCCATTTTACTATGTGGTGCGGATAGTCGTTGAGGGCAATCTCGGTTTCGAGCGCGACGACCTTGCCTTTCGCCGACGCGCCCGCCGCATGGACCGTCTCTGTCGAGCCCGATACGAGCGGATGCCACCAATAAAGATCTCGGCCTTCGGCGACGAGGCGATAGGCGCAGGAGGGCGGCAGCCAGGATAGCGCGCGCGCCGTCTCCGGCGTCAGTTTGATGCAGTCGCGCACCCTGCGGCGGCGATTGGCGTAATCGGAGCAGCGGCAAGCGTTGGCGTCGAACAGCCTGCAGGCGACCTCGGTGAAATAGATCTCGCCCGTATCTTCATCCTCGAGCTTCACGAGGCAGCAACGGCCGCAGCCGTCGCAAAGGCTCTCCCATTCCGTCTTGTTCATTTCTTCGAGAGATTTTTGCCGCCAAAATGGCGCCGCGGCGATTTTCGGCTCCTCTGGCGAAAGCGCCATCCCCGGCTTCTCCGCAGCCGGCGCGGCGGGGCATTTTTCACGGGAATTGGGCGAGGATCGCGGCACGGCGGAGGGAGCGCCTTTCCATTTCATTCGGCATGCGGGTGAGCCCGAGGGCTTGCGCTTCCTTGTGACAATCGTCAAGCCGCTTGCTAAACTGCCGCTTGCGCCTTCGAGCGGCCGGAATGATCTATATAATCGGCTGCGGCGGTCTCCATCCCCTGGGTCCTTCCGCTGCGAGCGTCGTCCGCCTGCACGGGCCTTCAACCTTCGCCCAAGCTATTTCCGGAGCGTTCATTCAGGTGCTTAAGGGTCTTGCAAGTGCTTAAGGGTCTTCGCGAGACGCGGCTTTGGAAACGCGCCGCCACGGCGCTGCTCGCGTTCGACGCCTTCATCGATTCGTCCATGTTCGCCAGCGGCGAGCGGTCGAAGGAGCGCTACGCCGCCTTTTCCGCCTTCATGGATCGCTTCCACGTCGCAGGCTGGCGGCGCGTTGCGGTTGAGCTTGCCTGCGAGACGCTGACGCTCAGCATCGGCGCCGGCATTGTCGCCCTGACGCTGGCGATCCCGGCCTTCCGCGAAACCTCGGACGACTGGCTGAAGAAACAGGATCTCGCAATCACCTTTCTCGACCGCTACGGCCAGGAAGTCGGCCGGCGCGGCATCAAGCACGACGATTCCGTCTCCTTCGAGGAACTGCCCGAAAATCTGATCGACGCGGTGCTATCGACCGAGGATCGCCGTTTCTTCGAGCATTTCGGCGTCGACATCATCGGCACCGCGCGCGCTCTGACGGTGAATGCGCGCGCCGATACGGTCGTGCAGGGCGGCTCCTCGATCACGCAGCAACTCGCCAAGAACCTCTTTCTGTCCAACAAGCGCACGCTCGAGCGCAAGATCAAGGAAGCCTATCTCGCCGTCTGGCTCGAGTTCCGGCTCTCCAAAAAGCAGATTTTGCAGCTTTATTTCGACCGCGCCTATCTTGGCGGCGGCGCTTTCGGGGTGCAGGCCGCCTCGCAATTTTATTTCGGCAAATCGGTGCGGGACCTGACGCTGGCGGAAGCGGCGATGATCGCCGGCCTGTTCAAGGCGCCGACCAAATATGCGCCCCATGTCAATCTGCCGGCCGCGCGCGCCCGGGCGCATGACGTCCTGAGCAATATGGTCGACGCCGGCTATCTGACCGAGGGGCAGATCTATGCGGCGCTGCGCAATCCCGCAACGCCGGTTGACCGCAACAAGACGACGAGCCCGGACTGGTATCTCGACTACGCCTATGAAGAGGTGAAGAAGCTCAGCGAGGAGGGAAAGCTCGGCGACGAGCGCGTGCTGACCGTCCGGACGGCGCTCGACTCCGGCCTGCAGGAACACGCCGACGCGACGATCGAAGACCAGTTGCGCCAGTCGGGGCCGAGTTACCACGCCAAGCAAAGCGCCGTCGTGGTGTTCGAGCCGAACGGCGCCCTGCGCGCCATGGTCGGCGGGCGCGATTATGGCGCGAGCCAGTTCAACCGCGCGACGGACGCCTTGCGCCAGCCCGGCTCCTCGTTCAAACCCTTCGTCTATCTGACGGCGCTGATGACCGGAAAATTCAAGCCGACGACCATCGTCGTCGACGCGCCGATCTGCATCGGCAATTGGTGCCCGCGCAATTACAAGAACACCTATGCCGGTTCGCTGCCGCTTGTGACGGCGCTGGCGCGCTCGCTGAACACCGTCGCGGTGCGGCTGTCCGTCGCGATCGGCGCCGCCGATTCCGTCCCCGGGCACAATAACGTCTTTGAAAGCGCCAAGCGCGGCCGCGCCAAAATCATCGAGACGGCGCGCGCAATGGGCCTGACGACGCCTCTCGTCGATACGGTCTCGCTGCCGATCGGCGCGGCAGAAGTGACAGTGATCGATATGGCCTCCGCTTATTGCACCTTCGCCAATGGCGGGCTGCGCGCTCCGCCCTTCGCCGCCGTGCAGATCTTGAACAGCCGCGGCGAGGAGATCTACCGCCATGACCGCGACGGACCGCAGCCCCGCCAGATCATCCCGCGCGAGACCATCGAAACGATGGTCTCGATGATGACGCAAGTCGTCCAGGCCGGCACCGGCAAGCGCGCGCAGCTTGACAATATCGAGGTCGCCGGCAAGACCGGCACGACCAATGGCTATAAGGACGCGTGGTTCATCGGCTACACCGGCAATTATGTCGCGGCGGTCTGGTTCGGCAATGACGACGATACGCCAATGGAAAAAATGACCGGCGGCTCGCTTCCGGCCGGCACATGGCATGACATCATGGCTTATGCCCATCAGGGGATCGAATTGAAGCCGCTGCCCGGGCGTCCGGCGCCGACCGGCCCTGCCCCCGTCGTGGCGGCCGGCGGTCCGGCCGCAGGCGCGCCGCAACGGCCGGCGAGCCTGTCGTCACGGTCGGCCGAGACGCTGCGCGCGATCGGCGCGGCGATGGCGGACGCCGAGAAGCGGCGGGAAGACGCCGGGCTCGGCGCCGCCAACGCCGCCTCCGTCTCGCATACGGGCGCGCAGCCCGGCGGCGGTTGACCGCCGACCGAATTTGACCTGCCGCCCGGCCTGCGCGCTATTCGCGCGCGCCTCACGCCACAATAAAACACGAATCACGAGCGTCATGCGTTGCGTCCCGCTCTACAGGTAGACTGGCTCCGTGATTCTCATCGGCAAATTCATTCTCGCAGCTTTCGTCGGCGCCCTGATCGGTCTTGGCGTCACCTATGCGGCCTTGCAGAACGATTTCGGCTTCGGCGCCGTGACGGCCGGGCCGTGGACGGCATGGCCAAGGAACGGCGGCCGCGGCGTCGACCCTTACGCCCGCGCCATGCTGGCAAAGTCCGGCGAGATCCCGCTCGGCGCCTCCGAAGGCTTGAGTTTTATCGCCCGCGCCGACAGCGAAGGCCGCGATCTTGAGCCCGGATGCGACTATATCGTCAGCGGACAGACGCCGCAGGCGCGTTACTGGACGCTGACCGTGATGACGCCGCAAGGCAGGCTTTTCGCCAACCCTTCAAACCGCAGCGGCTTCACCTCCAGCGAGATTTTGCGGGCGGCGGACGGCGCCTTCGCCATTGCTCTGTCGCGCCGGGCAAGGCCGGGCAACTGGATTCCGCTCCCCGAAAATGATCCGTTCATCCTCGATCTGCGCCTCTATGAGTCGGAATTCAGCACGTCGATGCTCTCGTTCGACGCCGCGAACCTGCCGACGATCAAAAGGGGGGCCTGCCGGTGAACAGGCTCGACCGCATTCTCGCCGGCCTGCTCTGGCTGCTTGGCGTCGCGCTGGTGGCGGTGGTGGTTCATCTCATCGCGGTCTTCACCTTGCCAAAGCGCCTCGGCAATGATCCGGTCAGCCGCCTGTCGGCGCTGGCAAAGCCCGGCGAGATGAGCCTGTTGCCGCTGGCGCGGCCGGGCGCAGAATGGGCGCCCTTTTCCGATCCCGCCATGGCGCAGGGCGCCTGTCTCTATGATCTGACGCGCGGGCCGGTCCGCGTTTCCGGCGAGATCGACGCCGACCGCATGCTGACGCTCTCTTTCCGTACGCCCTCCGGCGAAAACTTCTATTCGATGACGGACCGGGCGGCGCAGCACGGCAGGATCGACGTTCTGCTGCTGACGAGCGAGCAGCTGGAGGCGCTTGAGGCTGACAGCGACGACGATGACGAGCCGGCGCAGGAGCTCCGCCTTATCGCGCCAACGATCAAGGGATTCGTCCTCGTCAACGCGCTGGCTGCTTTTCCCAGTGAGACGGCGGAGGCGCGCCAGCGGGTCGCGGCGATGACTTGCGCCCCCGAGGCGCCGCCGGATTGATCGCGCCGCGGCGGCTTTTTGCCGGCAGTTGCAGCGATCCAATTGACCCATCGAATGACGAAAACGCTCGCTCTTATCCCGGCGGCTTCGCCGATCGCGGACTCTGCAATACCGGCGAGAAAATATTCCAGACCATCGTCCGGGCCCGACGCCGCGCCCGCGTCGATGCGCCGGCTTCAGGACTGCGCTTGGGTGTCCCCATGGCGAGAAGCGGCCGCGGCGGCGATGGCCTCTTCATGCGGCGACGCTTTTCGCCGCCGGGAATCGGCTGCTTCCACCATGATTTCCCGGCGAACGCCGGTGAAGAAGAGGATCGCGCCCGTCTGCGAAGGACGCAAGGTCCGGCTTTTCCGCGCCGGCAATTTGAAGGCTAGAAGCTCACCCATCCCAGTCATCTCCGAACGGTGTCTTGCTCGCGCCGCCGAGCCCAATCTGGCGATCTTCGATCACAGTACCGCGCCGCGCTTGCCAAAGTTTCCGAGGCCGTTTCACAAACAGAGCAATCGATTTAAACATTCAAAACAAGAGCGACAGGAGCAGTTTAGCGGCCCCTGCGGCGCTGGCTGTGAGCGATCGCACCTTATCTTCAGGCGCGCCGATGACCGGTCGCGATCGAGCGCTCCCGCCGGGCCGTGAACGCGCCTGACGGGCCGACCGCGAGATCACGACTTTACGCCGGCAAACTGGGCTGGAGCTTGCGCTCCACTGCAACGCAGCGTCTGACGGTCGGCGGCTGTCAGAGAAACTGGCTAAGGCCGGGAATGCCGGCGGCGGCCGCGCGCACGCGCTCCGCGCCCGCCTTTTCTTCGGCATAGGCGAACAGAAGGCGGCCGACCTCCTGCATTTGCGCCATGGAGAGGCCGAGCCCCGAGAGCCGCGCGGCAAGGCCCATAAGCCCACCGCCCATCATGCCCATCAGGCCAGACAGCATGCCTCTCTGTTCGGCGCCCGCGGCGGCAGCCGCCTCCGCAGCGCCGGGGAAGCGGCTGAACAGGTCATCGATCTGGTCCTGCGGGCCGTCCTTGCGTAAAAACGCCAGGATCGCGCCGACGGCCTTTCGCGCGGTGTCGGGCTCGATGCCGGCCGTGGCGGAAATTCGGGCAATGAGGTCTTCCATGCCGTCGTCCTTTGGAGGCGGGCGCCGATGGGCGGCGGCGCGATTGAGCAAAACATGCGCGGCAGAGCCAAGCATGCAGCGAGCCAAACCGCGACCCGAAGAAAAAATCAAGCGCTCTGCGCGCAAGCGGAAAAGGCGCCCGATTTTGTCATCGAACCGTCGCGCGGCAGGGATAGGCAAGAGCGCCGCCGGCGCATAATCTGGCCGGGTCCGCGCTCGGCGCATAATCTTAAGGAGCGATGATGACTTCCCTCTCCTCGTCGGAGATTCTGGCGGAGCCGAAGCCGCATTCGGCGAAGCCAGACCTCAACCGGCCCATGTCGATGAAGACGGTCGTGGTTCTCCTCGCGGTTCTCGCGCTGGGCCTATTCTTCACCGCTTTCAGCATTTTTCGGGATATTCAGGCGTCGGGCACGCCTGTCAACAGCGTGCTGCCGTTCCTGCTGCTCGCCCTCGCTCTTCTGATCGCGCTGGGTTTTGAGTTCGTCAACGGCTTTCACGACACCGCCAATGCGGTCGCGACCGTCATCTATACCCATTCGCTCGCGCCTTCGATCGCCGTCGTATGGTCGGGCTTCTTCAATTTCCTTGGCGTCCTGTTTTCGACGGGCGCGGTCGCCTTCGGCATCGTCTCACTGCTGCCCGTGGAGTTGATCCTGCAGGTCGGCTCCGACGCCGGCTTCGCCATGGTCTTCGCCATGCTGATCGCGGCGATCATCTGGAATTTAGGCACCTGGTGGCTGGGCTTGCCGGCCTCAAGCTCTCACACGCTAATCGGCTCGATCATCGGCGTCGGCGTCGCCAACGCCCTGATGCGCGGACGCGACGGCACCGCCGGCGTCGACTGGGGCAAGGCGACGGAAATCGGCTATGCGCTGCTGCTGTCGCCCGCGGTCGGCTTCTTCGCCGCCGGGCTCCTGCTCTTGACCATGAAGGTGCTGATCAGGCGGCCCGAGCTTTACAGCGAACCTAAGGCCAACGCCGCGCCGCCGCTGTGGATCCGCGGACTATTGATCTTCACCTCGGCGGGCGTCTCCTTCGCGCATGGCTCGAACGACGGTCAGAAAGGCATGGGCCTCATCATGCTGATCCTGATCGGCACGGTTCCGACCGCCTATGCGCTGAACCGCGCCCTGCCGGAAAGCCAGATCGTCAGCTTCATCGAAAACTCCGCCGCGGCCTCGAAAGTGGTCGAGACTGTCGCCGGCGGCCATCACATCATCGGCGATCCGCGCCCGGCCGTGACCGCCTATGTCGCCTCGCATGAGTTCAACGAGGGAACGCTGCCTTCCCTCGCCGTTCTGATCCGCGACATCGCCAGCCAGATCCAGCAATATGGCTCGATCGCGGCGATCCCGGCCGCAACCGTCGGCAACACGCGAAACGATATGTATCTCGCGTCGGAGGCGATCCGCGTGCTGCAAAAGGATAAGGCGAGCGACTTGTCGAAAGCCGATCTTGCGGTTCTCGCCAACTATAAAAAGGGCCTCGACTCGGCGACCAAATTTATCCCCGACTGGGTGAAAGTCTCGGTCGCCATCGCGCTTGGCCTTGGCACCATGATCGGGTGGAAGCGGATCGTCATCACCGTCGGCGAGAAGATCGGCAAGACGCATCTGACCTATGGCCAGGGCGCCGCCGCGGAGATCGTCGCCATGGCGACGATCGGCGCCGCCGACAGCTTCGGCCTTCCGGTCTCGACGACGCATGTTCTCTCATCGGGCGTCGCGGGCACCATGGCCGCGAACGGCTCCGGCGTGCAGATGAGCACGATCCGCAGCCTCGCGCTCGCCTGGGTGCTGACGCTGCCCTGCGCCATAGCCCTGTCGGCGCTGCTGTTCTTCATCTTCCGCCATCTGTTTTAGGCCGGGATTTCGTTTCGGCGCCAAAACAAGGGGCGTGGCGGCCGCGGCCGTCACGCCCTTTTTACGTCGCAGGTCGGCCTCAGTTGATCGGCAAGCCGGATTCCGCGCTGAGGGCGCGGGCCAGCGCGGGCGTCAGCTCGCCATGGGGCGCCCGGCCGCGATCGCGTTCATAGCGTTCGATCGCCTGCCGGGTCGAGGCGCCCATCACGCCGTCCGGCTTCAGCACATAGCCGAGCTTGACCAAGGCCTTCTGCGCCGCCAGCACCGATTTCGAGGCCGCCGGCGGCGCCTCATGCGCCGCGCCGGTCAGCAACAGTTCCGAGATGGCGTCATGCGGCTTCGCCTGCGGCGCTGGATTGGCGGGCGCTGGCGCCTGCGCCTCGCGCGGGCGCGGCGCAGGCTTGTCTTCGGCGGCGCCCGCCGCCTCGGTCTCCGCCCGAACGGGGGCAAATTGCTGCGGCCGCGGCGCGGGAACGGGCGGAGGCGCCGCCGCCTGCGGCTCGGCGACGCGCTCCTTGACGGCGCCGAACAGCGGCGCCGGGTGGCGCGCTCTCTGCAGCGTCAAGGCGTTGATGACGATGCCGCCGAGCGCTGCGACGCAGAGCGCGCTCGCGATCACGCCGAAGAGGCGCCGCGTCGTCCGTCCGGCGTGCGGCGAGGCGCGCTTCCGCGCGCCCGCGCCGCCGGCGCGTCTTGCCCGCGGCCTCGGCCTTGGGGCTTCGCTCAGGATGAAATCATGATCGGCGGCGGCTAGTGCTTCACGCAATTTTCTTCACCATCACTTTTTGAACGAGATCATGCTCCTCGTCGCCTCGACGATAGCGCGCAATGGTTTCGATTTCCGCCGAAGGCCGCGCCTTGTCGACCGCGGCGCGGCAGTCCACCGGCAGGCGGACGAGGACGCAGGTGCCCTGATCCGGTTCGCTTGCGACTGCAATCGAACCGCCATGCAGGCCGACAAGGCCGCTGACGATCGAAAGCCCCAATCCAGTGCCCTCGAACGGACGATCCAGCGCGCCCCTGGCCTGGAAGAAGGGGTTGCCGAGCCGCGCCAAATCCTGCTCATTGATGCCGACACCTGAATCGGCGACGGCGATCAGGAGCGTTTCGTCCTCGATGCTGACGCTGATCGAGACCTCGCCATGGGCGGGCGTGAATTTGACCGCATTGGAGAGCAGATTGATCACGATCTGCTTGCAGGCGCGTTTATCGCCGACGATCTCCGGGAGACCTTCGGGGCAGACGCGCTTCAACTCGATATGGCGGTCCTGCGCCTCCAGCTTGACCATGTCGCAGCAGACTTCGACCAGAGGCGCGACGCCGAAATGCGACGGCGACAGATCGAAGGAGCCGGAATGGATTTTCGACAAATCGAGGATCGAATTGACCACCGACAGAAGATGCTGGCCCGAACGATGGATGATCGCCGCATATTCGCGCTGCTTGGCCGGGTCGCGCGGAGCCTGATCCGCATCGCCCAGAATCTCGGAAAAGCCGATGATCGCATTCAGCGGCGTTCTTAGCTCATGACTCACATTGGCGAGAAAATGGTCCTTGGAGAGATCCGCCGCCGTCCCCGCCGAATCGAGCTCGTCCTGGCGCCAATGCGCGTCGGTGACGTTGCGGAAAATCGCGACCGCGCTTCGTTCCGGCGAATGCTTGCCGCAGCGCCGCGCCCGCATGTCGAGCCAGAGAAACACAGGCTCAGCATAGTCGCCGCGATCAAGGCTCGAGGCGCGGAGACGCAGGGCGACAGTGATCGGGGCATCGCTGAAGCTCGCTTCCCCGATCGCCTTGAGGAAGATCGGCCGGTCGGCGACATGCACATGCTCGAAAAAGCCGCGCCCCATGAGATCGGCGGCCGGCAGGCCGAACAGGCTTTGGCGATTGCCGGCGATCGAGAGCACGGCTCCGGTTCGGTCGTGCAGAAGGACGACGTCGCCGACGCTTTCGTGCAGAGCCGCGAAGCTTTCGGCGGGAAGCGGCGCGGGCGCGACGCGGCTTTGTCCGCGCAGCCGACGCATGGCGGCGTCGAGATGCGCGCGCGCAAGGGTTAGCCGCGAGGACGGCGAAGGCCGCATCCCGCCGCGCTCGCGGTCCCGCGCGAATCCGGAATGGGCCGGCGCCGGGCTTTCGCCCATGTCCCACTCCAGGCGATCGGACTCGATCAACCGGCGAGCGCGCGCTGCCCCGGCATGGATGAAGCGCGCGATAAGGACTTCGAGATTTGAGGGCAAACCCACATTCTGCTCCGCGGGCGCCGCAAGCGATGCCGCGGCGGTTCGAGGCGCAGACTGGCGCCCGCGTCTTAAGGTCCCCCTAAATTGCTGCGGCGCCCCAGCATCATTGGCGCGCAAAACCGCCGCGACGCGGCGTGAGCGTCCCGCAAAATGGGGCTATGGTGTAGGAATCCTTGCCGAATCTCGATCGATCCCGCACCCGCGCTTGGAGTTTGGCGGTTTGGCGAAATGTTAATGAAGATTGGTCTAAAGCTTCTGTTTGAACGCTTGGCGTTCATTATTCGGATCAACGCCGTCGACGCGCGGGAACACGATCCCGCCAGGAGCTTAGCCGGTCGATGTGGTTTCTCATCCGATCCGTCTTCTGGCTGTCCATCGTGTTCGCATTCCTGCCTTGGCCCGAAAACTCCTTGATAGGCCAAATCTCCGCCGCGCTGCAAAGCGGCGCCAAAGCCGCCATCATGGCCGCGATCGACGAGGCGCGGACCACGGGCGCCTCGGCCTGCGCCAAAGCGCCGGCCGCTTGCCTTGAGGCCGCGGCGAGGCTCGGGCAATTCGCGGCGGGTTCCGCCGCCTCCCTTTCAGTTGGGGCTCTCTCGGCGGAGGCAAAGCCGAAGCCGCCGCCGCGCCCCGCCGAGCCACGCTGACAAAGGGGCTGGCGCCAGGGCTGATACCCTTGGCCGCAGATTTTTCTTTCGTCCCTTCGCGGTTGCGCACATATAAAGGAAAATTCGGACTTTCAGCCAGCGCGCTTCGCCATGACCCTCGACGAGATTATTGAGAATTTCACCTACCTTGAAGAATGGGACGATCGGTATCGTTACCTGATCGAACTCGGACGCACGCTGGAGCCGCTCGACGAGGCCGCGCATAATGATCTGAACAAGGTGCGCGGCTGCGCCAGCCAGGTCTGGATCGAAACCTCGAGGGGCTCCGATCCGTCTGGACAGCGCGTTCTGACCTTCAAGGGCGATAGCGACGCGCATATCGTGCGCGGCCTTGTCGCGCTGACGCTTGCGCTTTATTCCGGCCACACGCCGGAGGCAATCCTTGCGACCGACGCGCAGGAGCTTTTCAAGTCGCTTGGATTATCGGCTCATTTGACGCCGCAGCGCAGCAATGGCGTGCGCGCGATGGTCGAGCGCATCAAGACGGACGCCCGCAGCGCCTCCGCCAACGCCGCCTGACCGGCAGGGCCTTTGATTACGGCCGCTGACGCGCTTAAGCCCCTTATCGGACAAAATAAAGAGCGCGAAAAACTCGCGCTCTCTTGAAAATCCCACCCTGGCCGAGGAGCCGCGACGCGTCAGGCGCGGCGGCGCTGTTGCCCGAGGCCCATCTGCTTGGCGAGATTCGATCTTGCCTTGGCGTAATTCGGCGCGACCATCGGATAATCGGGCGCAAGACCCCATTTTTCGCGATATTCATCCGGCGACATATTATATTGCGTGCGCAGATGACGCTTCAACGACTTGAACTTCCGGCCGTCTTCAAGACAAACGAGGAAGTCGTTGGTGACTGACTTCTTGGCCGGAACCGCAGGCTTCGGCGTCTCGACTATTGGCGCGACGACGCCCGAGGTGACGCGCAGCAAGGCGGAATGCACATCGTTGATAAGGCTAGGAAGATCGCTCGCAGGCACTGAATTGTTGCTGACATAGGCCGACACGATGTCAGCGGCCAATTCGATATAGCTGTTAGAACCTGACGCATCGCTCATGGCGCTCAATATCCCTAGTAGAAGGCTCCGCCATCGGACCCCGGCCCAAATATGAGGGCCATAAATCCGTCAAAAGGCGACAAAACCACGTGAAATTTAAGTTCTCTTAATCGACCGCCTCGAATCGACTGTACGGAACGTCATTCATTATTAAGGCCGAAACATCGTATCTGCAAGTAGCGCGCAGCAGTCTTTATTGCGAACCAACAAAAAAATGCCATCCCCACCCGCTTCGATCAGATCAAGGCAGAAGTGAACACAGCGGCGTCAAACATTGACAGGCGTTGTTTGCGCGGGTGCAAAGGCGCAATAGACGCAAGGCGAAGCCCCAGGAAGTCGGCCGCCGGCGGCTTGCTGCGGCGGGTCTGATTGAATATTTTGCGCCCAATAGACAGCCGGCCGTCGCAGCAATGGCCCCGCCCTTTGCAAACAATTGCGCGTCAGGACTCGCAATCAGCGCCCTCCCCTTCCCGTCGAAGCCTATTCCGGCCCGATCAATTCAAGAAAGCACCATCGTGGCGCACATCCCTGCCAGCCCTCCGCCTGAAGTCGAACGCCGAATCGAAACGAAATTCGCGCATGGCGTCGCGCTCAGCGATGAATACGCCTGGCTCAAAGCCGAGAACTGGCGCGAGGTTCTGCGCGACCCGGCTGCGCTGCCCGCCGCGATCCGCGCCGCGCTCGAGGCCGAAAACGCCTACGCCGCCGCGGTTCTCGAGCCCTATGAAGCGTTGCGCAAGGAGCTGGTGCGGGACATGCGGTCGCGCATCAAGGAAGACGACGCCGAGGCGCCGTCGCCCGACGGACGTTTTCTCTATTACGCCCGTTTCAACCAGGGTTCGCAGCATCCGATCTTCTGCCGCGCCGAGGAGGACGGCGGCGACGTCCACATCCTGCTCGACGCCGATGCGCTCTCCAAAGGCAAGGCATTTTTTCATCTTGGCGAGGCGCGCCATTCACCGGATCACCAGACATTCGGCTGGAGCGTCGATGAAAAGGGCTCCGAACTGCATTCAATTCGCGTGCGCGACCTTGAAAGCGGAACGGACGGCCCGGATGTCGTCGAAGACACGGACGGCGCCTTCGTCTTCAGCGCCAATTCGCGCCAATATTATTATGTGCGGGTCGACGAGAATAACCGTCCCTCCTGCGTGCTGCGCCACGACATCGGTTCCGATCCCGCATCAGACACGGTGATTCTGGAGGAGCTCGATCCACGCTGGTTCATCCATGTGCGGCCGAGCCAGTCCGGCGCTTTCGCCATCATCAGCATCAGCGATCATGACGCGTCTGAATGCTGGCTGCTCGATCTTGCCAATCCTGCGGCGCAGGCGCGTCTGATCGAGCCGCGCGCGCCCGGGGTTCGCTATGAGGTCGAACACCGCGGCGAGCGTCTGTTCATGACCACGAACGCCGACGGCGCCGAGGATTTCAAGATCGTCAGCGCCCCCCTGGCCACGCCCGGCAAAGCATTCTGGGTCGACGAGGTCCCGCATAAGCCGGGCCGCATGATCATCGAACTTTCCGTGTTCCCGGACTATCTCGTCTGGCTCGAGCGCGAGAATGGCCTGCCGCGCATCATCGTCCGGCATGTCGAAAGCGGCGAGGACCATGCGGTCGCCTTCGCGGAGGAAGCGTTCTCGCTATCGATCAACGGGCGCTTCGCCTTTGACACGAAGCTGCTGCGCTTCACCTATTCCTCCATGACGACCCCGCGCGAGACCTATGATTATGATCTTGCGACGCGCGCGCGAATCCTGCGCAAGCGCCAGATCATCCCCTCAGGCTTCGATCCCGCGGATTATGTGACGCGCCGCCTTTATGCGCCGGCGCCGGATGGCGAGAGCGTTCCCGTCTCGATCGTCCATCGGCGCGATCTCGACCTTGGCCGCGGCGCACCGCTGCTGCTCTATGGCTATGGCGCCTATGGCTATGCGACGCCGGCCTCTTTCAGCGCCAGCCGGCTGGCGCTGATCGACCGCGGCTTCATCTTCGCGATCGCCCATATCCGAGGCGGCACGGACAAGGGCTGGCGCTGGTACACCAGCGGCAAGCTGGACAACAAGCCGAACAGCTTTTCTGATTTTATCGCCGCGGCGCGCCATCTGATCGCCTTCGGATTGACGGGCGAGCGCCGCATCGTCATCCAGGGCGGCAGCGCCGGCGGGATGCTGATGGGCGCTGTCGCCAATCTCGCGCCGGAATTGTTCGCCGGCGTGATCGCGGACGTGCCCTTCGTCGATGTGCTGAACACGATTCTCGACGCCGAATTGCCGCTGACCCCGCCCGAATGGCTGGAATGGGGCGATCCGATCCGCGACGAGGCCGCGTTTCACAAGATCCGGTCTTATTCGCCCTATGACAATGTTGCGGCCAAAGCCTATCCGCCGATTCTCGCGCTTGGCGGCCTGACCGATCCGAGGGTCACCTATTGGGAGCCCCTGAAGTGGATTTCGCGCCTGCGCGCCACAATGACCGGGGGCGGGCCCGTCCTTTGCAAAACCAATATGGGGGCCGGCCATGGCGGCGCGCCCGGACGGTTCGACAGGCTTGAGGAGGCCGCGCTCCAATATGCCTTCGCGATCGCCTGCGTCAAAGGCGCTTTCGAGCGCCGCGGCGAGGATGGCGGAGCCGCTCGGTCAGGCTGACATGGATACGCGCAGGAGGCTGGGCTCACGCCTCGCCGCGCGCCTGCGCATCCATAAAACTCTTGAGCTCCGCCATGGAGTTGAAGCGATAGGCGCCGCGTTTCGAGCGCGCCTCGATCGATCCGTCCGAGAACATCACATAGGTGGTGCCCTCGGATTCATAGCGGCCAAGCACGACGGGCGGATCTTTACGCGGCATATCCGGGCGCAGCGGCTCGCTGGCGCCCGCGAAAACCTGTTCGGGCGCAGGATGCGGCGAGTCTTGCCGCATGTCCTCCGGGCCGGCCAGGGGCGGCGCGACGGAGGTCTGCGCGCCGGTCGAACCTTGCGGCGCGAGATCGTTGAGGCCGACGGCCCGCGGCAAATGAAACGAGAGCGGCGGCGCGCGGCGGCGCGGCGGAAGCTCCGCGCCGACCGATGGCGGGGGCTTTACGAGGGGCTCGGCGGCGGGCAGTTCAGCGGCCGCTCTTTGGCCGGCCTCGGCCCCAAGCGTTTCAAGACGCTTGCCCTTGATGGTCTCGGCGACAACCCGCCTGATGTCCTCGATTGAGGCTTGAGCGCCCGGCTCCAGGCCTGCCGCCCATGGCTCGGGCGCGGCTGGCGCCGGTTGGCGGACCGCAGGCGGCGCAAGGGTGGCCGGGGCGCTGGCTGGGCCTGGGATGACGAGGGTCACATGTTCGTCATCGACGCGCGTTTGCGCCGACGTCAAATCCGCGACGGCGCTTTCCGCCGCGGGCGCCTCCTTTGCGGTGGCCTGCGCCACGAGATCTTCCGGGACCTCGGCAACGGCCGCGGGCGTCGCCGCAACGGCCCGCTTGCCCTGAGCCTTAAGCACGGCGCGAAGCCGCGACAGGCTGTGCAGAATTAACGCCAGCGCCATGGTGATCAGGCCGCCCGAGAGGGCCGACGCGCCGCCGATCACGCTGGCCCAGCCGCGCTCGACATTGATGATGCCGTAGCCGAAGGAAATCGAGGCCGCGCCGCAGACCGCAAGGAGGAGGCCGGCGGCGAAAATCAAATAGCTCATTTTTTTGTTCCAGGCGCCGCGTTCATTTCATTGGAGGCGCCGCGCTCAAACTTGGCTTTGCCCGCAAAACGCGGTCGAAATCGAGACTTGATCAGGGTAGCGGCAAAATATTAGCACGCAAACCTTGCGGCCTCGCCGGCAAAAGCGATCCTTTGTCCGTCTCGGGCGTTGCGCGGGCGCACGGCGATCCCGCCCGGCGGCGGCGAATGCGGTTGCTGCAAAGCTTTGAGCCGTCTAGTTAGATGCCATGCGGCCGACCGGACCGCCTCCCGCGACTGCATGCCTTTAATGAGGAGAAACCCATGTCGTTCACCCTGCCAGAACTTCCCTATGCCTATGAGGCGCTCCAGCCCTATATGTCCAAGGAGACGCTCGAATATCACCACGACAAGCATCATCAGGCTTATGTAACCAACGGCAACAATTTGCTCAAGGACAGCGGCCTCGAAGGCAAGTCGCTGGAGGATATCGTCAAGGAGTCGTTCGGCAAGAACGCCGGCCTCTTCAACAACGCGGCGCAGCACTACAATCATTTGCATTTCTGGAACTGGCTGAAGCCGAATGGCGGCGGCGCAATTCCGGGCGAGCTGGAAAAGGCCATCATCGATAGCCTCGGCTCGGTCGAAAAAGCCAAGGCCGATCTCATTCAGGCGGGCGTCACGCAATTCGGCTCCGGCTGGGCCTGGCTCGCCGTCAAGGATGGCAAGATCATCGTCAGCAAATCCGCCAACGGCGAGAACCCGCTGGTTCAGGGCGCGACGCCGATCCTCGGCGTCGACGTTTGGGAGCATTCCTATTACATCGACTATCGTAACCGTCGGCCGGACTATCTGAAGGCCTTCGTCGACAATCTCATCAATTGGGAATACGCCGCCGAGCTTTACGCCAAGGCGACCGCCTAAGCCGCGCTTGTTCGGTCAAAAGCGGGGCTGGCGCCGCGCCGCCAGCCCCGAATATGACGCAGCGCCCGCCATTCAGGCGTTGAGGGTTTCCGGCTCGGAATCCTTGGCGCTGCGGGGCTTGGCCGGCTTGCCCTTGACGGCGACGCGCTGATCCAAAACATAGATGGCGCTTGCCTGCGGCCCCATTGGCCCGTCTCCCGTCGCGCGCGTGACTTCGACAAGGACGCCGATTTCCAACGCGTCGAAATCGCCCCGCATCACGCAATTGCGCGCGAAATAAAGATCGGGGCCGCCGCGCACTTCGATGAAGCCATGGTCCTGCTCGCGAAACAGGCGCGCGACGACGCCGGTCTCCGGCGCGTTTTCGTGCCGGCGCACATTGTCCTTGGCGAGTTCCGAGAGTTGCTCCAGACGGCGCTCGGCGACGTCGAAGACGCGATTGACCAGCGCCGCCTGCTCCCCCTTCCGCTTGGCCTCGGCCTTGGCGACGATCATCGGCCGGCCAGGAACCTCGACTTCGACGCACAGGGAGAGCGGCGGTATCGTATTCTTCGTCGCGCCATGCGCGGCGCCCGCCACGACCCGGCAGCCCGTGATGCGCGAAAAGGCGCTCTCAAGACGCCGCGCGCGATCCTCGATGAGCTTTGCGAGCGCATCGGAATGCTGGATGTCGCGAAATACGATCTGCAGCGGTCGATCCATGCGTTTCTCCTCTTGATCGGACGACGCCGCATGGCGAACGAGCTTCGCCGAGCGGCGGCGAGAGTTAGTAACCTACGGCGAAGCTGAAAGTTCCGTCAATGAATTCGCGCAATCGCAAAGCGAAGCCGCGACGATAAATTTCGCCTGCGAACGTTATGCTGGGTTGCGGAACGCAGAGAGAACAGATATGGTCTGTTCACCGTTTGTGCGGGTGAGCGATTCAGGCGCTTTCTGTGGGCGTATCTTGTCTTTCGAGCAAGTTTTTCGGAGGCTAGATCCTATTGCAGCCCGCTCGTTTGCAGCCAAGCCCTTCTCGGGCGCGCCTTTGCGCCCCGCCATCCCGCTCGACGATCATGCGAGAAAGTGGACGCCGATGCTGACCAAGAAGCAAAGCGAGCTTCTGCGCTTCATTAACGAGCGCATGAAGGAAACCGGCGTGCCTCCTTCCTTCGATGAAATGAAGGACGCGCTCGACCTCCGGTCCAAGTCGGGCATTCACCGGCTGATCATCGCGCTTGAAGAGCGGGGCTTCATCCGGCGCTTGCCGAACCGGGCGCGCGCGCTCGAGGTCTTGCGCATGCCGGGCGCCTCGGCGGCCGACGCCGGCCGGGGGCGCAAATTCGAGCCGAGCGTGATCGAGGGACATCTTGGCCGCGTCCGCCCGATGCCGGCGGCGCGCGACGATGAGGATGGCGCGCGCGCCATGGTGGCGATCCCGGTGATGGGCCGGATCGCCGCCGGTACGCCGATCAGCGCGCTTCAGACCCGCAGCCATACGCTCAATCTGCCGCCGGAAATGCTGTCGCAAGGCGAGCATTATGCGCTCGAAGTTCGCGGCGATTCGATGATCGACGCCGGCATCTTTGACGCCGATACGGTGCTGATCCGCAAGCAGGACACCGCCGAGACAGGCGACATCGTCGTCGCGCTGATCGACGATGAGGAGGCGACCCTCAAGCGCCTGCGCCGCCGCGGCGCCTCGATCGCGCTCGAAGCCGCCAATCCGGCCTATGAAACGCGCATTTTCGGACCCGACCGCGTGCGAATCCAGGGCAAACTGGTCGGATTGATCCGACGCTATTGATGACGCCGGCGCTCCCCTGCAAGAGCGCCGGGTCCCGGCCTTATTCGATGGGAGATCCATCGTCGCCGTCGTCGGGCTGGCGCGAGGCCGCGCCCTCCTCCTGCGCCGGAACGGATGGATCGGCGTCGGCCAGCCTAAATTGCGGCGCGGGGGCGGCCGGAGCGCGGCCCCATGTGCGGCGCGGAGCGGGCGACCAGGGTCGATCTTCTTCGAGTGATCGCGCCGCGGCGCGCGTCAGTCCCGCCGGCGTCATCGCCAGTGTGACGGCGCCGGTCTTTTTCAACGCATCGCGGTCGAGAACAATCTGCGCCGCGCATCCTTTCGGAGCGAACAGCGGCGTGACGATAATGTCGGCGCGCAGGCAATCCTCGGCGAAAGCGGCGCGGTCGACGACAAGCGACAGGGTGCGGCCGTCGGCAAGACGTCCGACGCAGGCCGCCTTGTCGCATGCGCTTTTTCGAACCGCCGCGGCCGCCGGGCGCCCGTCCGCGTCGGCGCGCAGCCATTGTTCGGCGGCAAAGAGGTTCGGCCGCGCCGCGAGCACCGCCAATCGGCCGTCTTCGCCGCGATAGGCCGCCGCCTCGCCGCCGGGGGCGACAGCGACGTCGAATTTTGGCCCCGAGGCCGCGCCAAAGAGACCAATGGCGAGGAGCGGCAGGGCGATCGCGCGGAACAGGAGCGTGCGCCACAGAGTCATGCACAGGACGGCGAGCGTCAGGAAGGCGAGCGAGAATGGCGCGAAGGCGGGCAGATGGATGCTGGCGCCGGGCAGCTGACCGACCTGGCGCGCGGCCCACATCACGCCGTCGACGCCGAAGCCGAGATAGCGCCAGACCCAGGGATCGAGGCCGATTGGATAAAGCAGCGTCCCGAGCAGCGCCCCCGGCACGGCGAAGACTTCGATCACTGTCAGCGTCAAAGGATTGCCGATCAGCACATAGGGGCTGAGCTCGTGGAAATTATAGGCCATGAAGGAGGCCGTCGCGGCGGTGGCGCAAAAGGTCGCGAACAGAAGCCCGCCCGGACCCTGGCTGAGGCGCGCCCGGACCGAGGTCCAGAACAGCCGCGCGCCCTCGCCGGCGACGGGCTTCGAGCGCAGGATCGGCGCCTCCTCCCGCTCGGCGCTCGCGGCGGCCATGCGCCCCTCATACACCGCGACGAGGGCGGCGACGGCGGCAAAGGAGAGCTGGAAGCTCGCGCCCATGATCGCCTCGGGCTCGGCCAAAATGACGAATAGCGCGGCGAAGGCGAGGTTGCGCATGGTCAGCGCTTGGCGGTCGGCCAGCACCGCGCCGAGCATGATCAGCGTCATGATCAGGGCGCGCTCGGTGCCGACGCGCGAACCGGTGGAGACGTCGTAGATCACAGCGCCAAGCATGGCGAGCGCGGCCGACCATTTCTTGATCGGATAGCGCAGCGCCAGCGAAGGGCTGAGCGAGAGCGCCCGCCTGAAGCCAATGAAAAAGATCGCCGCGACCAGCGTCATCTGCACGCCGGAGATGGTGATGATGTGGAAGATGCCCGCCTCGCGGATCACCTCCTTGGCGTTTTCGGACAGAAGATCGCGCTTGCCGGTGACCATCGCAGCGGCGATCGCCCCCGCGTCGCCGCCGATGACGGCATCGATGCGGCGCAACAGAGCGTTGCGGCCGCGGTCTAACGCCATCGCAGCGCCGAGGGAAAAACCCGCCGGCTCCGGCGCGGCCAGGGTTTCGATCCGGCCAAGCGCGTTGCCGACGCCGCCTAACCGCGCAAACCAGGCGTCCCTGGCGAAATCATAGCCGCCGGGGAGACTCGCGCGCGAAGGCGGCAACAGGCGCGCCTTGAGTTTTATGTAGGTTCCCGCCTCGAACGGCGGCGCGCGGCGGACCGAAAGCCGCACGCGATAGGGCGTCGCCTCGGCCGCGAGCCCCTCGATCGCGCGCACGCGCAATACGAACCGCGCCCCGGAGCGGCGGAAATCCATCTGCTCCACAAAACCTTCGACGACGCCGATCGTCGTGCGCTGGATCACCGGCGCCGCGACCCGCGTCGATCGCCACGCGGCGGAAAACTCTCCCGCGAAAAAAGCGGCCGCAGCGCAAATCGCCAGAAAGGCGGCGCGCCGCTCCCGAGCGACAAAGGCCAGGCCCGAAAGGACGCCCGTCAGCGCGGCGAGAAGCCACATCGACGGCTCGCGGTCCGCGCTCAAATAGGAGACGACTCCGGCCCCGGCGGCGACCGGCAGCCAGAGGAACATGCGGCGCTGCGCGCATTCGGTCTCGAAGGCGGCGGCGAAAGCGAGCCGCAGCCGCGCCAAAGGGGCAAGCAGCGCCGGCGACACTCCGCCGGCCCGCCCCGCGCCGCCGTCCGCCAACGCCGTATCGAGCGGCCTCGCCAATCCGTTTGCCCCATCGCTCGGCCCGTCGCTTGACGGGGCCAGCCGAAATCGCCCGCGCGGGCGGCCGCTCCAAGGCCTATTCTTTCGCCCATTCTATGTTACACGAGCCGCCGACGGGCAAAAGGTCCGGCGCCGCTTCAGCCGGAATTATTGTCGCCGGAAAGGGCGGCGGCGGGCCGTCTTCTCGCGGAAAGAATGCAGGCGGCGGGGAGCCGCCTATCAGGAGTGGAAATCGAGCCTATGTCCGACGCGCCCGTCACCCGTTTCGCGCCCTCGCCGACCGGCTTTTTGCATATCGGCGGCGCGCGCACCGCACTGTTCAACTGGCTTTACGCGCGCCACGCCGGCGGCCGCATGCTGCTGCGCATCGAGGACACCGATCGCGAGCGCTCGACACAGGAGGCGATCGACGCGCTCATCGACGGGCTGAAATGGCTCGGGCTCGATTGGGACGGCGACGTCGTCTATCAGTTCCAGCGCGCCGCGCGCCATCGCGAGGTCGCCGAGAGCCTGATCGCTTCGGGCGGCGCCTATTATTGCTATACGACGCCGGAAGAGCTCGCCGCCATGCGCGAGGCCGCCCGCGCCGAAGGGCGGCCGCCCCGCTACGACGGACGCTGGCGCGATCGCCCGGCCTCCGACGTCCCGCCCGGCGTCAAGCCCGTGGTCCGGCTGCGGGCGCCGCTCGATGGCGAGACTTTGATCGACGACAAGGTGCAGGGCCGCGTCACCTTCGCCAATAAGGATCTCGACGATTTCGTGCTGCTGCGCTCGGACGGCGCGCCGACCTACATGCTCGCCGTCGTCGTCGACGACCACGACATGGGCGTGACGCAGATCATCCGCGGCGACGATCATCTGACCAACGCCGCGCGGCAGATGCAGATTTACGCCGCCCTTGGCTGGAGCGCGCCGGCCATGGCGCATATTCCGCTGATCCATGGCGCGGACGGCGCGAAGCTCTCGAAGCGGCATGGCGCCCTCGGGATCGACGCCTATCGCGCCATGGGCTTCCTGCCGCCCGCCCTGCGCAATTATCTCGTGCGGCTCGGATGGAGCCAGGGCGACCGCGAGTTCTTTACGACCGAAGAGATGATCGAGGCGTTCGATCTCGCCCATGTCGGCCGCTCGCCCGCCCGTTTCGACTTCGCCAAGCTCGAAAATATGAACGGCCATTATTTGCGCGCGACGCCGGACGCAGAGCTCGCCGCAAGCCTTGAAGAGACGCTTCCCTTTCTGCCCGGCGGAGCGGATCTGCAGCGCGCACTCGATGACGACAAAAGGGCGAAGCTGCTGGCCGCCATGCCCGGTCTGAAGGAGCGCGCAAAAACCCTGATCGAACTCCTCGACGGCGCGGCGTTCCTGTTCGCGACGCGGCCGCTACAGCTCGACGCCAAGGCGGCCGAAATTCTGGCGGCGGGCGGGCGCGCCCATATCGCCGGCGTGCTGCCCTTGTTCAGGGCGCTCGACGATTGGTCGGCGGCCTCGACCGAAGCCGCCGTGCGCGATTACGCCAGCGCGACGAAGCTGAAGCTTGGCCAAGTCGCCCAGCCATTACGCGCGGCTTTAACCGGGCGCTCGACCTCTCCCGGCATCTTCGACGTGCTCGCGGTGCTCGGCCGCGAGGAAAGCCTCGGCCGCCTCGAAGATCAGGCGGCGTGACCGGGCGCTCGTTGCTGGATTGGTTCTTGCTTTGGGCCACAACAATTGGCGACGAGAGGCGCGGACCGGACGCGTGGCGACTTTCTGGGCGAGACGCCCGAAAACAGGCTTCGACGACAAAGCCGGCGTCACAAAATGAAATCAGGTTGGAGACGCTGGACAGAGTCCGGCGGCGTTTAAAGCCCGGGGCGAGGCAATCGATGATGTCGCAAAAAGTTAAACGCCGTGCAGATGTGACGGGCCACTAATACTCTTCGGTGCGGCGCCGCGCCGGCGCTTGAACGCAAGCTTGGCATAGGATAGGAAACGACACGGCGTAAATTAGAGGTTGTTTAAGCCCGTCGCCAAAAAATCTGCTGAATGAAAGATTCGGCGAGGTTAGCACCCCTATTGCAGAAGGCAGCCTTCATGAGCGCGACCACTGGGTCTTTTAGCATTGATAGCACGACAGTCGAAATGCCGGTCAAGACTGGATCGATTGGCCCGGCGGTGGTGGATATCGGTAAGCTCTACGCCAAGACCGGAATGTTTACTTACGATCCTGGCTTCACATCGACGGCCAGCTGCGAATCCGAAATCACCTATATCGATGGCGACGAGGGCGTTCTGCTCTACCGCGGCTATCCGATCGCCCAGATCGCCGAAGGCGGCGACTTCCTCGAAACCTGCTACCTGCTGCTCTACGGCGAGCTGCCGACGCCGACGCAAAAGCGCGATTTCGACTACCGCATTACCCGCCACACCATGGTTCACGAGCAGATGGCCCGGTTCTTCCAGGGCTTCCGCCGCGACGCGCATCCGATGGCAGTCATGGTCGCGAGCGTCGGGGCGCTCTCGGCCTTCTATCATGATTCGACCGACATCTCGGACCCGAGGCAGCGCATGGTCGCCTCGATGCGGCTGATCGCCAAGATGCCGACCCTCGCCGCCATGGCGTATAAATATACCATCGGCCAGCCCTTCGTTTATCCGAAGAACGACCTCGATTACGCCTCGAACTTCCTGCGCATGTGCTTCGCCGTGCCAACCGAGGAGTTCAAGGTCCGGCCGACGCTTTCCCGCGCGCTCGACAAGATCTTTATCCTGCACGCCGACCATGAGCAGAACGCTTCGACTTCGACGGTGCGGCTCGCCGGATCTTCCGGCGCGAATCCTTTCGCCTGCATCGCCGCCGGCGTCGCCTGCCTGTGGGGCCCCGCCCATGGCGGCGCCAATGAAGCGGCCCTCAAGATGCTGACGGAAATCGGCTCGGTCGACAATATTCCGAAGTTCATCGCCAGGGCCAAGGACAAAAACGATCCGTTCCGCCTGATGGGCTTTGGGCATCGCGTCTACAAAAACTACGATCCGCGCGCCAAGATCATGCAGGAGACCTGCCATGAGGTCTTGAACGAACTTGGCGTCAAGGACGATCCGCTGCTCGCCGTCGCGATCGAGCTGGAGCGCATCGCGCTCAGCGACGAATATTTCATCGAAAAGAAGCTCTATCCGAATATCGACTTTTATTCGGGCATCACCCTCAAGGCGATGGGCTTCCCGGTCTCCATGTTCACCGTTCTCTTCGCGGTCGCGCGCACCTCCGGCTGGATCGCGCAATGGAAGGAAATGATCGAGGATCCGGGGCAGAAGATCGGCCGGCCGCGCCAGCTCTACACGGGAGCGCCGCTGCGCGATTACGTCCCGGTCGATAAGCGCTGACCGGCCTCGCCATCTGCGCCCCGCCGGTCTAGAAAGGCGGGGCGAGGAACGCATGATGGCGGATGAAAAAATCGATATATTGGTCGCGGGAGCGGGCGCGGCCGGGCTCTCCGCCGCAATCGCTCTGGCGCAGGCCGGATTTTCCGTCGCCTGCGCGGGGCAGATCGACCGCCGCGCCAACGGCCGCACGGTCGCGCTGTTCGAATCCTCGCTTCGCTTCTACAAGGCGCTCGGCCTTTGGCCGCGTCTGCGCGACCTTGCCGCTCCGCTGGCGAAGATCGCCATGGTCGACGCCATCAAGGCGCGGTTCGCGGCTCCCTCTGTCTGTTTCGCCGCCAGCGAGATCGGCCTTGCCGCCTTCGGCGCCAATATCGAAAACAATGTGCTGGTCGAAGAGCTCGAGCAGGCGGCGCGCACAGCGCTCAGCCTGCGCGAATGCCTGATCGCCGACCTCCGCTTCGAGCCCGGAGCCGTTGACGCAACCCTCGCGGACGGCAGCCATATCCGGGCCGCTCTCATCGTCGCCGCGGACGGGCGTCAGTCTCTGGCGCGAAGCCGGGCCGCGATCGAGGCGCGCAGCTGGACCTATCCGCAGATCGCGGCGACGGCGCTGCTCGCGCATGAAAAGCCGCATCGCGACGTCTCGACGGAATTCCACACAAGGTCCGGCCCCTGCACGCTCGTGCCGTTGCGCCCGCGCGCGGGCCACGCGCATCGCTCGAGCCTCGTCTGGCTGATGTCCGGCGCCGAGGCCGAGCGGCGCCGCGCGCTGAGCGATGTGGCGCTCGCCGGCGAGATCGAGGATCAGGTCGGCAGCCTGCTCGGCGCGATGGCGCTCGACGGCGCCTGCGGCTTTTTTCCGATGGCCGGCATGAGCGTCTCGCGCCTCATCGGCGACCGCATTGCGCTCATTGGCGAGGCCGCGCATGTGTTTCCCCCCCCTCGCCGCCCAGGGCCTCAATCTCAGCCTGCGCGACGTCGCCGCGCTTGTGCAGACGGTTGAGGACGCCCGCTCACGCGGCGAGGATTTCGGGACCGTGGAGGCTCTGGAGCCTTATGCCGCCGCGCGGCGCGGCGATATTTCGCTGCGAACCAACGGCGTCGATCTGCTGAACCGTTCGCTGCTGAGCGAATTTGCTCCGGTCGACCTGATGCGCAGCGCGGGCTTTTTCGCCTTCGCCGCAATCGGCCCGCTGCGCCGGGCGTTGATGCGCGAGGGCGTCCTGACCCATGGCGACCTGCCGCGTCTGATGCAGCCGCCGCCGCGCCGCAAGACGCCGTCCCGCGCCCACGCCTGATCCGCGAAGGGACCGCCGTGCAGATCGCCACCTGGAACGTCAATTCGGTGCGGCAGCGAACCGGCCATCTGCTGCGCTATCTCAAGGAGCAGGCGCCGGACGTATTGTGTCTGCAAGAGCTGAAATGCGTCGACGAGGCTTTTCCCTGGGGCGAGGTCGAAGCGGCCGGCTACAACGCCGCGGTGCATGGACAGAAAGGGTTTAATGGCGTCGCCATTCTGTCGAAGGCGCCAATCGAGGTGAAGCGCGGCCTGCCGGGCGATCCGACCGACGAGCACGCGCGCTATATCGAAGCCGTCATTCCGCACAAGCAGAGCGTCGTCCGCGTCGCGTCGATCTATCTGCCGAACGGCAACCCGCCCGATACCGAAAAATACGGTTACAAACTTGCCTGGATGGATCGGCTCATCGCCCACGCCCGTGAACTCCTGCGGCTCGAGGAGCCGCTCGTTCTTGCCGGCGATTACAATGTGATCCCCGCAGCGGCGGACTGCGCCGATCCGGCCGCCTGGGTGGGCGACGCATTGTTCCTGCCGCAGACGCGGGCGCGGTTTCGCACGCTGCTCAATCTCGGCCTGACAGACGCCCTGCGCGCGACGACCGACGAGGCCGGGCTTTACACTTTTTGGGACTATCAGGCGGGCGCCTGGCAGCGCAACAAAGGCATCCGCATCGACCATCTTCTGCTGTCGCCCGGGGCCGCCGACCGCCTTGTCACGACGACGATCGACAAGGGCTTGCGCGCCGAAGACAAGCCGTCGGACCATGTGCCCGTGCGCATCGAACTGCAATGAGCCGTGGCGGCGCCGTCATTCCGCGGCGAGACGTTCGATAAGCGCGAGGGCGGCCGCCGGATTCTTCTCTTTCGCGCCGGCGATGAAATAGATGAACACGTCCCGCGCGGCGCGTTTTTCCGGCGCGGCGTCGCTGACGCCGGCAAGATCCGCCGGTTGCTTGCCCCGCAACCAGAGCGACGCCCGATCCGCCCATAGACGAAGCGCCGAATCGTCATAGCCTGTCGCGCAATCGGGCGCGCTTTGCTGTAGCCGCGCATAGACGAAGCCGGCCGTGAGATCGGGGATCAGCGGATAATCGCTGGAATCCGCAAGGCAGATGGCGCAGGCGTAGCGCCGCGCCAGGGCAACGAATGCCGCGACGCGAAAGCTCTCGTGCCGAACCTCGAGAACGTGACGGAGCGGACGACCGTCGAGCGCCTTCGGCAGAGCGTCGCAAAAACGCTCGAAATCGTCGGCGTCGAATTGCTTGAAGGGGGCGAACTGCCAGACGATGGGCCCGAGCTTGTCGCCAAGCTCCGCGAGGCCGCTGCCGAGAAAATGCTCGATGGCCGGCGCGCATTCTGCGAGCGATTTACGATGCGTCGCAAGGCGATGCGCCTTGAGCGAGAAAACGAAGTCTTCAGGCGTTTCTTCCGCCCAGCGGCGGAAACTTTGCGGCGTTTGCGTGCGGTAGAACGTGGCGTTGACTTCGATTGCCGTCAGCTTCCGGCTGGCGAAGCTCAGCTCCTGAGCCTGCGGCAAGCCTTTCGGATAAAAATTGTCCCGCCAGGGCGGAAAGCTCCAGCCGCCCACTCCGACCTTGATTCGGCCCGCGTTGCCCGAGCTATCGTGACGTTTTGTCGAGGTCTGGGCTTTTGCCATTTCGCCTAAGGGATCGCAAGGATTTGGACGCCGATGACCGCATCCGCGCGCAGAGGCCCAACAGTTAATCGGTCGTCAAAGGAAAGGGAGATTTATCCGCAGGCCATTCGGCGGCGAAAAATCAATTCCGCCGCTTCAGATGGTCTTCGAGATAGGTTAGCGCCGTCTGGCGCTCCGTCTCGGTCGCCGCCGCGAGCGACTTTTCATAAGCGTCGATGATCCATTGATCCTTGGCCGAATCAAGCGCGGCCTCACGCGCCAGCGTCAGCCACATTAGCGCGCGGGCGCGTTGCGGCCGCAGGCCTTCATCGCCGGTAAACAGCATCTGACCGAGCAACGCCTGAGCCTGGACATGTCCCTTGTCGGCGGCGAGATAAAGCCAGCGGACGCCTTGCCGTGAATCCTTGTCCCCGCCGGCGCCGTCCAGATACATGCGCGCGAGGCTATATTGCGCCGTGGCGTCGCCGAAATTCGCTGCGGCATATTTGAACAGAGCGAGCGCGCGGGCCGGATCCGGCTTCACCTTGGATTGGGCGATGCCGTTGAGGCTGTAGGTCGCGATCGAGACAAAGGCGTTCGAGACGATCGACCTATCGCGCCAGTTTGGATTGTCCTCGTCGAAGCCCTCGATGATCTGCGAGAAATATTCATACGCCTTGAGATCGTCGTGCGGTACGCCCTGGCCGGCCGCATAGATCGTGGCGAGCTTCCACTGCGCCAGAGTCTCGCCGCCCGCGGCGGCGTATTTCAAGGCGGCGACGGCCGAATCAGACGCGCCGGAGCGAAAGTCTTCAAGGCCCGCCTGCAAGGCGGCGCGCGGCGTTTTGAACGCCGGAGAGACGATGGCCTTATCCTGAACGGCGGCGCTTTCGGCGCCTTCGAGGGCGCGAATCGGCGCGACCGGCAAACTCGCCGCCAGTCCGAAAAGAGCCACCGCCCCTATCCGCTTCACCCAAGTCGACATCAGCACTCTTTCAGTCGCGGAAACCCATCCCGCCAAAGAACCAACCAACGCGTCCCAATCGCATAACGCGCAGGACGCTTTTTGGGTGCGCGAGAAATAAAAAAAAATTCGCGCAGACCCTTCAGACAACCGGCGTTTGCGGCCCGGTTTGCAGTTTTGGCCGCGAAAATCCGCCGGCCGACTTTAAATAGGCGGCCGCAAGAGCGTCTGACGTGTGTTTCGTCACATCGCGCCGCATCTTGCGTTCAATTATTCGCGTTCGCCTCCTGCCGGTGCGGCGGGCGCGCAGTCTAACCAACAGCCTTGACGAGGATCGGTGCGAGCAAGCAGGCGTTGTAATCTGCTCGCGTCCTTAACCTTCCGCGCGTAACGGCGCCGAGGATTGCTTGTTAAACAGAGATTCGCTCAGTTTTATAGCTTTGAACAGTAACCTTTTTCTTGAAACGCCAAGTCAAAGCAACGATATCCCTGGCTGTGGTCTAAAAGGCACAAATCTTGGCGCCATTTTGAGACACCGGCCCCCTCACGCGCCTGCGAATGTTTCAAGGCCCGCCGCCGCGCCGCAACAATCCTCCAATGACGCTGAATCGCGTTGGCTTTGTGGCTGCGCGCTTTCGTCGACAATCAAATTTTTACGTCATCGCTTAAGAAAGCGTGAGAAGGCGGCGAGCGCGATATCGGACACATGATGCTCCATGCCTTCCGCATCCTGCTCCGCGCAGGCGCGGGGGACGCCGACCGCGACCAATAGATCGACCACGAGCCGATGGCGCGCCCGCGCGCGCGCCGCGAGCTCCCGCCCCGCCGCCGTAAGGAAAACACCGCGATTCAGCGCCGAGGCGGCAAGACCCTCGCGCTTCAGCCGGGCGATGCTTTTGATGGCGGTCGGGTGCGATACGCCAAGCCGGCGCGCAATATCGGTCGGGCGCGCTTCCCCGCCGCAAGTCATCAGGTCGTCGATCAATTCAGCGTAATCTTCGAGCACCGCCCGGGCCTGCGCCGACCGCGCTTTTTCAAAACGCTGCGCCTGCTCCGCTTCATCGGGCAGCGCAGCCGGCTGTCCGTGGGCTTCCGCGGCGCGCCCCTTGCGCGGGGTTTTCGCTTCATTGGCGCTCAAACCGGACGCTCCGACCTCTTCTCGCCCTCGACCAGGACAGGGCGTTTTGGGGCGCCGCCGGCATCCGCGAATTCAAGCCCGCCGGGCCATTTTAGCGCATCGCTTCTTAATACCGAAATACCGGCCGCTTAATATGGAAATCGCGGCCCGCGCCGCATTGCGATTGACACTTATGTAGCCTTGGCTACATAATCCCGCGCTGCGGCAAAATTGGAAGGAGCACGCGTTGACGGAACTGTCGCTCGCCGAGAAGAGCTTGGCCTTGCCGCTCGACGTCGCCGCGCGATCGCTTGGAGGCGCGCATGGCAGCGTCATGGTTCCGGCGAAAGGCTCGACCGTCCGGCGGTTCCTGGCGTTCGCGGGTCCGGGCTATCTCGTCGCCACCGGCTATATGGATCCCGGCAATTGGGCGACAGCGCTTGCCGGCGGCTCGAAGTTCGGAACGGCGCTGCTGTTCGTCGCCGTCCTCTCCAGCCTGATGGCGATTGTCCTTCAGGCGCTTTCGGCGCGCCTTGCCTTTGCCACCGGCCGCGATCTCGCGCAAATCTGCCGCGACGTCTTTCCCAAACCGGTCTCACTCCTGTTCTGGCTGATCATGGAAGTGGCGATCATCGCCACCGATCTCGCCGAGGTGATCGGCACCGCGATCGGCATCGAGCTGCTGACCGGACTGCCGCTCGGCATCGGCGTCATCCTTACGGCTTTCGACGCGCTTCTCGTTCTCGCCTTCATGCGCTTCGGCTTTCGCAAGCTGGAAGCCTTCGTCGTTTCGCTGCTGATCGTGATCGCCGCTTGCTTTTTCATCGAGCTGGTCCTCGCCCGTCCCGACATGGCGGGCGTCGCGCGGGGCCTGTTGCCGACAAGCGCGCTATTTTCCGATACGCAGATGCTCTACATCGCGCTCGGCATTCTCGGCGCGACGGTGATGCCACATAATCTCTATCTTCATTCCGGCATCGTGCTGACGCGGGCGGTCGGGACCAGCGTTCCCGAACGCAAAAGCGCGATCCGCCTCGCCATCGCCGATTCGACCCTCGCTCTGACCTTCGCGCTGCTCATCAATGGCTCGATCCTGATCCTCGCAGCCGCAGCGTTCCATGCGCATGGCCATTTCGAGGTCGCCGAGCTCCCCGACGCCTATCGCCTGATCGCGCCGCTGCTCGGCAGCGCTCTGGCCGCCAAATTATTCGCGGTGGCGCTGATCGCCTGCGGCCTCAATTCGACCCTGACCGCCACCCTCGCCGGCCAGATCGTCATGGAGGGCTTCGTCAATTTGAAGCTGAACCCCGTCGCGCGGCGGCTGCTCACGCGTTCGGTCGCCATCGTTCCGGCGATCGTCGTGATCTACATCGGCGGCGAGGGCGCGACAAACCGGCTGCTGATCCTCAGTCAGGTGATCTTGAGCCTGGCGCTGCCCTTCGCCGTGACGCCGCTTGTTTGGCTCACCGCCTCGCGCAAGCGGATGGGCGAACTCAAGGCCCCACTGACGACCAGCGCCATCGCCTGGGTGATCGCCGCAATCATCATCGGCCTCAACGCCAAGCTCCTCATCGACACGGTGATGGGTTCGTAGAATTCAGCCGAGCCGCTTCAGCGCCGCGCCAAGCTTTTCGGCGCGCGCGCGCGCCTCCTCGAGACGCTCACGATTTTCCTCGACCACCTCTTCCGGCGCGCGGGCGACGAAATCGGCGTTGCCGAGTTTCGCGTCGATCTTTTTCGCCTCCGCCTCGCATTTGCCGATCTCCTTGGCGAGCCTTGCCTTCTCGGCGGCGAAGTCGATGACGCCGGAGAGCGGCAGCGCCGCGGCCACGCCGCGCACGATGAATTGCGCGGATTGATCCGGGGCCTCTTTGGCGAAGGAGATTTCCGACAGGCGCGCGAGGCGGCGCAAGGTCTCGTCCCAGTTTTTCGCCCGCACCTCGACCTCGGCTGGGGCGCCGATGACCACCAGCGGAATAAGGGCGCCGGCCGGCGCGTTCATCTCGGAGCGAACCGACCGGACCTCGGAGACAAGCTCGACGACCCAGCCGAGTTCGGCTTCGGCCGCGGCGTTTTCCAGCTCGGCCAGATCCGGCCAGGGCGCCAGCGCCAACACGGTCTCGCGCGGCAGCTCGTCCGTCGCCTTGACGCCCCAAAGCTCCTCGGTGAGGAAGGGCATGAAGGGATGCAGCAGCTTCAAAATCTCGTCGAAGACGAAGGCCGTCGCCGCCCGCGTCTCATCCTTGGCTGCGCCGTCCGGCCCTTGCAGGAGGGGTTTGGCCAGCTCCAGATGCCAGTCACAGAAAATGTTCCAGACGAAGCGATAGGCGGCGTTGGCGGCGTCGTTGAAACGGTAGGTTTTAATGGCTGCGGTGACCTCGCCGACGGCCTTCGCCGCCTCGCCGATGATCCAGGCATTGAGCGCGATTTTGACCGATTTCGGATCGAAGCCCTTGACGCGGACGCAGCCGTTGATTTCGGCGAAGCGCGCGGCGTTCCAGATTTTCGTTGCGAAATTCCGGTAGCCCTCGACCCGTTGGGTCGCCAGCTTGACGTCGCGCCCCTGCGCCGCCATCGCGGCCAGCGTGAAGCGCAGCGAGTCGGCGCCATATTGGTCGATGAGTTCCAGCGGGTCGATCACGTTGCCCTTCGACTTCGACATCTTGGCGCCCTTCTGGTCACGGACGAGCGCATGGAGGTAGATGTCGCGGAACGGGACTTCGCCCATGAAATGGAGGCCCATCATCATCATCCGGGCGACCCAGAAGAAGATGATGTCGAAGCCGGTGATCAGCACGCTGGTCGGATAATAGCGCTTGAGCTCCGAGGCGTCGTCCGGCCAGCCGAGCGTTGAAAACGGCCAGAGCGCCGAGGAAAACCAGGTGTCGAGCACGTCTGGGTCGCGCTGGAGGGGCGTTGGCGCGCCATAATGCGCGCGCGCGGCCTCGCTTGCTTCCGCCTCGTCGGCGGCGACGAAAATTGCGCCATCGGGACCGTACCAGGCCGGGATCTGATGGCCCCACCAGAGCTGACGCGAAACGCACCAGGGCTCGATATTTTCGAGCCAGTCGAAATAGGTTTTCTCCCAATTCTTCGGGATGAATTGGGCTTTGCCAGAGCGGATCGCCTCGAGCGCCGGCTGGGCCAACACCTTGGCGTTGACATACCATTGATCGGTCAGCCACGGCTCGATCGCCGAGCCCGAGCGGTCGCCATGGGGGACCATATGCGGATGCGGCTCGACGGCGGCGAGGAGGCCGCGCTCCTCCATCAGCTCCACGATTCTGGCGCGCGCCGCGGTTCTGTCGAGGCCGTTTAGCGCCGCAAGCTCCGCAATCGGCTCAGCGCCTGCGGCGAAGGCCTCATTGCCATTGAGCAAGAGCCTCGCTTCGGCGTCGAAAATATTGATGAGCGGCAGGCCATGCCGGCGCCCGACCTCGAAATCGTTGAAATCATGCGCCGGCGTGATTTTCACCGCGCCGGTGCCCTTTTCCGGGTCGGAGTAATCATCGGCGACGATCGGGATCAGCCGGCCGACCAGCGGCAAACGCACGCTCTTGCCTTGCAAATGCAAATAGCGCGCGTCGGACGGATTGACCGCCACCGCGGCGTCCCCAAGCATCGTCTCCGGCCGCGTCGTCGCCACCGTGATGAATTCGCCCGTTTCGACGCCCGCGTCATCGACAACCGGATAGTTGAAATGCCAGAGATGGCCCTTCGTCTCGACCTGCACGACTTCGAGGTCGGACACGGCGGTCAGCAGCGCCGGGTCCCAATTGACCAGCCGCTTGTCCTTGTAGATGAGGCCTTCCCGAAAAAGCTGCACGAAAACCTTGACGACGGCGCGCGACAACCCCTCGTCCATGGTGAAGCGCTCGCGCGACCAGTCGCAGGAGGCGCCGATGCGCTGCAGCTGCTCGACGATGGCGCCGCCCGAGGCGGTCTTCCAGGCCCAGACCCGTTCGAGGAATTTTTCGCGCCCCATCTCGCGGCGGCCGGGCTCCTGCCGCTCCATCAATTGCCGCTCCACCACCGTCTGGGTGGCGATGCCGGCGTGATCGGTGCCCGGCTGCCACAGCACATCCTTGCCGCGCATGCGCTCGAAGCGCGCGAGAATATCCTGCAAGGTCGCATTGAGGGCGTGGCCCATGTGCAGGGCGCCGGTGACGTTCGGCGGCGGAATCACAATCGCGAAAGGCTCGGCGGCCTTGCGGTCCGGACGGCCCGCCTTGAAGGCGTCGGCCTCGCTCCACACCGCCAGCATGCGGCCTTCGACCGTCTTCGGATCGAAAGTCTTGTCCATCATCAGCTTCGTTTCGTTAATCTTGGGCCACGCCGGGGCGCCCACGCAAAAGTTCGGGCTCAGCGATTGCAAAGCGCGGCGGAAAAGGCAAGCCGCGTCGGCGCGCGGCGATCGCAGACATAGGCGTTGCCGCCGCTGTCCGCCAGCGGCGCCGCCGGATCAGCCGGGATTTGCCAGTCCGCGGTCAGTCGCCCCGGGTCATCCGTTCGATCTCGGCTTTGACGAGCCGCTCGACGAGCGCGGGAAGATGGGCGTCAAGCCACGCCGCAAGCATCGGGCGCAAGGCTTCGCGAGCGAGCGCAAGAACGGCCTCGGAATTCTGGGCGAAACGGCTCGCGAGCAGCGTATTGAAGGCGCCGGCGACGGTTTCGCGGGTCTCGCCCGAGGCGATCGGCGGTGCGCTGACATCCTCCGAACCGAGGCCTGCCTGCGATGACGCCGCCTGCGTCGGGCCGCCGAAGCCCGCGTCCCTTGCGTCGTCATCGGTCGCGTCCTCGCCTTTCGCGCGGGAGGAGCCATCGGCGGCAAACAGAGCCTGATCCTCAGCAATGATGCGGCGGATCGAGGCGAGAATATCCTCCATGGACGGCTCCCGAGGCCGGGGTTCGGACAGTTCGCCCGAGGCTTCGACAGAATAGGCTGCGCTCATCGACATCTACCGCTTTCTCAGAGCCTGCCGCCAAAAGTTGAGAATGGAATTTTGGACGTCATCCTGCCCTAGACACCTGCAATCGATCATAATAATTTTGGTTCGATTCGAGCCAAATCATAATCGCCAACGCTGCGCCGATTGACGCCAGTCGGCGCCGCCGCGCCAAAATTCCCGGCCCGCCGCAGAATCGGAAGTGAAGGGTAGTCTCAGCACAACCCTGCTGGCAAGCAGAACCGGCTTGCGCCCACAGCCGCAAGGCGGCGGCTTGACCAATATTCAGAGAGGGTTAGCGCCCGTCCGGCGTGCGCAGGCCGATCCACTTGTCCTTGACCTGCTCGAAATGGACGGTCGGATCATATTCGGCGACGTTCAGGCTGAGGTTGGCCGCCGAGAGCTTGCCGATCGCCGCCATCACATTGTAGGAGGCGACGACGCGGTCGCGCTGGGCGGTGACGAGGCTGACGCGCGTGTTCAGCAGCGTCTGCTGCGCGAACAACACGTCGAAGGTCGTGCGCTGGCCGACCTTGGCCTCCTCGCGGATGCCGTCGAGGGCGATTTCCGCCGCCTTCACCGCGGCCTTGGCCGACTGGATGACCGCTTTCGACGAGTCGAGCTGCCCATAGGCCGAGACCACGGTGGCGCGGACGGAGTCGCGCTGCAGATCGGCTTGCAGCCGCGTTTGCGCCAGCGTCTCCTTCGCCTGGCGGACGCGGGCGTAGACTTCGCCGCCCATATAGATCGGCACCGAGATCTGTCCGACCACCTGTCCGTTGACGAGGCTCGCGTTGCGAATGCCCTGATAGTCGGTCGCGCGCTGCACGCTGCCGACGATATTGACGCTCGGGGCCAGTTCGCCCTCGACCAGCTTGACCTGCAATTCCGCCTGATCGACCGCATGTAGCACCGCCTGAATCGCCGGATGCTCCTCGAGCGCCAGAGCCACCGCGCTATTCATGTTCTTCGGCAGCAGGGCCTCGATGGTGCGCGCCGGCTCGAGACGGGTCGGCTCGACGCCGATGATCTGGCGGAAATTGGCGATGCTGTTTTGAAGATTGGCTTGCGCGACGAAATATTCCGAGCGCGAATTCGCCAGGCTCGATTCCGCCTGCGCCACGTCGGTGCGGGTCACTTCGCCGACATTGAAGCGGTCGCGCGTCTGGCGCAGCTGCTCTTCGAGAACGGTGATATTGTTGCGGCGAAGCTCAAGCACGGCGGTGTCGCGCAGCACATTCATATAGGCGGTCGCGCCGTTCTGCAGGACGTTCTGCTCGGTGTTGCGCAGATCCTCGCGGGCGCCGAAGACGCCCGACTCGGCCTGCCGCACCGAATTCAGCGTGCGGTTGCCGTTAAAGACATTTTGCGTGACCGAGAGACCGATGGAGGTTGGCAGGGTGCTGCCATTGAGGCGCGTGCCGAGCTGGCGAAAGTCCTGATAATTATAGCCAACCTGCCCGGTCGCGCTGGCCTGCGGACGCCAGCCCGAGGTCGCCCGGGGGATATTCTCGTCCTGCGCGCGAACGCCCGCGCGCTGCTGGTTCATATCCGGATTGCCGATATAAGCGCGAACCAGCGCGCTCGACATGGTTTCGGCCCCGGCCGGATTGGCAGCGGCAATCGAGCCGAAAAGGGCTATGGCGAGCGCTTTTGCGAACTTGCCTCGGTTGAGGTCGATGCAGGACGAAGCGGCTCGATGCGAGGCGTCAACCAAACTTTCGGTTCCCATCTTTATGGCCTCGCGCCGCGCGGCTTGATCTTGCCGCGGGCCTCTTCCGGCCTGTTCCGCCGGCGCGGCCGCGCAAGAGCGACCGGCCAGCAGAACGGTTTCGACGAAACGGCGCGTCGCCGAAACTCAACTAAACGTGAATTCTTCGACCGGCCTGAACGCGTCGAGCACAGGCGCGGAGGCGTCGAACAGGATGCGGTAACCGGTCGCGCCATCCGCTTTGTCATAGCGCACGGCCTTGCACGCCCCATCCGCCATTTGCTGCACGGTTACGAGGCGCCCGCCGTCTTTCAGTTGCTCCAGCAAAGGATCGAGCCGGCCAGCAACCCCGCCGTCAATGAGAATAACGTCGAAGGGCGCATCGTTGGGCGCGCCGACGACCAGCGGCGTCTGCAGCGTACGGACTTGGGTGAGGCCGAAAGCGTCAAGGCTGCCGCGCAGTGCGCCATAGAGCGACGGATCGGACTCGACGGCGACCACGTCGGCCGCAAGTCCAGCGACAAGAGCCGTCGAATAGCCGCTCCCCGCCGAGACGACCAAAGCCTTGTCGGTGGGCAGAAGGCGCGCGCCCTGTAAAAGACGGGCCAGCACCAGCGGCGGCAGAAGGCTGCGCGGCCGCTCGCCGGCAGCTCCGGGAAGGAGCAGCGCCGAGTCCGAATAGGCCAATGGCTCAAGGCTCGCGGGGAGAAATTTCTCGCGCGGAACCGCCAGCATTCGATCGATTACAGCCGAATCCGTGACGTCAAACGTCCGGATTTGGCGATCGACCATTGTGCGCCTGGACGACTCCCAAGGATCGGAATTGCCCGCGTCCTGCATGTTGTCTCGACCTCGCCGCACATGTTCCGCCGAATTTATATGAGGCGCGGCCGCTGCTGTCTATTCTGGCGGGCGGGTTGGCGGTCGTTCTTCCGGACTGTGTGGCTTTTTCGTCAAGCCGCCGGGATCGGAGGGACGGCAGGAACTCTCAGTCGTTACAAGGAGATTGGCCGCGCCGCCGCACGCGTGGCGTTTCGACGCAAGCGCTAAAACGCCGGGCGGCGACCGCCGCGGCGCTGTCCGCCCGCGCCGCGTGCGGCGCGGCCTGAGACGGGTCTGCCTTCAGCCTTTCAGCCGGGCGTTGCACTGGCTGTAATAGCCGCCGCCCTTCTCGATCCACCTCAAGCCCGCGTTGCCGCCGGTCGCCTTGTTGGCGTGATATTGGTCGAGGCAGGTCTTCATGCGCTGCTTGCCCGGCTTTTCATTGGCGTAGGCCGCCGAAATCGCCGAAGGAAAAACGGCGGCGCCTGCCGCCACGGGAGCGGCGGGAGCAGCCGGCTTCGCCGCTGTGGTTGCCGCAGGCTTCAGCGGATTGGCGGGCGCGGCCGGAGCAGCGGGCGCAGCCGTCACAGGAGCCGCGGGGGCGGCGGCGGGCGCAGCCGCGGCGGCGCCGGCTTTGGCTTCAGCGGCGCATTGGCTGTAAAATTGCGGCCACGCCAGACCGTTCAGCGTGCCGGCCGCCTTGGCGGCCTGATATTTCTCGCTGCAGTCCTTTCGCACCGTTTGCGCGGCGCCGGGATTCATGAACGCCGCGCCAAACAACGCAGAGAGAACGCTGATTGCGATCAACCGCCCTTTCAGGCGGCGCAGTTCGGATCGATAAGACATGGCGCGGATCTCCCAAAGCGGGACGCAAGAATCACCGCGTCGACGCGGCGTCGCGTGACATTCCTGCGATTTCGTCTGGCGGTCAATTTGCGAATTGCGGCGCGCGTTGTTCCGAACGCCAGACGCGAAAAAGCCGCCCGACGCGGCGCGCGGGCGGCTTTTTCAATTCGAGCGGATTGGAGCCTTAGAGCTGGCCGCTGGCGGCAGCGGCGACCTCGGCGGCGAAGTCGCTTTCCTGCTTTTCAATGCCCTCGCCCAGCGCATAGCGGACAAAAGCCTTGAGCTTGACCGGCGCGCCCGCCGCTTTCTCCGCTTCCTTCACCACCTGGCCGATGGTCTTGTTGGCGTGATCGGCGTGGATCGAAGGCTGATCGACCAAGCATACTTCCTTGTAGAAGGTCTTGAGCCCGGATTCGACGATCTTCTCCAGCACTTGGGGCGGTTTGCCGGCGTTCTTGTCGGCAAGGACCGCCTTTTCGCGGGCAACCACGGCCGGATCGAGATCGGCGGCTTCCAGCGCGAGCGGGCTCGCCGCGGCGATATGCAGCGCGATCAGCCGCGCCAGCGGCGCGAGGACCACCGCGTCCCCGGTCGATTCAAGGCCGACGATGACGCCGATCTTGCCGAGCCCGTCGGCCACCGCATTATGCACATATTGGCCGACGACGCCTTGGGCGACATTGACCGCGGCGACGCGCCGCAAGGTCATATTCTCGCCAATCGTCGCCACCGAATTGGCGATGGCCTCGGCGACGGTGGACCCGCCCGGATAATGCGCGCCCTTGAGCGCCTCGACGTCAGTCAAGCCCTTCTCGACCGCGACAAGCGCGATGGTGCGCGCAAGCGCCTGGAACTCTTCATTGCGGGCGACGAAATCCGTTTCCGAATTGACCTCGACCACGACGCCGTCGGTTTCATGGACCGCGACGGCGACGAGGCCTTCGGCGGCGATCCGACCGGACTTCTTGGCGGCCTTGGACAGGCCTTTCTTGCGCAGCCAGTCGATCGCGGCTTCGATATCGCCCCCGGTTTCATTGAGGGCGTTCTTGCAATCCATCATGCCGGCGCCGGTCTTCTCGCGAAGATCCTTCACCATTGCGGCCGTGACGCTCGCCATTGTCTCTAATCCTTATGAATTCGCAGGCGGCTGGAGCAGGACGCTATTCCGGTTGAAGTGCGTCGCTGCTCCTATAGCGTCTCCGCTGCGCCAAAAACAATCAGGCCGCGACGAGGCTGCGGGCCACATTGACCCAGCCGTCGCGCTCGATGCGGCCGCCGAGCTTCAGATCATGATCGGTCTTCGCCGCATCTTCGGGCGTCATCGCGGCGATCTGCCAGAAATGATAGAGGCCGGCGTCGTTGAGCTTCTTGACGATCTGCGGGCCGATGCCCGGCAATTTGCCGAGATCGTCCGGGGCGCCGCGCGGCGCGGTCAGCAGTTCGAAAGCCTCCGCCGGAGCCTCATAGGCCTCGGTGACGGCAGTGGTCGGCTCTGGCGTCTCAGCCGGCAGATCCGCAGCTGGCAGATCCTCCGCCGGCGGCTGGTCGGCCTCGCCGAAGTCAACCCCGCCGGCGCCCTGGCCGCGGGCGATGCCGTCGAGCGCCGCCCGGGCGATGAGATCGCAATAGAGCGCGATAGCGCGGCCGGCGTCGTCATTGCCCGGAATCGGGAAAGTGATGCCGTCCGGATTGCAATTGGTGTCGAGAATCGCCGCCACCGGAATATGCAGCCGCTCCGCCTCTTTAATGGCGAGCTGCTCCTTATTGGTGTCGATCACGAAGATGAGGTCGGGAATGCCGCCCATTTCCTTGATGCCGCCAAGCGCCTTTTCGAGCTTGTCGCGCTCGCGCGACATCATCAGCCGCTCTTTCTTGGTGAGGCCAGAGCCGCCGCCCTGCAGCGTCTCTTCGACCTTGCGCAGACGCTGGATCGAAGCCGAAATCGTCTTCCAGTTGGTCAGCATTCCGCCAAGCCAGCGGGAATTGATGTAATATTGCGCCGAGCGATGCGCCGCATCGGCGATCGCGTCCTGCGCCTGCCGCTTGGTGCCGACGAACAGAACGCGGCCGCCGCGGGCGACCGTGTCGGACACGGCCTTGAGCGCCTGATGCAGCAGCGGCACGGTCTGGGCGAGATCGATGATATGGATGTTGTTGCGCGTGCCGAAAATGAAGGGCTCCATCTTCGGGTTCCAGCGGTGCGACTGGTGGCCGAAATGGGCGCCCGCGTCGAGCAGGCTGCGCATGGTGAAATCGGGTAATGACATAGCGTTCTAGATCTCCGGTTGAGCCGCCGCGGAACGTTACGGGCGTTCTCTCGTGGAGGCCTTGCGGACGATCCAATAGACAACGCCACCGGAAGCGGCCCTTGAATCAGGGTCGCGCGATCCGCGTGTGGAATGGGCGTGCTTATAGGGGCGTTGGGAGGCGAACGCAAGGTCCGCACGCCAAACCGAAGCTGACGCCCGTGGAAGTCGGACTTTACCCGGCCGACTTTGCAGGCCTAATTTAGGGTTTCGCGCCGTATCCGTAAAGGCGGCCAGCGGTTGGGGAGGCAGATGAAAGCGCTCGACGTCGATCAAACCATCATGGCGCGGCGCAGGGAAATCGTCGCGGCGCTGCGCGCCATCATTCCGGGCGAGGCCGTCATCGACGCTGAAATCGGCCGGCGTCCCTATGAGAGCGACGGATTTACCGCCTACGCCAATCTGCCGCTGGTCGTCGTTTTACCCTCGACGACTGCCGAGCTTCAGGCCGTGCTCCGCTATTGCTACGCCAACGCCATCAAGGTGGTGCCGCGCGGCGCCGGCACCTCGCTCTCCGGCGGCGCGCTGCCGCTCCAGGACGGCGTGCTGATCTCCATGATGAAATTCAACAAGATCAAGGAGATCGATTTTGAGAACCGCTGCGCCGTGGTCGAGCCTGGCGTCACCAACGCCGCAATCAGCCGCGCCGTCGACCATAGGGGCTTCTATTACGCGCCGGACCCCTCCTCGCAGATCGCCTGCTCCATCGGCGGCAATGTCGCGGAAAACTCCGGCGGCGTGCATTGCCTGAAATACGGCCTCACCACCAATAATGTTCTCGGCGTCGAAATGGCCCTGATGGACGGCGAGATCGTGCGCCTCGGCGGCGCCTTTCTCGACGCCGAGGGCTATGATTTCCTAAGCCTCGTCGTCGGTTCGGAAGGAATGCTCGGCGTCGTCACCGAAGTCACGGTGCGGCTGTTGCGCAAGCCCGAAAGCGCGCGGGCGCTGATGATCGCCTTCGACTCCAGCGAGGCGGGGGGCGCCTGCGTCGCCGACGTCATCGCCGCCGGAATCATTCCGGGCGGCATGGAGATGATGGACCGGCCGGCGATCCACGCGGCGGAGGATTTCGTCCATGCCGGCTATCCGCGCGACGCCGAAGCAATGCTGATCGTCGAGCTCGACGGACCGCCGGTCGAAGTCAATCATCTCGTCGGCCTTGTCGAGGCGATCGCGCTTAAACGCGGCGCGACGCAATGCCGGATCTCAAACTCCGAAGCCGAACGCCTCGCCTTCTGGGCCGGGCGCAAGGCGGCCTTTCCGGCGGTCGGCCGGCTATCGCCGGACTATCTCTGCATGGACGGCACGATCCCGCGCAAGCAGCTGCCGCGGGTGCTCGCCGGCATTGCCGAACTATCTGAAAAGCACAAGCTGCGCGTCGCCAATGTGTTTCACGCCGGCGACGGCAATCTGCATCCGCTGATTCTCTATGACGCTAACAAGCCCGGCGAATTGCAGGCGGCGGAGGATTTCGGCTCGGACATCTTGAGGCTGTGCGTCGAAGTAGGCGGGGTGCTGACCGGCGAGCACGGGGTCGGCGTCGAAAAACGCGATCTGATGCCCGTCATGTTCAACGAGATCGACCTCGACCAGCAGATCGGCATCAAATGCGCTTTTGATGAGAAGATGCTGCTGAACCCCGGCAAAATGTTTCCGACGCTGCACCGCTGCGCCGAAATGGGCCGGATGCATGTGCATCAGGGACAGCTGCCGTTCCCGGAGCTGCCGCGGTTTTAGCGGATCCCCCCGCGCCTTACATCCACAAAGCCGCGGCCCTTAGCGATTGGGTTTGATTAGCGATCGGCGTGCGTCTCCGGCGAGGGCGGCGCATAGCCGTCGGTCAGCGTCTTGAGAAACGCCACCACATCGTCGATCTCGGCGTCGGTCATCGCCGGCGCATCGCCCGGCTTGCCGCCGAACGGCGGATCATTGTTGATGTTGGCCCGATATTGCACCGGCAGATCGTTGAATTTGTCGACGGTTCCGTCAATGCGGCGCGGATAATACTTTTCCGGCTTCACATCACGCTCGACATAGAAAGCCACAGCCTCACGCAGATCGTGAAAGACGCCATTGTGGAAAAAGCTCTGACGCAGAGCGACGTTGCGCAGGGTCGGCGCCTTAAACGTCCCGCAATAGTCGGTCTGATCCTTGAAATCCGTGCGCTCCGGCCCGCAGAGGCCGAGATCGAAGAAGGCCGGGTCGGCGTTGCGCGGAATATCCTTGTTGCGCGGCAGGCCGAGGGCGATGAAGCCGGCGTCGCTGAACTGCGGCATAACGCCGGGCTTTGGCTGCGCCGAAAAATGGCAGCTCGCGCAATTGCCCTTTTTCTCGTCGTTGAAGAGGTCGAGACCGTGTTTTTCCTGGTCCGTCAAGGCGACCTGGCCTTTGAGGAAAAAATCATATTTGCTGTTGTAGGGAAAGAATGCGGCGGGCGTTTCCTGATAGGCCTGCAGCGCCTTGGCGGCCGCGCGCAACGCGAAGTCTTCGCCCTCCGGCATTGTCCCTTCCATGATCGCGCGCAGTTCGGCGCCATATTTCGCGTCGATGACGCGCGCCAGCGCGGCGTGATCCTCATTCGCCATCTCATAGGGCGAGAACAATGGAAACAAGGCCTGAGCGGCCACCTGATTGATGCGGCCGTCCCACATCAATCCGCCGGTCGGACCGGCGTCGACGCTCTCATCGCCGTCATCGTCCGACTCATGATAATGCTCGGTGAAGCGCGGCGTCGTCTGCAGATAGGTCAGGCCTGGCGCGGCGCGTAGCCCAGCCTGATCGAGATTTTTGCCGCCGAGTTGCACGGCCAGCGCATTGGCCGGCGCAAATCCCTTGGCGGCGTCATGGCAAGTCGCGCAGGACATCGAACCTGACGCCGAGAGGCCAGGATCGGCGAACAGCCGCTGGCCGACATCCGCAAGCTTCTTGACGCGCTGAAAGACGGCGGCGCGCGATTGTCCCGGCGCGGCGTCGCCGGGCTGCGCGTCAGTCTTATCGAGAGCGCTGGAAGGCGACGCAAAGAAAGCGCAACTCGCCGCAAGCGCCGCCGCGGCAATCGTCGAGCGGGCTGCGCGCCCGAAAAATAAAAAAATCATATGTGCGCCCGCCTCGCTGCCAAAAGCGGCGCGAAAATGCAGCGCCTACGCGACAGTAAGATGACAGCCGATGGCTGATTATAACGCATACAAACTGTCAAATTTCTGTTGCAAGCCGGTTCTATGCCAGCGCAGCGCCACGGGGCGGCGAGGGGATTAGAATGAGCAGAATTTTCGTATCATGGGCGGTCGCTATCGCGATCGCATCGCCGGCGTTTGCGGCCGAGAGCGTCGAGCCGGAGGCAGCGGCTGTCTCTGCGCGACTCGCCAAAATCAAGACGATCGTCGTGATTTACGCTGAGAACCGCAGCTTCGATAATCTTTACGGCTTTTTCCCGGGCGCAGACGGTCTGAAGAGCTCGCGCGCGAAGGCGGCGCGCCTCGCTCAGAAAGACCGCAACGGCCAGGTTCTGAAGGAGCTGCCGCCGGTATGGAGCGGCCTGACCGCGCCGGGCGTGGTTCCGCCGGTGACGCAGATCCAGACCGAGCATCTGCCCAACGCGCCTTTCCGAATCGACGACCCCAACGGCTTCAACGTCTCGATGGGGAAAGTAACGCGCGATCTATGGCATCGCTTCTATCAAAACCAGATGCAGATCAACAACAGCAAGAATGACCGCTTCGCCGCCTGGGCCGATTCCGGCGGGGCCGTGATGGGCTATTACGACGGCGGCGCCAGCCTGCCGCTGTGGAATGTTGCGAAACAATACACGCTCGCCGACAATTTCTACATGGGCGCCTTCGGCGGCTCGTTCCTCAACCACCAATATCTCATCTGTTCCTGCGCGCCGATCTATCCGAACGCCAACAACAGCCCCGCGGCCGGCCTGATCGCCGCGGTCAATGCGGACAAAGTCAGCCTCAAGGTCAGCCCGACGGCGCCGGCGTCGGCAATCGACGGGCCGCCGCAATTTGTCAATGATGGCGCGATCACGCCGGATTTCTACGCCGTCAACACCATGCAGCCGCCCTATCAGCCGAGCTCCGTCCCGCCGGCCGCCGGGGGAGACCCCGCCTTCGCCAATCCGGCGGTAGCGAACGTTCTGCCGCCGCAGACGCAGAAGACCATCGGCGATCTTCTGTCGACCGCCGGCGTCACCTGGGCGTGGTACGGCGGCGCCTGGCAGGCGGCGCTCAATGGGCAGAACGCCTCGCCGATCCCGAATTTCCAGTTTCATCATCAGCCGTTCAATTATTTCGCGGCCTATGCGCCGGGAACCCCTGCCCGCGCCGAGCATCTGCGCGACGGCGGCCTCGACGGCTCGGCATTTATCGCCGCGATCGACGCGGGGACGCTGCCGGAAGTGACGTTCTACAAACCGCAAGGCAATCTCAACGAACATCCCGGCTACGCGGACGTGCTGAGCGGCGACAATCATATTGTGAATATCATCCAGCATCTGCAAAACGGCCCGCAGTGGGCGAATATGGTCGTCGTGGTCACCTATGACGAGAACGGCGGCTTCTGGGATCACGCGGCGCCGCCGAAGGCCGATCGCTTCGGCCCCGGCAGCCGCATCCCGGCGCTGATCGTCTCGCCCTTCGCCCGCAAGGGCTTCGTCGACCACACCCGCTACGACACGACCTCGATCCTGCGCTTGATCACGAAGCGCTACAACCTGCCGAAGCTGCCCGGAATCGCCGTGCGCGACGCTGCGATCAAGCGTCAGGGCGGCCAGCCGCTCGGCGATCTGGTGCCGGCGCTGAAGTTGACCGGGAACTGAGCCGACCCGCCTGACGAGGTTCGCCCATAGTTAGAATGCCCGGGATCGCCCTCAGCGCGCCCGGGCATTTCCTTTCAGAGCATCAGACATTCAAGATCGAACGTCTGACTCTCCGGAGTTTCCGTAAATCGACGACGCCGCCGAGCGCGGTTGGCTGCGCCATGCTCTCGATCCAGCTTATCGACGATTGCATCATTGCGCGTCGGCTGCGGCGGTCGCGCCAGTTAAAGGCGCGAGCGACGTCGAGGCGGCTTTGGCGTCAGACATGCTCCACAGCAAGAATGCCCGGGATCGCCTTCAGCGCTCCCGCGGACTGCGCGGAAACCCCATATTTTCCGGGCAGCTTGAGCTCGATCTCGCACTCCGGGGTCTGCAGGATCAGGGCGACCTCGCCGTCGCCCTGCGGACGCAGGCTCTGCTTGATCTGATCGAGCGGCTTGTCGTCGGCGACGAAAATCCGGAGACCCTTTTGTACGCGGCTCGCCGCATGGTCGAGCGGCTCGGCCGAGACGATGCGCGCGCGCACCTCATCGCCTTCGACCGCAGCCTGCAGCACGAGCAGCAGCGAGGCGCCCTTTTCCAGAAGGTCGCGATATTGGTTGAGGCCTTCCTGAAACAGGATCGCCTCATATTGGCCGGATGGATCGGACAGCTGCACGATGCCCATCTTGGAGCCGGATTTGGTGCGGCGCTCTTGCCGGTCGAGCACCGTTGCGGCGAGCCGGCCGCCGGTCGCGCCCAATTTCACCGCGCGCGAAAATTCGGTCCAGCGCTGCACGCGCAGCCGGCTCATGATCGTGGCGTAGGCGTCGAGCGGATGGCCTGACAGGAAAAAGCCGACCGAATCGAATTCGCGCCGCAGCCGTTCCGCAAGCGTCCAGGGCGCGACTTTCGGCAGGGGCATGCGATCTTCTGCGCCCGCGCCAAACAACGCCGACTGTCCCGCGCGGCGCTCCTCGTCGCGCCGGTGGGCGCTGGCCAGAATCGTCTCGATGGCGGCGAAGACGCGGGCGCGATCCGGCTCCATCTCATCGAACGCCCCAGCGGCCACGAGGCTTTCGAGCATGCGCTTGTTAATCGCGCGCGGATCGATGCGCGCCGAAAAATCGGCGAAATCACGAAACGGCTTGCTGTTCCGCGCGGCGACGAGAGCTTCGGCATGGCCCTGCCCCACGCCCTTGATCGCGCCGAGCGCATAGCGGATCTGGAGCTCGCCGGCGTCATTGGCGCAAACTTCGAAATCCGCCCCCGAACGCTGGATCGAGGGCGGCTCGACGGCGCCGTTCAGCCGCCGCGCCTCATTGGAAAATTCAGCCAGCTTGTCGGTGTTGGCCTTGTCCAGCGTCATCGAAGCGGCGAGAAACTCCAGCGGATAATTGGCCTTGAACCAGGCGGTCTGATAGGCGATCAGCGCATAGGCCGCCGCATGGCTTTTGTTGAAGCCATAGTCGGCGAATTTGGCGAGCAGATCGAAGATTTCATTCGCCTTCGCCTTGGCGAGGCCGTTGTCGATCGCGCCGCGCAGAAAGCGGTCGCGCTGCGCGTCCATCTCCGCCTTGATCTTCTTGCCCATGGCGCGACGCAGAAGATCGGCCTCGCCGAGCGAATAGCCGGAGAGGATCTGCGCGATCTGCATCACCTGCTCCTGGTAGATGATGACGCCGAAGGTTTCTTTCAGCACGCCTTCGATCTTGGGGTGGATGTAGTCGGCCTCTTCTTCCCCCGCCTTCACCGCGCAATAGCGCGGGATATTCGCCATGGGGCCCGGCCGGTAGAGCGCGACGAGGGCGATGATGTCCTCAAAACGGTCGGCATGCATGTCGACCAGCGCCCGGCGCATGCCAGCGCTTTCAAGCTGGAACACGCCGATCGTCTCGCCGCGGCCAAGCATGGCGTAGGTTTTGGAATCGTCGAGCGGGATCTTGTCGATTTCAATCTCAATGCCGCGGCGGCGAAGCAGCTTGACGCAGGTCGACAGCGTGGTCAGCGTTTTGAGGCCGAGAAAGTCGAATTTGACGAGCCCTGCGGGCTCGACCCATTTCATGTTGAACTGGGTCGCCGGCATGTCGGATTTCGGATCGCGATAGAGCGGCACCAGCTGCTCCAGCGGCCGGTCGCCGATGACGATGCCCGCCGCATGGGTCGAGGCGTTGGAGTAGAGCCCTTCCAGCGTCTGCGCGATCTGCAGCATTTTGGCGACGCGCGGCTCGGCCTCGGCGGCCTCCTTGAGGCGCGGCTCGGAGTCGATCGCCTGTTTCAGGCTGACGGGCGCGGCCGGATTTTGCGGCACGAGCTTGGCGAGGCGATCGACCTGGCCGAGCGGCATTTCGAGCACGCGGCCGACGTTGCGCAAGACGCCTCGGGCCAGAAACGAGCCGAAGGTGATGATCTGCGCCACCTTGTCCGCGCCATAGCGGCGCCGCACATAGGCGATGACTTCGTCGCGGCGGTCCTGGCAGAAATCGATGTCGAAATCCGGCATCGAGACGCGCTCGGGATTGAGAAAGCGCTCAAACAGGAGGCCGAAGCGGATCGGGTCAAGATCGGTGATGGTGAGGGCGTAGGCGACGAGCGAGCCCGCGCCCGATCCGCGCCCCGGACCGACCGGAATGCCCTGCGATTTGGCGTATTTGATGAAGTCCGAGACGATCAAGAAATAGCCCGGAAACTTCATTTTGACGATGACGTCGAGCTCGAAGGCAAGACGCTTGCGATAATCCTCCGCCGTAAAACCCTTGGCGAGCCCATGCGCCTCGATGCGGGCCTCAAGCCCGGCCTCAGCCTCGCTGCGCAACGCGTCGGCTTCCGCCTCGAGCTCGCCCGTCGCGGAAAAACGCGGCAGCAGGGGCTTGCGGGTCAGCGGCCGGAAGGCGCAGCGGCGCGCGATTTCGACGGTGTTACGGCTCGCCTCGGGCAAATCGGCGAACAGCGCGACCATTTCCGCCCGGGTCTTGAAGCGGTGCTCGGGCGAGAGCTGCCGGCGGGCGCCGTCGCCGATGACCGTCCCCTCGGCGATGCAGATCAGCGCGTCATGGGCCTCGTAGTCGGAGCTTGTCCCGAAATAGGGCTCGTTGGCGGCGACCAGGGGCAGCGATTTGCGATAGGCAAGATCGAGCAGCCGCGGTTCGGCCTCGCGCTCGGCGGCAAGGTTGTGGCGTTGCAACTCGATATAGAGGCGGTCAGGGAAAAGCTCCGCCAGCTGCGCCGCGCGCGCAAATGCCTGTTCGGAGCGCCTTGCCGCGAACGCCCGGTCGAGCGGCCCCGCCGGGCCGCCGCTGAGCGCGATCATCCCCCCCGTCCGCCCGCGCAGCCGCTCGATCGGAACATGCGGCGGATCGCCCGGCTCCGGATCCAGCCACGCGCGCGAGACAAGATGCATCAGATTGAGATAGCCGGCCTCGTCCTTGGCGATGAGGACGATCGAGGCGCGGCCGGCCCCGAGCTCCTCGCCGCGCGCAGAGATCGCGGCGCCGTCCCGAAAGTCGAGCGTGAGCTCGGCGCCGATGATCGGCTGCACGCCTTCCTTGGCGAGCTTTTCGGAGAATTCGAGCGCGCCGAACAGATTATTGCCGTCGGTGATCGCCAGCGCCGGCATATGGTCGGCCGCGGCCAGTTTGGCGAGCTTGCCGATGCCCATCGCTCCCTCCCGCAAGGAAAAGGAGCTGTGGACGTGGAGATGCACAAAGCCAAGCCCGGCTTCAGCGGATTTTTGAGACATAAGGTCCAAGGGCTCGCAACTGACAAGGCGGCGAATCCGCCGCCTGGTTGGAGTCTACAGCAATTTCGCCTTGATGGTACGCCTCTCTTCGCGGCGCCCGAAAGCCGGGGCGGCGCTAGCTGGATGGCGTCCAGAGCGGATAGGGCGCGCGCTGCTTACGCATGACGATGTCTCTCGCCGTCAGCGTCGCATCGGCGAGGGCCGCCTTGATGCTATCGCGCCAGGGCGACACGCCGGGGAGCTTTGGGTTTATCCCCAATTTTCTCAGCCGATAGTTCATTTTATGGACGCTGGAGGCGCGCTGCACCGAATGCAATTCATAGGTCACGCTGAGCGCGACCGACACATTGTCGTGGTTGCGCACCCAGTGTGGCGCATAGAGGGGGATATGGACGCCGGTTCCGGCGTTCAACGCGAAAACCGTCGCCCTCGACTGGCTCTCCTCATCATAGGGCGCGGAATTCCAATCGCCGGCGTGAAATCGTTCGATCACATCGTCGGAGACGAGCGAGGGATCGGTCTGGTCGAACACCGACAGCGTTTTATCGCCGGCGACCTGCACGACGTAATTGCACTCACCGTCAATATGATAGGGCGTGATGCGATTGGGCGAACTGATCAGGATGAGAACTTCGCCGACCGCGACGTCGCTGCGCATCTGCTCGCCGGCAAATTCGACGACCTTGCCGAGGAATTTTTGCAGCACGGGCCCGTAAACCGGATCCTGTTCCGTGTGCTTGATGATCACCAGTGAATTATTGGTTTCGATGCCGGCGATGGTGTCGACCAGCGTGCGGCGGCCATCGCGGCTGACTCCCCAGGCGTCGGTCACGTCGACCTTGCCGTTCGACCAATAGGTGTCGCTATGGTCAGGCATCCGCTTCGCCAATTCGACGAGGCTTGGCAGCTCGAACAGCGGATCGCCTTTGAGCCCATGCGGAAACTGGAAAGGCGAACGGTTATAATTGCGGCTGAACCGGCCGTCCGGATCTACGAGAAGCTCTGGCATTAAACAGAACCTTTTCGCTCCAATCGAGAAATCTATTCTTCGCCAATAGCCGAGGCGTTCCAGCGAGCGACGCAGCGCTACGATTAAAGTCCGTTTTCGTCAACCCAGCAACACCCGTATGGGGCGCCGCTAATAGTTGCTTTTGGTGGACTAGCTTCGATCATTTGTTTGAAAGCCGCGCCATTTTAGACTATATGCTGGCGCTAGCAGGCGAAATTGCAATGGCCTCGCTATTGTAAATACTAACAAGCGATGTCTAACGATTATTTATTTTCGTCATAACTTATTGCTCCTCTCTGGAGAAGCTTAGAACATGGACAGCAATGTTATGGAATCCGGGACGAGCGTCGGCGCCGAACATTTGTTGATAATCGACAAGGATCAATTCCGTCAAAATTTCAACAAGCGCCATTTCACCTTGCAGCATCGGCTGACGGGCCATCCGTTGCTTGCCTTGCCGCGGCTGTTGGAGCTCGCGCGCGACACGGCGCAAAAGCGGCCGAACGATCTTTATTATGATACCGGCGTCACCGACATCGACGAAAAATGGGGACAAAGGCCGCTTGCCTTCCCGGTCGACGAGACGATCAGGCGGATCGAATCCGCCGGCGCCTGGATCGCGCTCAAAGGCGCCGAGCAGGACCCCGCCTACGCCAAGCTGCTCGACGACTGCATGTCCGACCTTCTCGAGGTGTCCGGCCGCGACCTCGAGCGCAATATGCGCCGCAAGGAGGTCATCGTCTTCATTACCTCGCCGGGTCGTCTGACGACCTATCACATCGACAGCGAATGCAATTTCCTGCTCCAGGTCCAAGGAACGAAGGTGATCAGCATCTTCCGCCCGGACGATCGCGAGGTCTTGCCCGAGGAGGAGATCGAAGCGTTCTGGACCAACAGCCGCAACGCCGCGCAATATAAGCCGCAATTGCAGGATCACGCCGACGAGGTCAAGCTTGGACCGCGCGACGGGGTGCATATCCCCATCAACGCGCCGCATTGGGTGCGGAACGGCGATGAAATCTCGATCGCCGTCAGCATCAATTATCACAGCTATGGCAATGAGAGAGCCAACATCTACCGCATGAATTATTTCATCCGGAAGATGGGCCTGAAGCCGACGCCGCCGTTCCAGTCGCCGGTGCAGGATTTCGTCAAGCGGCGGGTGGGGTCTGCCGTGATGGCCTTGCGCGGCAAGGCCGGCAAATAGCTGCCTTAAGCATCAGAGCGGAGCGCCATCGCTGCAAGAGTGCGCTGTCCGGTCAAGAATGCCTCACGCTCCAAGGCCCACAGGGGCAAGGAGAAACGCGGCGTCGCGACTAATACGGCGGCGGCCCGGGAGGCGCTTCGCCGATCCACGGGAACCCGCGCACCGATTCGATCGTGATATAGACGGTCCGCGGCGGGGGAATTGGCGCGGGCGCCGGCCCCCAATATCCAGCATGCCAAACGCAAGGACCTGACGGCTGCTGACAGACCCATTCGTCCTTGCGCCAGCCTGCGCGGGCGCGCACATCGTCGCGCAAATCCTCAAGCGAGCGCATCGTGTGATCAAGCCCATTGTTCGGACCGGCCGCCTGGGCAGACGCACATTTTGTAGCGAGGCCATAAGCGCAGGCCACAGCTATCGCGGGCAGAATTAACTTCCCAAAAAACCTCATTGGACCCTCGCCCATACCGACTCGAGCGGAGCCGGCGCGCTACGCAATGAAGATATAACGCGCAAGCAAGCTCTGCCGTTCCGGGCCAATTGGCAAAAACTGGCCGGTCCTTTTACAAAATCTCGCCAAGGAACTGGCGCGCGCGCGGATGCCGCGGCGCCGAGAAGAAGTCTTCGGGCCGATTGATCTCAACGATCGCGCCGGCGTCCATGAAGATCACGCGATCGGCGACCTGACGGGCAAAGCCCATCTCATGCGTCACGCAGACCATGGTCATGCCTTCGCGGGCGAGCTGCACCATGGTCTCCAGCACTTCCTTGACCATTTCGGGATCGAGCGCCGAGGTCGGCTCGTCGAACAGCATGATTTTCGGGTTCATGCACAGCGCCCGCGCGATGGCGGCGCGCTGCTGCTGGCCGCCGGAAAGCTGCCCCGGATGTTTTTCCGCCTGGTCTGAAATATGGACCTTGCCGAGATAGTGCATGGCGACCGCCGCGGCGTCGCGCGGCTCCATCTTCAGCACATGGATCGGCGCGAGCGTGCAATTTTCGAGGATCGTCAGATGGGGAAAAAGATTGAAATGCTGGAACACCATGCCGACTTCGCGCCGCACCTCATGGATGTGGCGGAGATCGTCGGTCAGCTCCACGCCCTCGACGACGATGGAGCCGCTCTCATGCGCCTCAAGCCGGTTGACGCAGCGGATCAGCGTCGATTTGCCGGAGCCGGAAGGGCCGCAGACGACGATGCGCTCGCCGGCCGTCACCGTGAGATTGACGTCGCGCAAAGCGTGATAGGCGCCATACCATTTGTTGACGCCGATCATCTCGATCGCGACTCGCGGCGCGCGCGCCTCAGTCATGCCGGAAGCCAAACGCCAATTCTCCGATGCTTACCCTCGCCTCTCGTGCGAAAATCGCCGCTCCACGAACAGCGAATAGCGCGACATGGCGAAGCAGAAGACAAAATAGAACATCGCCGCGAAAGCATAGCCCGTTGTCGCAATGGTCGGGCCCGCCCAGACGGGATCGAGCCGCGCCGAATCGACCGTCCGGAGAAAGTCGAAAATGCCGACGACGGCGACGAGCGTCGTATCCTTGAACAGCGCGATGAAATTATTGACGACGCCCGGAATGACCGCCCGCAGCGCCTGCGGCAGGATGACGAGGCGCTGCGTCTGCCAGCGGCCGAGGCCCAGCGCCTCGGCGCCCTCGAACTGACCGCTCGGAATCGCCTGCAATCCGCCGCGCACCACTTCGGCCATATAGGCCGAGGCGAAGAGCGCGACGCCGATGAGGGGCCGCAGCAGCCGGTCGGGCGCGAGATTTTCCGGCACGAACAGCGGCAGCATCGTATTCGCCATGAACAGAACGGTGATGATCGGCACGCCACGAACGAGTTCGATGAAACTGGCGCAGGCGATGCTGAGCGCCGGCAGCGACGAGCGCCGCCCCAGCGCAAGCAGCACGCCAAAGGGCAGCGAAACGACCATGCCGACGATAGCGACGAGCAGGCTGACGAAGATGCCGCCCCAAAGATCGCTGGCGACGCGCGGCAGCCCAATGGAAGGGGCGCCATGGAGGAGCAGGAAGGCGACCACCGGATAGACGCCGAAGAACAGGATCGCGGCGAGATTGCGCCGCGCGGCGTCGAGCCAGAGCAGCCAGAAGATCAGCACGGCGCCGATCGCCAGCGTGACGTCGACGCGCCAGCGCTGATCGAGCGGATAGGAGCCGTAGGTGAAATAGGGCAGCTTGCGCCAGATGAAGGCCCAGCAGGCCCCGGCCCCCGGCGCGCGGCAGGCGGCGCCGTCCGGCGCCGACCAGACCGCGTCGAACACGAGGAAGCGCAGCAGCGGCGGCGTTATCAGCGCGATCAGAACGAAGGTCGCGACGGTGAGTAGACTGGCTCGCCAGCCGTCGAACAGATTGCCGGCGATCAGATCGATCAGCCGGCGGCGGCGCGGCGGCGGCGGCCGCGCCGGAATATGCCCCTGCAGCACATAGAGCGCATTCGCGCCGGGGCCGCCGCGAGCCTTGGCGGCCATGCTAGCGCTCCACCAGCGCGAAGCGGCGCCCATAGAGATTCATGGCGAGCGAGGCGAGGAGCGAAATCGCGAGATAGACCGCCATGGTGATGAAAATGACCTGCACGGCGGCGCCGGTCTGGTTCAGGACGGTTCCGGCGAAAACCTGCACAAGGTCGGGATAGCCGATGAAGACGGCGAGCGAAGAGTTCTTGATGAGGTTTAGATATTGGCTGGTCAGCAGCGGGACGATGAGGCGCATCGCCTGTGGCGCGATGACAAAACGGTTGGCGGCGGCGCTGTTCAGGCCGATCGCCGCCGCCGCCTCGCGCTGGCCGCGCGGCACCGCCTCGACGCCCGCGCGCACGATCTCGGCGATGAACGCCGCCGTATAGAGGCTGAGGCCGAGAACAAGCGCCACAAATTCCGGCAGCAGCCGCACGCCGCCGACAAAGTTGAAGCCCTTGAGCTCGGGTTGAATAAAGGCGATCGGCGTCCCGGCGCCGACGAAAGCCGCGAGGGGAAGGACAATCAGCACCGCCGCCGCGACGCCGCTGAAAAACGCCCGCGGCGGCGTGGCGAATTTGACCCGTTTCGGCGTCAGGCGCATTGCGATCGCAGCGAGGATGCTGACGGCCGCCGCGATCACGAGCCAAAAGGCGCCGGCCTCGAACACGGGCGCCGGCGCAAACAGGCCGCGATTGTTGAGAAACATCCCGAAGGGAAGCGGCAGCGATTGCTTTGGCGATGGCAGCGGCTTCAGGACAGCATTGTACCAGAACAGAAGCTGCAGCAGCAAAGGCACGTTGCGCACCGCCTCGACATAGGCCATCGCGGTTTGGCCGACGATCCAGTTCTTCGACAGGCGCGCGAAGCCGACGATAAAGCCGAGCACGGTCGCCAGCGCGAGGCTGACCGCGGCGACAAGCAATGTATTCAGCAGTCCGACGATAAAGGCGCGGCCATAGGTCGAGGCGGCGCTATAGGGAATGAGGCTCTGATTGATGTCGAAGCCCGCGACCTTGCCGAGAAAGCTGAGGTCGGTCGCAATGCCGCGCGCCTCCATATTGGCGCGCACGTCGATAAAGGCGAGGGCGGCGAGCGCCACAAAGGCCGCGACGAAAGCGATCTGCAACAGGACGGCCCGCGCCCTGGCGTCATACCAGAGCTCCAGCGCGGGATGGCGCCGAAGCTTCATCGCCCTGATTGGCGAAAGTCCATCGCCCCCTGCCGTCAAATGTGCGCCTATCGGATCGGCGGGGCGTATTGCAGCCCGCCCTTGGTCCAGAGCGCATTGATCCCCCGCTTGATTTTCAAAGGCGAGGAGTCGCCGAGATTGCGATCGAATATTTCGCCGTAATTGCCGACATGCTTGACGATCCGGTAGGCCCAATCGGCGTCAAGCCCGAGCGGTTCGCCGAAATTGCCTTCAAAGCCGAGCAGACGCCTGACTTCCGGCCGATCGGATTTGGCCTTTTCGTCGACGTTCTTGGAGGTGACGCCGAGCTCTTCCGCATTGACGAGCGCGAACAAGGTCCATTTGACGACGTTGAACCATCCATCGTCGCCCTGACGGACGGCGGGGCCGAGCGGCTCCTTCGAGATAATTTCCGGCAGCACCACGCTGTCTTCAGGGTCCGCGAGACGCTGGCGCTCGACATAGAGGCCGGAGGCGTCAGTGGTGTAGGCGTCGCAGCGGCCGCCCTCAAAGGCCCGCACCGCCTCCTCGGCGTTGGCGAAATTGACCGGCTCATATTTCATATTGTTGCCGCGGAAGAAGTCGGCGAGGTTCAGCTCCGTCGTGGTGCCCTGCTGGACGCAGATCGAGGCCCCGGACAATTCCAGCGCGGACGAAAGATTGAGCTTTTTGCGCACCAGAAAGCCCTGCCCGTCGTAATAGGTGATCCCGGCGAAGAGGAACCCCTGTCCCGTCTCGCGCGACAGCGTCCAGGTCGTGTTGCGCGAGAGCAGATCGACTTCGCCGGACTGCAGGGCGGTGAAGCGGTCCTTGGCGCTCAGCGCGATGAATTTGACCTTGGTCGGGTCATTGAAGATGGCGGCGGCGACCGCGCGGCAGAAATCGACGTCGAACCCCGTCCAGCCGCCCTTATCGTCGGGCAGGCCGAACCCCGGAACGCCAGGATTGGAGCCGCAGATCACATAGCCGCGCTTTTGCACCTGATCGAGCAGGCCCGCCTGCGCCCCCTGCGCGCACCCGATCATGAGCCCGAGCGCAAAGAGAGTTCTGACGACGTTCATTTTGAACATGCGAAACCATTCCAGAATTGACCCCCGCGCGCCGGCCTTTGGAAGGCAGGCGCGCAGACGCAACTAGAGGGCTTTGCGGAAATGGGTCAAGGGCGCTGGCGCAAGAGGCCAAAACACAAGCCGGCCCCACGGCGCCGCTCAGCGCCGCTTTGTGGCTTCACACGCCCGCATGGGCAAAACCTGCCGAAAGCCGACCAACCTCAATTCAGAGGCCGTTTAGAAATTCGGTTCTCCTCAACCTGAGGAGCCATTTCCTGAGAAATGGCGTCTCGAAGGATTTGGTCAGAGCGCACTGTTGGCGCCCTCGTGGTTCGAGACGGCCCCAGGGCCTCCTCACCATGAGGGCTTTTGGAGAAATCGGGCTTTTCCAAACGGACTCTAAGAGCTGCTTCGGGGCGAGGTCAGAACGGCGCGTCGATGTCGACGACGTCGATCAGCTTGTGATTGACGAACTCCTTGATGCCGAGCCCGATCAGTTCGCGGCCGTAGCCGGAGCGGCGAACGCCGCCGAAGGGCAAATCGGCCTTCACCATGGTCGGATGGTTGACGAAGACCATGCCGGTCGAGATTTTCCGCGCGACCTCGGCGCCGTGCTTCGGATCGGAGGTGAACACCGAGCCGCCGAGCCCGTAGGGGGAATCATTGGCGATGCGCACGGCGTCGTCTTCGTCCTTGGCGCGGAACAGCATGGAAACCGGGCCGAAGAACTCCCAGTAGCGAGCGGGATTATCTTCCGTGAAATCCGTAAGGATCGTCGGCTGCACGAAAGCGCCCTGATTGGGAACGCTGGGACCGACCTCGGTCGCCGTCGCGCCGTGGCCGACCGCCTCACGGATCTTGTCCTTTACCTCATCGGCCGCGCCCTGCGACGACAGGGGCGCCAGGGTCGTGCGTTCATCGAAGGGATCGCCCGCGCGCAGACCGGCCACCCCCGCCTTGTAGCGATCGAGGAAGTTGTCATAGACCTCGTCGACGATAATCATGCGCTTGGAGGAGACGCAGACCTGTCCGCCGTTCCAGTGACGTCCAAACACCGCCCATTTCGTGGTCTTTTCGAGATCGGCGTCGGCCAGCACGACGAAAGCGTCGGCGCCGCCCAGCTCCATCGTCGATTTTTTCAGCGCCTTGCCCGCCTGGGCCGCGACAACGGCGCCGGCGCCTTCGGACCCCGTCAGCGCGACGCCATGGACGCGCGGATCGTTGAGAATAAGTTCGATCTGGGAGCGCGTGGCGTAGAGGTTCTTGAAGGCGCCCTCGGGCAGGCCGGCGTTCCGCATCAAACTCTCGAAGGCGGCGGCGCTCTGGGGCACATTGGAGGCGTGCTTGAGCAGCATCGTATTGCCGGCGGAGAGTTGCGGCGCAAGGATGCGGGCGATCTGATAATAGGGGAAATTCCACGGCTCGATGGCGAGCAGCACGCCGAGCGGATCATGCACGAGGATCGCTTCCCCCTCGGCGGGATCGGCAACCGGAAGCTTTTCCGGCGCGAGCAGCTTTTCGGCGTGCACCGCGTAATATTCGAAGATGGCGGCGGATAGCTCGACCTCTGCCTTGGCTTCCGAAAACAGCTTGCCCATTTCGAGCGTCAGCAGCCGGGCGTAAGCGTCGCTCTCCTTGCGCAAAATATTGGCCGCGCTTTGGATGATTTTGGCCCGGCTGGCGAATGGAACGTCCTTCCACGACAGAAAAGCTGCGTGGGCGCTCTCGATCGCCCTCTCGACTTCGGCGTCGGCGGCGTCGGGAAAAGTCTTCAGTGTTTCGCCGGTATAGGGATTTATGGATGCATAGGCCACGATAGATCCTCCTCTTGCTTGGCGAGACGCCGGCGCGGAGCGGCGGCGGTCCGATGCGCCCTTATGAACTGCAACCTGACCACCCGGGCCGAGCGGTTTGCAAGGCGCGATTGCTCTCGCCATTCCAAAGCGCGGTCATTTATGCTTGATCCGAAATCCTGGCGTTTCAGACCGGCCTGCCCGCACTCCGCCTGAGATCTGCGGTTAGGCCTTTGTTTCAACGCATTTTCTGAGGCCAAACCACGCTTTTTTTGAAATGCTCTGAAGCGTGATCTTGACGTTTGCCGCGGCGCGGCAACAGTTTGCAGCGTATCAAAAGCCCGATTGGACGAGAATGACCGAGTCGACCAAAGACGATCACAAGGCGCTAAAGACCCGAACGAAGCTCGTTTACGCCGGCCGCCGCCCGTCCGAGCAATTCGGCTTCGTCAATACGCCGGTCTATCGCGGCTCGACCGTGCTGTTCCCCAGCTATCACGACCTCGTGACCCGCAATGCGCCCTTCACCTATGGCACGTCCGGCTCGCCGACGACCAAGGCGCTGACCGACGCATGGACCGAGCTCTGCGGAGCCGCCGGCGCGGCGCTCGCCCCGACGGGACTCGCCGCCATCACGCTGGCGCTGCTGACCGCGGTCAAAGCCGGCGACCACATCCTTGTCACTGACTCGATCTACCGCCCCTCGCGCATTTTCTGCGACGGCGTTCTCGCACGGCTCGGGGTGGAGACGGCCTATTTCGATCCGCTGATCGGCGCCGGGATCGAACAGCTGATCCGGCCGAACACCAGCGTTATCTTCCTCGAGACGCCGGGATCGCAAAGCTTCGAATTGCCCGACGTTCCGGCGATCTTCGCCATCGCGCGGGCGAAGGGGATATGCGCGATCCTCGACAACACCTGGGCGACGCCCCTGTTCTTCCCGCCGCATGAGCGCGGCGCGGACATGGCGATCGAGGCCGGCACAAAATATCTCTCAGGCCATTCGGATCTGCTGCTCGGCCTCATCTCCGCCACCGCCGAATGGCTGCCGCGCCTTTCCGCCACAGCTGACGCCTTCGCCATGTGCCCCGGACCGGAGGATGTGTTTCTCGCCCTGCGCGGATTGCGCACGCTGGAACTGCGGCTGCGCGAGGCGCAGGCGCAAGGGCTCGCCATGGCGCGCTGGCTCGAAGGACGCCCGGAAATTGCAGCGGTGCTGCATCCGGCGCTGCCCTCCTGCCCCGGCCATGCCTTATGGAAGCGTGATTTCTACGGCTCGACGGGCCTGTTTTCCGTGCTGCTCAATCCCTTTCCGCAAAAGGCGGTCGCCGCCATGCTGGATGGGCTGGAACTGTTCGGCATGGGATTTTCGTGGGGCGGCTTCGAGAGCCTGGTCATTCCATTCGACTGCCGCGCCTATCGCACCGCGACGCCCTGGTCGCCGCCGGGGCCGGCGCTGCGCTTCAACATCGGGCTCGAGGACGTCGAGGACCTCAAGGCCGATCTCGAGCGCGGCTTCGAGCGGCTGCGCGCCGCGAGCTAGAGCATCCGCCTAAAGACGAGGCCCGCGCGCTTGCCCTCGCCGCGCGGTTGTGGGCACATTCTAACGAAATCAATAAGGAGAACCGGCTGGCATGCATACGCTGCGGCTCGCGCTGCTTGGCCTCGCCGCATGTGTCGCGATCATCCTCGGCTGGGCCTACTGGCATGAGGCCGCGCGCGGTCCGGGCTCCGGGCGCGTCACTGAGCGTCAGGCCTCGCCGCAAGAGATCGCCGCCATGCGCCGGGCGATCGAACGGACGGTCGCCGGAACGCCCGATTACTCCGGTTTCTTCGAAACTCTGAAAGCCGCTTTCCCGGCCGAATATGAAGCCTTTCTGGCGCGCGCCGCAGAGCGCGCGGCGAGTGCGGGCGAGAGCGCCAGCGCCGACGCCCTGATGATCGAGGCCGCGCGCGGATTGAGGCGCTCGCATGGGATCCTCGCCGCGCAGGCGGATGGTCCGGCGCTGGATCGCTATTTCGACGCCAGATACGCAATGCTTCATGCGTTGGCCGCGAATGATCAGGGGCTTTGCGTCGCGTTCCTCTACGGCGGCGGCCATGCCGATTTCGTAGGTTTTTCGCGCGATCACCGCGCCCTGCTCGCCGCGCTGGCCGCCGCGGGCCTCAACGCCATCAGCGACGGCAAGGATAAACGCGGCGACCGCGAGCGGCCGACCGAGGAGGATTTTCACACGCTGGAGAATGCGCTGCGCGCGCAAGGCGTCTCCAACGCCGCGATCGCGACGCTTCTCGACGGCAAGGTTTTAAACCCGCCGCTCAGCGACGGCGAAATGTGCCAGGCCGGCGAAATCTATCTCAAAACGCTCGCCGCTTTGCCAGAGGCGCCGCGGCGGCGCATCTACGGCTTCGCCGTTGAACTTATGGCGCGCTCCTGACGCGCAAAAACCCCCAGCCAAAAAATCCCAAATCATAGAATCCGGGCGCCGCCGGATAGCGCGCTTGGTTGCCATATTGCGGGTTCGCGCGCAGGGCGATCGCGCGCATCACGTTCGCGCGAGGCCCCGACTTTGGCATTGCCAATATCAATATGACCATTCATATTGAAGCTTACTGGCGGACAGTCAGCGCCGCCGATGCAGTCCAACAAAAGAGCAAAGATCATGAGCGCCTCGAAAAATCTCATCTGCGCCGCCGCCGTCTTGGCCTTCGGCGCTATCGCCCAGCAATCCGCCGTCGCCGGCGTCGTCGACCCGGGCCAGTCCTTTGTCGACCGCGTGTCCGGATCCTCGGCGCCTGCCACCGTCGACGGCCAGCAGGTCGGCGCGCTTCCCCAGAGCGAACGCGCGATCGCCGCGAGCGCCTATTACGGCGAATATAACACCGGAGCCGCCGCTGAGCGCCGCGACATTTTTGTCCGGACCCAGGGACAGGGTTTTGCCGAACGGGCCGGCTTTGGCGGCGTCAACAGCGGCGCGGCGCGCTAATTCAGGCGTCTCCTGTATTGGAAACGAGGCGCGCAAGTCCTCAAGCTTGCGTGCGTCAATATGTCCGGTCACATCGATCGGCTAAATCCTGACGGCGGTAACCTATCGTCCCGAAAGAGTCTGACCAAGCGCTCAAAGAATGAGTGGCGGCCGAGTCGCCAAAAAATGGTCACGCCACAGACTCATGTTGCGCGAGCTTCGCCGTATCGACGCCGCATCTTAAGGTTCCCATAACCCTATCGGCCGTTCGCGAACATGCCGCTGCGGCGCAGCAATTCTTTGGCGCAACGAAACCTCGCCGGGATTGAGGCGTTAGAATGCAGTTTCATGCTCCTGCGGCCGCAGCAGGGGGGAATTAGGGATGCTGCACAAAATCGGGGAACTCAAAGCGCAGCGCGAGCAGATCGCGCTGCTCGTCCGCCATTCTGAAGATGATTTGACGGAAGTCAGAAATTCGCCGGCCCTCGGCGGCCGCAGCCGGTCGATCCTGCTGCAGCTCGAACGCAGGCTTCAGGCCAATCGCAAGGATCTTGCGGCGCTCGACGCGCAGCTTGCCAGGGTGACGAAGGCGTCGGAAGCGGTCGAGAGATAGAACCAAAATCAAGCCGGCGGCCGTAACCGTTGCAGCGCGGGCGGCGCGTTGGCGTCGATCCAGCTGTCGATCGCGCCGATTTTCCTGTTCAGCGCGATGCCAAGGCCGATGATGGCGAGACCGACGGCCGACAGCGCGAAGGAAAACAGCACGACGTGATCGAACACGTCATAGGCGAGATGGCCGAGATAGACGCTGACGCCGATTGCGCCAAACACCGCATAGACGCGCCGGCGCAGGAACACGGCAAGGAACACAAGCGCGATATTGATGAGGCAATAGGTCAGCGCCAGCCATTCGCCCGAGCTGGCGCGAAAGGTGAGGCCGCCCCAGAAAGCGGCGGCGGCGGCAAGGTGCAGCCAGAAGGCAAAATCCCCCGCCCTGCGCCATTTGACGTCGACGAACCAGGCAAGGCCGATCAGCGCAAGGCCGAACCAGAGCGAAACCTCCCGCCGCAGTTCATAATCGTCGTAACGGCCATGCGTCAGCAGCGCGCCAAGGTCCATCGACATGAACCAGAGCGCAATTGCCGCGATCATCGTCAGGAACGCAAAAGGAAAGAAGCGCAGGGCAAGCAGGGTCGCTGCGACGGCGGCAAGCTCCATAAAGAGCCAGTTGCCGTTGATGAGCGGCACGAAATCGCTGTAGGCGTGGCGACCGATCGCATCTTCGCTCCAGAGGCCAAACGACTCCTGTAGTCCCCAGATCGCCATCGGCGTCATGGCGACGGCGATGGTGATCGCAAGTCCGCCGGGGATCTTGAGATCCCTGCGCCGCCAAAGATGATCGCCGAGAAAGACAAAGAAGGCTGCGTAGCAGACCGCGACCAAGGCCAGCCCCGGGCCGCCAAGCGCGTTGAACGCCTGATTGATGAACACGGCCATCGCCGCGATGATGACAAGCGCGCCCGCGTACCAGAGCAGATGGATGACGTCGAACCGGGCAGGTTCGGGAGCAGCAGCCAAACCCTCCAGCCGCTCTTGGCCCTGGGGCTGCATTTTTTGCGCGCGGCCGAGCAGAAACGCGTTCAGTCGCTGATAATCGTCCTCGGAAAGAACGCCGGCAGCGCGGGCGGCGGAAAGATCATCCTCGGTGAACAAGCTGTCAGCCCCTGCGCCTGCCATGGCGGCCCGCTTGTTCAGCTTTTGCGACTCTGCGCGCTATGCGCAAGCGCACGCATGCAAAAAAGCCGGCGAAGGCGCGCCGGCTTGATGTTGAGTCCGAGACTCCGATGCTTGGGGCGTCTCGCGATGGCCTAGAACAGCCCGACGACCTCGCCCTTTTCGTTGAGGTCGATCTTGGTCGCCGAGGGAATTTTGGGCAGCCCCGGCATGGTCATGACGTCGCCGCAGACGAGCACGATGAACTCCGCTCCGGCCGCAAGCCGGACCTCGCGGATGTTGATGTCATGGCCCGTCGGCGCGCCGCGCAGCTTGGCGTCGGTCGAGAAGGAATATTGCGTTTTCGCGATGCAGATCGGGAAATTGCCGTAGCCGCTCTCTTCAAGCTTCTTGATCTGGTTGCGGACCTTGGCGTCGGCCGTCACCTTGGTCGCGCCATAGAGCTTGGTCGCGACCGCCGTCGCCTTGTCCCACAACGAGGCGGAATCCTCATAGACGAAATGGAAGTCGCTCGGGACCTTGTCGATCATCTCGACGACGACGCGGGCCAGATCTTCGGCGCCCTTGCCGCCTTCCGCCCAATGGCGGCAGACGACGATTGGCGCGCCAAGATCAGCGACGCTCTTCTTCAACAGATCGACCTCGGCCGCGGTGTCCGCTGTGAAATGGTTGATCGCGACGACAACAGGCAGTCCGTAATGGTTGCGGATGTTGTTGATATGGCGTTCGAGATTGGAGAGCCCCTTGCGCAGCGCATCGAGGTTTTCCGTGTTGAGCTCCTTGAGCTCCACGCCGCCATGATATTTTAGCGCACGAATCGTGGCGACGATGACGACCGCCTGCGGCCGCAGGCCCGATTTGCGGCATTTGATGTCGATGAATTTCTCCGCGCCAAGATCAGCGCCGAAGCCGGCCTCTGTCACGACATAGTCCGACAGTTTGAGCGCCGTCTTGGTGGCGAGCACCGAATTGCAGCCATGCGCGATATTGGCGAAGGGACCGCCATGGATGAAGGCCGGGTTGTTCTCGAGCGTCTGCACGAGATTCGGCTTCAAAGCGTTCTTGAGCAATACCGCCATCGCGCCGTTAGCCTGTAGATCGCGCGCATGGACGGGCTTCTGGTCGGTCGTGTAGCCGATCACGATGGCGCCGAGACGCGCTTTCAAATCCTCGATCGAATTGGCGAGGCAGAAAATCGCCATCACCTCCGAGGCGACGACGATGTCGAAACCGTCCTGGCGCGGAAAGCCGTTCGCCGTGCCGCCGAGGGCGATGGTGATGTCGCGCAGGGCGCGATCGTTCATGTCGACGACGCGCTTCCAGGCGATCCGGCGCACGTCGATGTTGAGTTCGTTGCCGTGATGGATGTGATTGTCGATCATCGCCGCGAGGAGATTGGTCGCCAGCGCGATGGCGCTGAAGTCGCCGGTGAAATGGAGATTGATGTCCTCCATCGGAACGACCTGCGCATAGCCGCCGCCGGCCGCGCCGCCCTTCATGCCGAATACGGGTCCGAGCGAAGGCTCGCGCAGGCAGATCGAGGCCTTTTTGCCGATGCGGTTCAGCGCGTCGCCGAGACCCACCGTCGTCGTCGTCTTGCCTTCGCCGGCCGGCGTCGGGCTGATCGCCGTGACGAGAATGAGCTTTCCGTCCGGACGGTCTTTCAGGCTGTCGACATAATCCAGCGAAATCTTCGCCTTGAAATGTCCGTAGGGTTCAAGATGCTCGTCGTCGATGCCGAGCTTTTCCGCGGCGACTTTGGTGATGCGCTCCATTGTGGCGCGCTGGGCGATTTCAATATCCGAGGCCATGGCCGCTCCTAAAACAATCTGAACTCAGGCTTCAACGACATTCTGCGGTTTGCCGGCGGCGAAAGCCTCGACATTGTCGATCAACTGGTCAGCGAGAATTTGCATCGCTTCGCGGCTCGCCCAGGCGACATGCGGCGTTAGGAGAAGGTTCGGCAATTTGAGATCGAGCAGAATATTGCCCTGCTTTGGCGGCTCGACGGTCAACACGTCGAAGCCGGCGCCGCCGATCTTTCCCGCGGTCAGGGCGTCGGCAAGGGCGGCTTCATCGACGAGGCCGCCGCGCGCCGTGTTGATGAGCAGCGCATCGGGCTTCATCATGTCAAGTTCGCGCGCGCCGATCATGTTCTTGGTGTCCGGCGTCAGCGGCGCGTGCAGCGTGATGATGTCGCTGCCCTTGATCAGCGTGTCGAGGTCGACGAGGCCCGGCTGCGGAAAGACGTCATAGGCCAAGATCTTCATGCCGAAGGCTTCGGCGATCTTGCCAACCGATTTGCCGAGGGCGCCGTAGCCGACGATGCCGAGCGTCGAGCCGCGCATGTCGCGGATCGGATGGTCGAAGAAGCAGAACTGATCGCTCTCCTGCCAGCGGCCGGCGCGCACGTCGTCGACATAGGGCACGACGCTGCGGCGCAACGCGAAAGCGAGCGCGAAGACATGCTCGGGCACGGTGTTGAAGGCGTAGTTGCGGATGTTCGACACGGTAACGCCATGAGCCTTGGCGTAGGTCTTGTCGATGACGTCGGTGCCGGTCGCGGCGACGGCGATGAGCTTCAGGTCCGGCAATTGCGCGAGGGTCGCCTCCCGCAGCGGAACCTTGTTGGTGATTGCGATCGTCGCGCCCTTGAGGCGCTCGACAATCTGGTCCGGCGCGGTGACGTCATATTCCCTGTAGCTGTGCGGAAAGTCCGGCGGCCGCACATTGGCGTCAAGGGTCGAACGGTCGAGAAAGACGATCGAATGTGTCACGGCGCTCCCTTTTGTCTTTGGATGTTATTGACGTGAACGGGTTTGACGGCGCGCGGCCGGCCCCCGCAAGAGCGGCCTCCACGCGACTATGCGGCCAGCCGCATCCCCTAGCAATAACGCAAAGGAAGCGGCCCGGCGCAGGAGGGATCGCGGCAGAAGAGGCGAGTTCATCCGCGTCGACCGCCGATCCGCCCGCGACAAAATGCGCCGCGCGAAAAACGCGCGGCGCTTTGGCGAGGTGAGCGGTCAGGCCGCCTTTTCAGCCTTGACGGGAGCAGCGGCGCGATAGAAGGACTGCGCCGCGCCGACGCCGCTGCCGAGCGTGACCGGGATGCCGACGTCGGCCATGGCCATTTCGGCGCCGGCGAGCGCGCCGAGCACCATCAGTTCGTTGAGGTCGCCAAGGTGGCCGATGCGGAAGACCTTGCCGGCGACCTGCGACAATCCGGCGCCGAGCGACAGATTGTAGCGGCTATAGGCCGTGCTGATGACCTGCACCGCATTGAACTGCGGCGGCACGACGATCGCCGTCACCGTATCCGAATACCACTTCGGCTCCTTGGCGCAGGGGGTAAGGCCCCAGGCCTTGACCGCGGCGCGCACGCCGCCGGCCAAATGGCTGTGGCGCACGAAAATATTCTCAAGGCCTTCGTCCTCGATCATTTTCAGCGATTCGCGGAGGCCATAGAGCAGCGGCAGCGGCGGCGTATAGGGGAAATAGCCGGTCGCATTGGCCTTGATCATGTCGTCGAAATCGAAATAGCAGCGCTTCGACGTTGCCGTCTTGGAGGCGGCAAGCGCCTTCTGGCTAACGCCGAGCACGCCAAGGCCGGCCGGCAGCATCAAGCCCTTCTGCGAGCCAGACACGGCGAGGTCTACGCCCCATTCGTCCTGACGGAAGTCGAGGCTGCCGAGCGAGCTCACGGCGTCGACGAACAGCAGCGCCGGGTGGCCGGCGGCGTCCATCGCCTTGCGCACGGCGGCGATATCGCTCGCAACGCCCGTCGCCGTCTCATTGTGCGTCGCGGTCACGGCCTTGATCTGATGCGACTTGTCAGCGCGCAGGATCTCTTCGATTTTCTCGGGCTTGACGCCGGTGCCCCATTCCTCTTCGAGGATCTGCACGTCGAAGCCCATCCGCTGCGCCATGTCGATCCAGAGATGGCTGAACTGGCCGAAGCGCGACATCAACACCTTGTCGCCGGGCGACAGCGTGTTGTTGAAGGCGGATTCCCAGGCGCCGGTGCCGGAGGAGGGGAAAAGAAAGACCTGGCCGTCCTTGGTCTTGTAAATCTTCTTCAGATCCTGGAACAGCGGCAGAGTCAGCTCGGGGAATTTGGGAGACCGGTGGTCCTCCATCGGCACGACCATTGCGCGCGCGACCCGCTCCGGGACATTGGTCGGTCCTGGGACAAAAAGAAAGTGACGGCCCGGCATTATGTATCCTCCATTTGCACTACTTTGGTAGTATCCACGAAAAAGCCGACAATCTCAAGTCACCGGCGATTGCTTGACCAGCCAGGCGAATGGCCAGAGAACTCGGTTTATACTCGCAATGTGCTGCCGCGGCGCCGCGAGCCGGCGCGAAACTCAGCGGCAGTTCTATCGAGCCACTAAAATGGCGCGGAAATCATTGACGTTTGTTCGGGTCGGCCCGGTAACGATCAGATGATCGAGCGCAGCGAAGAAACTATAGCCGTCATTATCGGCGAGCCGCGCCTTGGCGCTGACGCCGGCCGCCGCAGCTTTGGCGAGACTGTCCGGAAACAAAAGCGCGCCGGCGTTGTCTTCCGTGCCGTCGATCCCGTCGGTGTCGCCGGCGAGCGCATAGACGCCCTTATGGCCGTCGAGCGCGACGCCAAGCGCCAGCAGGAATTCGGCGTTGCGCCCGCCCCGCCCCGATCCGCGCACGGTGACGGTGGTTTCGCCGCCCGAGATCAGAACGCAGGGCGCCGGCGCCGGCTGATCGAAATGATAGACCTGCCGGGCGATGGCGGCATGCACCAGCGCGACGTCGCGGGCCTCGCCCTCGATGTCATTGGCGAGGATCAAGGGCGCGGCGCCGGCCGCACGTGCGATTGCAGCCGCGGCCTCGAGCGACATTTGCGGCGTCGCGATCATCACATTCGTCACGCCGGCCAGCTTTGGATCGCCGGGCTTCAACGTTTCGGACTCCGGTGAGCGCAGATAGGCGCGCACATGATCGGGCGCCGCGATCTGATATTTGTCGATGATGGCGAGCGCGTCGGCCGAGGTGGTCGGATCGGCGACGGTCGGACCCGAGGCAATGACGCTCGGATCGTCGCCCGGAACGTCGGAAATCAGCAAGGCGAACACCCGCGCAGGAGCGGCCGCGGCGGCGAGCTTGCCGCCCTTGATCGCCGAGAGATGTTTGCGCACGCAATTCATTTCGGAGATGTTGGCGCCGCTCTTCAAAAGAGCCTTGTTGATGCCCTGCTTGTCGGCGAGCGTGATCCCTGCCGCAGGCAAAGCGAGCAACGCCGAGCCGCCGCCGGAGATCAGGCACAGCACCAGATCGTCAGCCGTGAGCCCCTTCACCGAGGCCAGGATGCGTTCGGCCGCCTCCCGCCCGGCGGCGTCCGGCACCGGATGGCCCGCCTCGATCACCTCGATCCGGCGGCAGGGCGCGCCATGGCCGTAGCGGGTGACGACGAGGCCTTCAAGCGGGCCGTCCCAATGATCCTCGACAGCCTTCGCCATCGCTCCTGCCGCCTTGCCGGCGCCGACGACGATGGTGCGTCCTTTCGGCCGGGACGGCAGATGCTGCGGCAGGCATTTCTCGGGCGAGGCCGCGCTGACGGCGGCGTCGAACATGTCGAGAAGAAGCTTGCCTGGATCGAAGGTCATGCGAGTTTGGAATCCGCGCTTGGTATTAGTCCGGCCGTTATCCGCGCTTTTCCCGACTGCTGCAAGGCATAGCGGGGCCGACGGACGCCTAAATAAACTGAGGCGCGCCTAAAAAAAATAAAGGAGCGCCGCAAGCGCTTCTCAAGCTATAACATCGCCCTATCCGAGACGGTGTTTTGTGGCCTGCGCGGCCGCGGCTTATGTCGCCGTCTGCGATGGCCAAGGGAAAAAAGGGCTGCTAATCTTCGCGCGCTTGCGCCGTCGGCTCGACGCAAGCGCGCCGGCTCAACAAGGACGGCTTGCGTCCTGCGGCAGTGTTCTTCGGCGCCGCAACAAAAAGATGAGACGGCCGGGCAGCCCGCGCGAAGCGGAGCGCTCTCAATGTGGAGGAGGGGAAGCTGGACATTCACGAATATCAGGCCAAGGAGATCCTGGCCAACTTCGGGGTCGCAACCCCGCGCGGCGCTGTCGCCTACAGCCCCGATCAAGCCGTCTATTGCGCAACCGAACTCGGCGGTTGGCATTGGGCCGTCAAGGCCCAGATCCACTCCGGCGGGCGCGGCAAGGCGGGCGGCGTCAAGCTGTGCAAGACCTACAATGAAGTGCGCGCCGCTGCCAGCGACATGCTCGGCAAGACGCTCGTCACCAACCAGACCGGCCCCGAAGGCAAGATCGTCCAACGCGTCTACATCGAGGCCGCCGAACCCTTCGATCGCGAGATCTATCTCGGCTTCGTGCTCGACCGCAAAGTGGAGCGCGTGCGCATCATCGCATCGCGCTTCGGCGGCATGGAGATCGAGGAGATCGCCAAGGAACATCCGGAAGAAATTCTCCAGGTCGTCGTCGAGCCAGCCGTTGGGTTGCAGGCGTTCGAGGCGCGCGAGCTCGCCTTCGGCCTCGGCCTCAATCTGAAGCAGGTCAGCCGCGCGGTGCAGAGCATGCTCGGCTGCTATCGCGCCTTCCGCGACCTCGACGCGACCATGGTCGAGATCAACCCGCTTGTGGTCACCAAGGACGACCGCGTGCTGGCGCTCGACGCCAAGATGTCGTTCGACGACAACGCGCTGTTCCGGCGCAGCGCCATCTCCGACATGCGCGATCATTCGCAGGAGGATCCGCGCGAGGTCCAGGCCGCCGAACACAATCTCAACTATGTCGGACTCGACGGCGACATCGGCTGCATCGTCAACGGCGCCGGCCTCGCGATGGCGACGATGGACATGATCAAATATGCCGGCGGCGCTCCGGCGAACTTCCTCGACGTCGGCGGCGGCGCGTCGCCTGAGCGCGTCGCGGCCGCGTTCCGCCTCGTGTTGTCCGACCGCAACGTCAAGGCGATCCTCGTCAATGTGTTCGCCGGCATCAACCGGTGCGATTGGGTCGCCGAAGGCGTCGTCCAGGCCTGCCGCACCCTCAACGTCAATGTTCCTCTTATCGTGCGTCTCTCCGGCACCAACTTCGCGGCCGGGCGCGAGATCATCGTCAACAGCGGGCTGCCGATCATTTCAGCAGACACTCTCGCCGACGCCGCCCGCGCGGCGGTCGAAGCGGCCGGGCAAGCGCCGGCCAGAAGCCTGAACTGAACAAGATCAAAAGCCCTTTCGCGCCGCAATTTTTAGATTTCATTGTGGCGCAATCGGCTTTTAGGAGAGCTGCGAGATGAGCATTCTAATCGACGAGAACAGCCGCGTCCTGGTGCAGGGTTTTACCGGCGACAAAGGCACTTTCCACGCCAAGGAAATGATCGAATGCGGCACCAATGTCGTCGGCGGCGTGACGCCCGGCAAGGGCGGCGCGACCCACCTCGGCAAGCCGGTGTTCAACACGGTCAAGGACGCGGTTCGCGCGACCGGGGCCAATTGTAGCATCACCTTCGTTGCGCCGGCCTTCTGCGCCGACGCCATCATGGAGGCCGCGGACGCCGGCATCGGGCTCGTGTGCTCGATCACCGACGGCATTCCGGCGCAGGACATGATGCGGGTCAAGCGTTATCTGTTGCGCTATCAGCGCGGCCGCCGCACCCTGATGGTGGGGCCGAACTGCGCCGGCATCATCAGCCCCGGCAAAGCCATGCTCGGCATCATGCCAAGCAACATCTACATGCGCGGCTCGGTCGGCATCGTGTCGCGCTCGGGAACGCTCGGCTATGAGGCCGCCGCGCAAATGAAAGAGCTCGGCATCGGCGTCTCGACCAGCGTCGGCATCGGCGGCGACCCGATCAACGGCAGCTCCTTCCTCGACCATTTGATCCTGTTCGAACAGGATCCCGAGACCGAAGCCGTGATGATGATCGGCGAAATCGGCGGCCCGCAGGAAGCCGAGGCCGCGGCCTGGATCAAGGACAACATGACAAAGCCGGTGGTTGGCTATGTCGCCGGCCTGACCGCGCCCAAGGGGCGCCGCATGGGCCATGCCGGCGCGATCATCTCCGCCTCCGGAGACAGCGCCGCCGAAAAATCCGAGATCATGAAATCCTACGGCCTCACCGTCGCACCGAGCCCGAGCGAGCTCGGCGCAACCATGGCCCGGGTGCTCGGCCGCAGCACGACGCCAGCCAAGGCGCCCGAAGCCGTAGCCGCGCATTAATCTCGACCATGACGCGCCGCGGCGGCCACGTCGCCGCGGCCCCGCCGGCCACGCTCTCCGGCGCCGTTTGCGGGATCGCGGCGCAAGACGCCCGCCCGCCCGATTGAAGCCGCCGGCCGGCCCGCGGCGAGACAACCGCGCCGCGACAGGACGGCTCAGGCCGCAGCCGATCGCGACGGAGGATGCAACCTCCGCACTCGACCACGTCAAAAGGGGAGGCTTCGCAGCGCCAATGACCGCTAAACGCAAATTCCACGCCGGCCAGCTCAAATCCCAAGGAAGCGCCCGCCATGACTGAGCTGCAAGCCGAACGGCGCCTGGAACAGGCCCTGAGCGTTGTCGACGTCAGCGACGGCGCGCCTTCCGGCGAGCGTATCGCCGCAATTCTCTACCAGCTGTTGCTTGAGGTGGTGCAGCGCCATCATCCCGAAATCGCGCCGGTGCTGTCCGGCGAGACGGTGTTGCAGAATGCGGCTCCGGAGGTTCTGTCGCGTGTTTTTCAGGCGCATGGCATCTGGTTTCAACTGCTCTCCATCGTCGAGCAGGACGCCGCCATGGGCGAGCGCCGCCGGACCGAGCGCGAGCTCGGCGAACAGGCGGTTCCGGGCACTTTCGCCAATGTGATCGCCAAGGCGGCGAAGCTTGGCGTTCCCGCCGCCGACATCGCCGAGAAGCTGGGCCGCACGCGGGTGCGCCCGGTCATTACCGCGCATCCGACCGAAGCCAAGCGCGTCACCGTGCTCGAAAAGCACCGCCGCATCTATCGTCTGCTGGTCGAGCTCGAGCAGCCGCGCTGGACCGGCCGCGAACGCTCCGGCATCATCGACCAGCTGCGAGACGAGATCGAACTGTTGTGGATGACCGGCGAATTGCGGCTGGAGAAACCCTCGGTCGAGCAGGAAATCGCCTGGGGTCTGCATTTCTTTCATGAGACCCTGTTCGAAGGCGTGCCCGAACTTTTGAAAAAGTTCGACCGCGCCTTGAAACGGTTCTACCCGAGCGAAAATTTCGCGCTGACGCAATTCTTCCAGTTCGGCTCCTGGATCGGCGGCGACCGCGACGGAAATCCCTTCGTCACCAACAAGGTGACGCGTCGCGCGCTGAGGGAGAACGCCAAGGCTAGCCTTCGCTTTTACGAACAGCGCCTGTTCAACCTGATGAAAAGCCTGTCGATCTCCGAGCGAGCTCTGCCGCCGCCCTCGGGTTTTCGCGAGGCGCTGAACCGCGCGCTCAGCGATAGCGGCGACGGCGCCGGAATCGCGCTGCGCAATCCCGGCGAGCCCTATCGCCAGTTTCTGTACTGCGCGCACGCCAAGGTGAAGGCGACGCTGGCCCTCTACGAAGGCGAACGGACGCCGGGCCCGCATTACATCAGCGCGGACGATCTCATTTCCGATCTCGCGGTGACCGAACAGGCGCTCGCAGAGAGCGGCAGCGTTGGCCTCGCGCAAGATCTCGTGCGTCCGGTGCGTTTCGCCGTCGAGGCGTTCCGCTTCCGCACGCAAAGGCTCGATCTGCGCGAAAACACGACGAAGCTGACGTCAACCCTGCAGGCCTTGTGGCGCGCCATGCATACGGAGGCCGACGGCGAGCCGCCGGCCGTCGAATCGGACGAATGGAAGGCCTGGATCCTCGCCGAGCTGGCGCGGCCGCGCATCGGGCCGCCGGTCTATCGCGCGCTGCCGCCGGAAGCCGAGGAAACGCTCGGAATGTTCAAGCTCGCTCGCGACCGCGACGAGGAATTCGACCGCGAGGCGTTCGGCAGCTTCGTGCTCAGCATGACGCGCTCCGCCGCCGACGTGCTTGGCGCCTATCTGCTCGCCAAGGAGGCCGACCTTTATCATGACGCAACGCGCGTCGAGGCCTGCACGCTGTCGATCACGCCGCTGTTCGAGACCATCACCGACCTTCGCGCCGCGCCGCAGATCATGCGCGAATTGCTGTCGCTGCCGCTGGTGCGCCGTAGCGCCCGCATGCAGGGCGGCGTGCAGGAGGTCATGATCGGCTATTCCGACTCGAACAAGGACGGCGGATTTCTGTCCTCGAATTGGGAGCTTGCGAAAGCGCAGGACAAGCTCGCCAAGATCGGAGCCGAGGCGGGCATTCCGATCTCGTTCTTCCACGGACGCGGCGGCTCGGTGAGCCGCGGCGGCGCGCCGACCGCGCAGGCGATCGCGGCGCAGCCGGCCGGCTCGATCCAGGGGCGCCTGCGCGTCACGGAACAGGGCGAGGTGGTGTCGTTCAAATACGCCAACAGGGGAACCGCCGCCTTCCAGATGGAGATGCTGGGATCCAGCGTGTTCGAGCATACGCTGACCTTGGAGCGCGCCGCGCCCGCCCTGCGCGCCGAATTCGAGGAGGCGATGGAGGCGTTGTCCGGCGCCTCGCACGCCGCCTACGCCAATTTCATCAATCATCCGGACTTGTTGACCTATTTTCAGTCCGCGAGCCCGCTCGATGAAATCTCGATGCTGAACATCGGATCGCGTCCGGCGCGGCGGTTCGGCGCCCGCACGCTGTCCGATCTGCGCGCCATTCCCTGGGTGTTCGCCTGGGCGCAGAACCGCCATGTCATCACAGGCTGGTATGGCGTCGGCAGCGGCATTGCCAGCTTCCTCGACGTGCGCAAGGAGCGCGGCCTGACGCTGCTGAAGCGCATGTTCGCCGAATCCGACCTGTTCCGCATGATCGTCGGCGAGGTGGAGAAAACCCTCGGCATGGTCGATCTCGACATCGCCCGCGAATATGCCGGGCTCGTCTATGACGACGACGTGCGCGAGACGATTTTCGGCATGATCGAGGCCGAATACAGGCTGACGCGGGCAAACATCCTGAAGATCACCGGCGAGGAAGAAATCGCGCAGCGTTTTCCGGCCTATCGCTCGCGCCTCGAAACGCGGCTCAAAACCATCAACAAGGTCAATCGCGAGCAGGTCGAACTGTTGCGAAACTTCCGCGCCAGCACGAATGAATTGAGCAAGGAAGCCTTCAAATCCAATCTTCTGCTGTCGATCAACTGCATTTCAAGCGGTCTTGGCGCCACCGGGTGACATGACGATCGTCTTATCAATGCCGCCGTCGCGGATCGCGCGGCCAACATACTCTCGAAAGGAACCACACGGATGAGCTTCACGATCATTGAACAGGCGACGCCGCGCCTGCACCGCTCCGAACTCGCTGTTCCCGGCTCGAACGTCGGCCTGTTCGAAAAGGCGGCCTCCTCCGCCGCCGACATCGTCTTCCTCGACGTCGAGGACGCGGTGGCTCCGGACGATAAGGAGCAGGCGCGCAAGAACATCATTCAGGGCCTTAATGAGATCAATTGGGGCTCGAAGACCATGATGGTGCGCATCAACGGCCTTGACACCCACTACATGTATCGCGACGTGGTCGACATCGTCGAAGCCTGCCCCCGCCTCGACATGATCCTCATTCCAAAAGTCGGCGTGCCGGCCGACGTCTACGCCATCGACATGCTGGTGACGCAGATCGAAGCCGCCAAGAAGCGCACGAAAAAGATCGGCTTCGAAGTGCTGATCGAGACGGCGCTCGGCATGGCCAATGTCGAAGCCATCGCCCAATCGAGCCCGCGTCTCGAGGCGATGTCCTTCGGCGTCGCCGATTACGCCGCCTCGACGCGCGCGCGCACCACCGTCATCGGCGGCGTCAACGCCGACTATGGCGTGCTGACCGACAAGGACCCCAATGGAAACCGCCAGTATTTCTGGGCCGATCCCTGGCACGCCGCGCAGACGCGCATGATGGTCGCCTGCCGCGCCTATGGCCTGCGCCCGATCGACGGCCCGTTCGGCGATTTCTCCGATCCCGACGCCTTCATCGCCGCCGCCAACCGCGTCGCCGTGCTCGGCTATGAAGGAAAATGGGCGATCCACCCCTCGCAGATCGAACTCGCCAACAAGGTGTTCACGCCGTCCGACGCCGAAGTCACCAAGGCGCGCCGCATCCTCGCCGCGATGGACGACGCCGCGAAAGCCGGCAAAGGCGCTGTTTCGCTCGACGGCCGCCTGATCGATATCGCCAGCATCCGCATGGCGGAAGCGCTGCTCGCCAAGGCGGGTTCGATCGGCATCGCCGCCTGAGCGCTTGAATCCTGCAACGGCGGCGCGGCCCCGCTGCGCCGCCAGGTTGTTTAGATGAAACTCTTCTACGTCACGCTCAACACGATCGATGAAGCGCGCCGGATCGCCCGCGCCGCGCTGGAGCAGCGCGTCGCCGTTTGCTGCAACTGGTTTCCGATCACCTGCGCCTATCGATGGGACGAGGAAATCAAGGAGGAGCCGGAAATCGTGCTTCTCATCAAGACGCAGGACGGCAGGCGCGCGTCCATTGAGGCCATCGTCGGCAGCGTCGTCGATTACGTCAATTGCATTGTCGAGCTTGCGCCTTCCTCCGTCAATACAGCCTTTCTCGATTGGCTCGATCGCGACGCGCCCTCGTGAAACCGGCCTTTATGGCTATCTACCCACGAAATTACCGGCGCCAGCTCGGGTCACCTGTCCTCAACCTTGTTCACATGACGCCGGATCGCGGGAGCTACCACTGGCGGCCTTGACGCGTTAATGCGCTAAGCTGGGGCGCGATGTACCTGGCGCATCAGACCACCTTCGACTGGCTGGACGAGACTCTGGCAAACATCTAGCGGGGTCTGTGGGGCCGCCCGCACATCGCCTCACCGCGTCCCCACAAAATGTTTGCGCCAGAACCTTTTAGGATTCTTTCCTCACTGGGACCGAGGTCGAGGGGGCTTTCGCTACGCCCAAATTTGTCATTTTCGTTCGGCGGTTACGATCTGGTACAGCCCGCGGAACCGCGTGTTTTTGCGCCACTGGAAACCATCCGCCGCCGCTCCGGCCAGCGTCTGGATTTCATGCGCCCAGAGGCTGGCGGCAAACGGCTCGAGCCGCTCGAATATCCGCTTCATCACCGGCTTCAGCGGGTGCCAGCGATGTGGGCGGTGGTAGTCCACGAAGATCACCTTGCCGGTCGGCCCCACCAGCCCGAGCATGGCGTGGATCACCTGCACCTTCACCTGGTCCGGCACTTCATGCAGCAAGAAGAAGCAGGTGACGGCATCGAATTCGCCGTCCTGCGGAATTGATGCGTCGGCCCAGGCCACATTCGCCTGCGGCAGGTCGGCCAGCTTGCGCCGGGTCAAGCAAACCTGGAGCGGCGCGACGTCGCGCACCTCCAATCGGCCCTGCGGACCGACGCGCTGCGCCACCTGGCGAGAAAAGTCCCCATACACGGCCGCCGGCTGAAACACCCGGTCCCCCGGCTGCAAGGCAGCCAGCACGTCGCCCATCAGCCGCTGCGCATTGCCCCACAAAATCGCCTGCACCACGATCTGTCGATCGAAGAACCACGCCGTGCCGGGCGTAAGGTAGGCCCAAGTGTAGACATCGCGCAGATACGCGGGCAGCAGTTCCAGGCTCATGTCTGGCAGTGGAATATTCGACACTATATTTGCCACCGGGATAAGAGGATGGGAATCCGAGACATCAAAAGCCGATCAGCAACAGCAACACGAAGGTCGCCACGGTCACGACAGCGGCGACGCCATAGGTCGCCAGCCGCAAGACAGGCGCGCCGGCCACGCGCATGTCTTTGAGCGTCAAAAACAGCCGCTCGGCGCCGTGCCAAAAGAACAGGGAAATCACGGCCAGCAACACGAGTTTGCCGATCGGATTCCGCGCAAACGCCAGTGCGTGAGGAAAATCGGCGAAATCCGCCGGCACACCCCAGCCATGCGGCGCCATGATGCCGGTCAGGATGATCAGCGCCGGCCCGAACAAGGCCGACAGCATGCCGCCAGCCCCGAACAGCAACCAGAAGACCGGAGCGACGCTGCGGGCCGGCGGGTGAGGCGCGTTCGGAAATGTCATGACCACGCTCCCACGATGATCGCGCCCACCAGCAGAGCGACCGAACAGGCGCACGCGATGGACAATGTGACGGCAGAGAGCAGCCTCTGCGGCACCAGCCGGCCCCGCAGCACGAGCTTGGGCATCGTCTTCGGCAGGATCTGGAACCACGTCACCACGTGCCACAGCACAGCCGCCAACAGCAATAGATGCGCCAATAGCGACCATGGACTGGCTAAAGCGCGCCGATATGCGTCATAGGCGTCCGGTCCGCGCCACAGGCAAACCACGCCGGCCAGCAGAATGGCGCCATACACAGCGACCGCGACGCCGCATAACTCACGGATGGTGTAGGCGCGGTATGGCTTGTGAGCCCACCAGCGGCTTGGCCGGGGGCGGTGGAAAGGGCGACTCTCATTCATGCGCTGGGCTCCTTACGCAAGAAGCGCAGAAAGAAATCGAATGCGCTGTTCGACTTGTTTTGGTTTACGGCATTGGCCGGATCGACCTGCTTGGGGCACACATCAGAGCACACGCCGACCGCGGTGCATGACCACACGCCATCCTCGCCGCTGATCTGTTCCAGGCGCAGTTGCTGCCCACCGTCGCGTGAATCGCCGTTGTAGCGCTGCAGCAGCGCCATCGCGCCCGGCCCGATGAAGTCCGGATTGGCGCCGAATTGCGGGCATGCCGCATAGCACAGCATGCAATTGATGCAATCGGCGAACGACCCATATGCCGCCATCTGCCCCGGCGTCTGCAAATACGCGCCATCTTCGATCGTCTTTGGCGCCTTCGGCATGATGTAAGGATAGATGCTTTCGATCTTCTTGACGAAGTCGCCAACGGTTACGATCAGGTCCCGCTCGATCGGGAAATTATGCAGCGGCTCGAGCGTCACCGGTTCGGACGCGAGGTCCCGCAGAAAGGTGCTGCAGGCGAGTTTTGGCTCGCCATTGATCATCATGCCGCAGCTCCCGCACACCGCCATGCGGCAGGACCATCGAAACGACAGCGTGGCGTCAAGTGAGACCTTGACCGCCTGCAACGCCTGCAGAACCGACATGTCGTCCGTGAACGGCAGATGGTAGGTCATGAAGACGGGTTCGGTGTCCGACGCGGGGCGGTACCGCAGCACCCGAAGTTCGACAATCTTGGGTTTGTCGACCGGAACCGCTGTGGTTTCGCTATACATGACCATTTTCCTTGGCTGCCGCATCATCCAGCTTCTCGCCCAGCGCCCCATAGGCCCGCTGCCCCGGCGGCAAGCGGGTGATGGTGACCGCGCCATAGCTGATCGTGGGCGGCGCGCTCCCCTGGTAGTGGGCGAGGCTGTGGCAAAGGAACTTGGCGTCGTCGCGCGTCTCGAAGCCGTCCAGCCGCTGGTGAGCGCCGCGCGATTCCGTCCGAGCCAGGGCAGACGTCGCCATGGCCTCCGCGATATCGAGCTGGAAGCCAAGCTCGATAGCCGATAACCAATCGGTGTTCCAGGCCCGCGAGCGATCCTGCAGCGTGATGTCGGCATAGCGGCGCTTAAGCTCGGCGATCGTATCGCAGGTCTCCTGCATCTCCGGCCCGAGACGATAGATGCCGCAGCCCTTTTCCATGCTCTTGCCCATCGTCTCGCGCAGCAGGGCGTGCTGCTCTCCGCCGCCCTTCTGCTGCAGCAGCCCCAAGGCCTTGGCCTCGATGGCCTCCGCCTGGCCAGACCTGCGGGGCGGCGGGGCGGCGCGCGCGAACGCCGCCGCCTGCTCTCCGGCGACCCGGCCAAACACCGACAATTCCGCAAGTGAATTCGAACCCAGGCGGTTGGCGCCGTGGATGCCGACGCTGGAGCATTCGCCGGCCGCATAAAGCCCCGCCAGCGGCGAGGCCGTGTTGATGTCGACCAGAATGCCGCCCATCGTGTAGTGCACCGCCGGCCGTACGGGGATCGCCGCAGTGACCGCATCGATGCCCATGAACTCCCGGGCCAGGTCACAGATCAGCGGCAGCCGCTCCTTGAGCTTTCGCGCGCCAAGATGGCGCAGGTCGAGCAGCACCGCCTCGCCCTGCGGGGTGGTGACGGTGCGGCCTTTGCGTTCCTCGTGCCAGAACGCCTGGCTCAGCCGGTCGCGCGGCCCCAGCTCCATGAACTTGTTATGCGGCTGCGCCTCTGCCGGACCGAGGCCGTAATCCTGCAGATAGCGATAGCCGTCCTTGTTGACCAGCAATCCGCCTTCGCCACGGCAGGCCTCGGTAATCAGAATACCCGTGCCCGGCAGGCAGGTTGGGTGGTATTGCACAAACTCCATGTCGCGCAGGGGGACGCCGTGGCGATACGCCATGGCCATGCCATCGCCGGTGACGATCCCGCCATTGGTATTCTGACGGAACACCCGCCCGGCGCCGCCGGTCGCAATGACCACGGAGCGCGCCGTGATCGTGGCAAATTCTCCCGTCGATTGCGACAGCACGACAGCGCCCTGGGCGCGGCCATCCTCAACCAGCAGGTCGACGCAGAAATGCTCGTCGAAACGCTGGATCGATGGAAACTTGGTCGAGGTCTGGAACAGCGTGTGCAGGATATGAAAACCGCTACGGTCGGCGGCGAACCATGTCCGCTCGATTTTCATGCCGCCGAAAGCGCGGACGTTGATGTTGCCGTCCGGTTTGCGGCTCCAGGGGCAGCCCCAATGCTCGAGCTGTATCATCTCGGGCGTGCAGCGAGAGACGAAATAGTCGACCACATCCTGCTCGCACAACCAGTCGCCGCCGGCGACCGTGTCGTGGAAATGCGCGTCGAGGCTGTCATGAGCCTGCACAACGCCTGCCGAGCCGCCCTCAGCCGCCACCGTATGGCTGCGCATCGGATACACCTTGGACACGAGCGCAATTCTCAGATCGGGGGCCGACTGCGCTGCGGCGATGGCGGCGCGCAGACCGGCACCGCCCGCGCCCAAAATCAGGACATCGGTATCAAAGTATTCCACAAGGCAATCCTTTCTAACCGACGAGGAACAGCATCGGCACACCGACGAGCAGAAAGACCAGCAGATAGTAGCCGCCGAAGATGGCCCCCAGACGCCAGTAATCGCGCCCCGGCAGGAAGCCGCTGCCAGCGTAGACCGGGCTAGGCCCGGTGCCATATGGGGTGATGATCCCCATGATGCCAAGGCTCAGGCACAACCCCAGCGCAGCGGTGGCGATCGGCAGGCCGGGGATTTTGGTCGCCACGATCAGCATCAATGGCAGCAGAGCGGTGGTATGAGCGGTGGTGCTGGCGAACAGGTAATGCAGCAGAAAAAACAGCACGATCAGCGCGATCAACCCGGCCAATGCCGGCAAGGTCGCCAAGAGCGGGCCGACCAATCCGGCGAGCCACGCCACCACGCCGACCTGCGCCAGCCCGGCGGCCAACGCCACCAGCGTGCCGAACCACACCAGGGTGTTGAACGCCGGCTTGTCGTCCAGCACATCGGTCCAGGTGATCGTGCGGGTCACCACCAGCAACCCGACTACCATCAGCGCCACCGTGGTCGGATCCACCATCTGCGCGCCGAAAATCCACAGCGCCAGGGCCAGGATAACCAGGATCAGAAGCGTGATCTCCTTGCCGGAGAATGCGCCGAGTTCGCCCAGTTGCTGCCGCGCCCATGCCGGCACCTCCGGGCATCGCTTCAACTCGGGGGGATACAAGACGTAAGCGAGCAGTGGGGTCGTCGCCAACAGGATCAATCCGACCGGGAGGAAGGCGATGAACCATTGCCCCCAGCCTAGTTCGACATGGACGGTCTTGCGCACCAGCTCGACTGCGAGAATGTTCGGCGCCAGCCCGGTCAGGAACATCGAACTGGTGACGCATGTCGAGGCGATCGCCGTCCACATGAGATAGCTGCCGATGCGCCGGGACGACGGATCATTGGGGAGGGACTGGTAGAATTCCGGGATGTTCTTAATGACCGGGAAGATCGTGCCGCCGCTGCGCGCCGTGTTGGACGGCATGAAGGGCGCCAGCAGCAGATCGGCAAACATGACGGCATAGCCGAGGGTCAGCGTGCGCGCGCCGAGCCGCGACAGCAAGAGCAGCGAAATCCGTTTGCCGAGGCCCGTTTTCTCGTACCCCAGGGAAAAAACGAAGGCCGAGAAAATCAGCCATACGGTCGAATTGGAGAAGCCCGAGAGCGCCCAGGAAATCGCCGCCGCGTTGGCGTTGAAGCCTGGCGCCGCCAGCTGCGCTGGCGAGAACAGGACGAAATGTGAGAGCGCCGCCCCTGCTGTTATGCCGAGAAAGCCGACCGCAGCCGCAGGAACCGGCTCGACGATCAGCCCGACGATAACGGTGACGAATAGCGCCAGATAGCGCCAGCTATATAGCGGCAGCCCCGGCGGCGCGGGGAGCAGGATCATGATGAGGCCGATGGCCAGCGGCAAAGCGGCCATTAGCGTATGCCGGCTGAGCGGCGATGCGCTGGCCACCGACGACTGCGGGTGCTCGCGCAAAAACGCCTTCGAGTGAAAGTTCATCGTAATCCTTGCTCGAAAGTGAAATGCAACCCGTCCTTGACGAGCATACCCCACATCGAGCTCTTGAGCGTTGACCTGGATCAAGAAGGCATCAAATCGGCGCCGCCCAAACCACCGGGAAGCCGTATCGCAACGCGTGGCGGCGGAGGCCATTGATCGGTCTGGCGCGGCGACCGCCAAGCGTCTGACAAACGCGCGTCCGCTAGCGGCCGCCGCAGTGATCTCGGGTAGGGCGGCGTCGTCAACTCGCGCGCGCGAAGACATAAAATCTGGCGGCCCTCTCCGTTGAACTCAGACACAACAATGTGTTCCGGCAAGATCCCTGCGAACTGCGGCGGCGGCGTTGCGCCGCGCGCGATCATCGGGCGCCGTGAGGTCATGGCGAGCAAAGTGTGACAGGTTGGCGATCGGATCATGAAGGAAGACAAAGCGCTGGAGTTAAAGGGTTGGTTTGACGCGCTTCATGATCCGCTCGCGTCGTCTTGTTAGCTGGCGCGAATCCTCCGCGCGATCGTCGAGGTTTTTGTGCTGACGATGCGCGAATCACAAGCCCATATCATTGCGCGGCGCCATAAGAGCCAAGCTTGACTTTAGATCATGAAACGCGGGATGCGCTTGCTTGCGAATAAGTTTGAGTAGAAGCCTCTCGGCGGCGGGCTGCTTCAGCTTTGAACCAAAACGTCGAGAACGAAGCCGTCCCTATCTACGGCGCGCCAAAGCCAATGTGTCTTGCGGTTGATCGAGATAGCGATGTCATCAAGACGCCGTTTGTCCGCCAATCAAGGCCCAGGCGGCGGAGCGATTTCTCGGCCCCGCGCTGGACGCTTTCATGGCTGACCATGACCCTTGGCGCCGTCAGAAGATCTTTAACAATTCTAAAGCTCAAGGGAAAGCGAAAATAGAGCCAAATCGCGTGGCGATCGCCTCCGCCGGAAAACGAGGCCGCGATAAAGAGACGATTGCGCTTTAGTTCATAGCCGAAAAATACGCCAGAAGCGCTTCAAGCTGTTGACTTGTTGGCCGCGTCGGCGGGGCGACTGGCCGGCTGCCGCACGACCCGCACCGCGACCGCCCGACTCCGTAATTTCGATGAGCGCTTCCTTAAGCTTTCAGTCGGCGGCAATTCCCTTTTCCGGCTTGCCCTCAGCCTTCTCGACGAGCTACGCGGCGATTACGACGTGTGTTCCAAAAACCCCCAACCATTGCGTCGCCAAGGTTAGCAGCGCGTTCCGCGCCGGGTCGTTGCTGCGGATGATTTCCATCGAAACCACGGGGTCCGCGTGGCGGGGCCAGATCAAGGCGTCCCGCACGACGCGCGACCACCCACGAAGCTTCCGAGTGGGGCGGCCTGTTGTGGGCGTCCCGGAATGAAGAAAGCGCGCAGGATGGTCAGGGCAGCGACGACATACTTGGCGCGATATGTCTTGGCCATTTCGATTGAATCGAAATCGAACGCGCGAAGACGGGCTGCATGCTCGCGCCCGGCTCGATCGCGACGGGTCGACGCCCAAATAAATAGTCAATCGGCGCGCGCCATCTGGGCCGATTTCTTTCGCTCGGCGTTGGATGCGCTCATGACGGCGTCCCAATCCGGCGCGCCAGATGTCAGAAAATTGATGATCGCCCGGGCTGCTTGCGTGGCGCTGGCGCGCCAGCCGGGATGGCTGTGGTTCACCGTAAAATCCGGGAAGAACAGCGCCGAGAGCGGGGCGCCGCCCTGCGCCTGGCTTTGCACATAGCGCCGCGCTCCGCGCACGGAGACGCCGTGAGCCAGCGCCATATGGCCGCCAATACAGCCGATCGAGCCGCAATCCGACGCGGCGCGCGCCATATCGAGCGCGATGTCTTCGTTAAGCAGCTTTGCGGCCAGCGCGATCAACTCCTCGCGCTCCCAATCTTCGACGCCGAGCGCGCTCGCGTGCAAATAGGGTTGATGATGCTTCATCGGCCGCTCCTCAAAATTCAGGGAAGACGCAAAGCGTCTCATGGGCGCCCGCGCGTGACAAGGGGCGCGCGACGCCCCTATAGTGGCCGCGGATCCGCCTGCGGATCTGACCGCCATGAGGACAGGCATGCGATTTTCCGTTGCGCTCATCTCCCTCGCCTTGCTCGCAGCGAGCCCTTCGCAGGCCGATGAGGCAAACGTCAGCGTTGCCCTCACCGGACTTGATGGGCAAGCCGGCGCGGTGACGCTCGATGAACTGGCGGCGCTGCCTCGGGCTACGGTCAGCGCCGAACAGCACGGCGCGGCGCATGCGTTCGAGGGCGCCCTGCTGACGGACATTCTCGCCAGGGTCGGCGCGCCGAGCGGCAAGGCCATCCACGGCGCGGAGATGACCGACGTCATCATCGTCGAAGCCCGCGACGGATACAAGATCGCGCTCGATCTCGCCGGAACCGACGCCACCATCCGCAAGGATCGCGTGATCCTTGCCGACCGCATGGACGGCGCGCCGATCGGGCCGGAGACGGGTCCGTTTCGTCTGGTTGTCGAGGGCGATTTACGCCCTGCCCGCTCGGTGCGGATGGTCAAGCAGATCAGGCTTGAACGGCTGCATTAGCCGCCCGCTCGATACTCGCGTTCTATCGATACATCACGAAGTAGATGATCAGGAACGCGCAGACCACGAGGAACAATCCCCAGCCTAGAACGTAGCGTGTGACATGCGTCGACGCGCCTTGCCGCGCTTCCGTGGTTGTCAGGACCTCCGGCGTTTCCGGGCCATGATCGCGCTGATTGTCTCTTATCGACATTGATCGACTCCTTTCGCAGCTTGGGTCGCCTACGCCACGATTCCCTCGCAAACAAGACGACGCCGCATCGGGTTCCCGGCATGGAAGCCCATTAGGCCGCCATCATGTGAAAGCTCTTCCGTCGTGCGCCGCGGCACGTCGCGCCTCGTGGCGAAGCGCTATGTTTCCGCCTCGCGCCTGTTGCGGAGACTCGTCATGATATTTGAGCAATTTGAAAGCGGCGATGCGGGCCCGACCGCATCCTCGGCGGATCACGCCAGCAAATTTCCCTGCTGCGGTCAGTACCTGAAATATTGGCTGAGCCCGCAGACGATGAAGGCGAAAACGCCGGACCGTTGGAAAATTTTCGTGAAATGGTGCGGCAACAATGAGGTTTGGGCGACCGAAGCCTGCGCCTGGGGCAAAGGCCCGCTCGTGCAAATCAACAGCGCAAAAGTGGGCCACGCCATGGGGCGCACCACTGGCGATGACAACGGCCAGGTTGTTTGCTTCATTCATGGCAAGGTCGCCAACAAATACGAACAGGGCAACGGCTGGATCATCTGGGAATCGACCGTGCTGCACGAACTCATCCACTGGACGCGCTGGAAGCAGAAGCTGTCCGACCCGACCGACGACGCCGGAAATGCGATCGAAGTCGGCAAGGCGTTCGAGGCGGAAGCCTATGGCGCCGACGTCACGCTGCAGACGCCGTGGCGCGCTGGGCCGTAATCAGGGCGCGCAGCCGTTCGGCCCGGCCCGCTCCAGACGCGCGCGTAAGATCGCAAGCACCGCGGCTTCCTCCGGCTCGAGCCCCGCGAGTTCATCGCGCAGCTCTTTTTCGATTTCGGTCTTGATCCCGGCGACAAGGCCGCCGTCGAGATAGCCGTTCAGAATCTCGGGATGGATGTAGCATTTGCGGCAGATCGTCGGCGTGTTGCCGAGCCGGGAAGCGACCCGCTCGATCGCCTGCCGCAAATTGCGCTTCGCCTGCGCCGCGCTATCGAAACTCTGGAGCTCCCTGAGCTCGATGGCGGCGAGGACGGTGCCGGCAAAGGTGCGAAAATCCTTCGCGGTGATTTCCTCGCCGGTGATCTCTTTCAGATAGGCGTTCACGTCGCTCGACGCGACGCGCTGCTCCTCGCCATGATCATCGACATATTGCAAAAGCTCCTGGCCGGGCAATTCCTGACATTGCTTGATGATCCGGGCGATGCGGCGGTCCTTGACCTTGAGCGACCATTGCTTGCCGCTCTTGCCCGTGAAGCGAAAGCGCACCTGCGACCCCTCGACGACCGCGTGACGGTTTTGCAGAGTGGTGACGCCATAGCTTTTATTCTGCCGCGCGTAATCCTCATTGCCAACGCGGATCAGGGTCGTATCCAAGAGATAGACGACCGCGGCGAGCACCTTCTCGCGCCCCAATCCGCGTTGCGACATATCCGCGGCGACTCGTCTTCGAATGGCGGGCAGCGCTTTAGCGAAAGCCATCACATGCTCATATTTCGCGCTCTCGCGGAGCTCGCGGAACGCGGGATGATAGCGGTACTGCTTTCGCTTGCGCGCGTCGCGGCCGGTCGCCTGGATATGGCCGTTGGGGGATGGGCAGATCCAGACGTCGGCATAGGCGGGCGGGATAGCGAGCGATCGAATGCGCTTCAATGTGGCGGCGTCCCGGACAAGGCCGCCGCCTGGATGCCTGTAGGAAAATCCCTTGCCGGATTTTCGCCGGCTGATCCCCGGCCGGGAGTCCGAGACGTAGCGCAAGCCCGCCGACTCGGCCGCTTCCCTCGGATCGACAACAAGCGAAGCTTCATCTGTTGAATCAAGCACGGAGCGATCCCGAAAAACGGCGCAGCCTCCCAAACGATGGTCTCGGCTCCCCGTTCCATCGGCTGGGCCGCCTTTACGCGCGTGCGCCCTTGCGTCAAACTCGCCCCGTCGCGCAACGAGGGAAGGACCCAAGGATGACCCGTCGCAGCGGAAACGCTGACTTGCCGCTGCACTCCGGCCGCGTGCCCGCCTGGCTTGCGGACCGCATGACACTGCTCGGCGCGGCGATCAGCGAGGCCGTGATCCTGCACTACGGCCGCGACGAATTCCTGCGCCGGCTCGCGCATCCGTTCTGGTTCCAATCCCTTGGCGCCGTCATGGGAATGGACTGGCATTCGTCGGGGATTACGACGAGCGTGCTCGGCGCCCTGAAGCGGGGCCTTGCGCCGCGGGCTCGGGAGCTTGGAATTCATATCTGCGGCGGCCGCGGCAAACATTCCCGCCAGACGCCGGCGGAGCTGATGCGCGCCGGCGAAGAGGCGGGATTTGATGGAGCGCCGCTGGCGGATGCGAGCCGCCTCGTCGCCAAGGTCGACAGCGCCGCCGTGCAGGACGGCTTCGAGCTTTACCTGCACAGCTTCATCGTCGCCGATGACGGCAGCTGGGTCGTCGTCCAACAGGGCATGAACGGCGCGCTTCGGCAGGCGCGGCGCTATCATTGGCTGTCAGAGGGGCTGCGCAGCTTCGTCGACGACCCGCATGCGGCGATCGACGGGCGCAAGGGCGCCGACATCATCAACCTCACCGATCACCGCGCGGAATTTTCACGCGCGCGACAACTCGATTTGCTGCAAACCCTCGGGCCGGATGGAATCGCCAGCGAATTCGCTTCGCTCGCGGAACGCGCGGCGCCGACGCCGAAGCCGCAGCTCGAGTTCCCCTTTCTCGTCATGCCGGCGCATCATGAGGTTCGGCCCGGCGATGTCATGATGCGCCGGCTGCGCGGCGCGCTTGCCGCTGCGGCCGATTGCGGTCCGCAGGATTTCGCCGATCTCTTGATGACGCCGGGCGTCGGCGAGCGCACGGTGCGCGCTTTGGCGCTGGTCGCCGAAGTGGTGCATGGCGCGCCCTGCCGCTTCACCGATCCGGCGCGGTTCTCGCTCGCGCATGGCGGCAAGGACGGTCATCCCTTCCCCGTGCCCGTAAAAGTCTACGACGAGACGATCCGCGTCATGAAATCCGCCGTCCGCAAGGCCCGGCTCGGACGCGCAGAGGAGCTTGACGCCTTGAAACGTCTTGACGATCAGGCGCGGCTTGCCGAGCGCGCCGCGACGAAACCCTCTTTTGAGGCATTTGTTGCGGAAGAACGGCGCCTCTCGCCTTCTTATGGCGGCAGGACCGTCGCCGGCGACGCCGCCCCCGCTCGAACAAAGCCAAGGCTCCCGCCGCGTGATGGATGGGGAACGGGCGGGGCGGCGTCGGCGTTGCAACCATGAAGGAGAATTGCTGTGGCGCCGCGCGCGAACTGGAAAGGCGTCCTGAAGGTCGCCGAACTGACCTCACAGATTTCGCTGTTCACCGCCGCCTCGACTTCGGAGCGCATCGCGTTTCATACGCTAAATCGCAAAACCGGCCATCGCGTGCAGCGGCAATTCATCGACGCCGAAACCGGAAAGCCGGTGGCGCCGGACGATCAGGTCAAGGGCTATGAGACCGGGCATGGCGAATACGTCATGCTTGAGGCTGACGAGATTGCGGCGGCCATTCCCGAAAGCGACAAGACGCTCGACGTCCAGGCCTTCATCTCCTGCGACGAAGTCGACGACGTTTTCTTTGATCGCCCCTATTATCTGGCGCCAAGCAACCAGGCCACCGAGGAGGCTTTCGCGCTGCTGCGCGAGGGGATGCGCGCAAAAAAGGTTGCAGCGCTGGCGCGCGCGATGCTGTTTCGCCGGATGCGCTCGCTGCTGATCCGCCCCTCTGGCGCCGGACTGATCGCGAGCACCCTCAACTTCGATTATGAAGTCCGCTCCGCCGACGAAGCCTTCGCCGATGTGCGCGACGTCAAGATCGAGGGCGAGATGCTTGATCTCGCCGAACACATCATCAAGACGAAGACCGGCAAGTTTGACGTCAGCAAGTTCGACGACCGCTATGAGGCGGCCGTCGCCGCTCTCGTCAAGGCGAAGCTTGAAGGCCGCAAGATCGAGCCGCCAAAACCGGTCGCGGCGACCAATGTGACGAGCCTGCTCGACGCGCTGAGGGAGAGCGCCAAAGGGACCGCCAGGGCGACAGCGAAATCGACCTCGAAGGCGAGCGAGGCAAAAACCCGCGCGCCGCGGAAAAAGGCGAGCTGACGGCGTCGAGCCGCTCAGCGCCCCTTGGGCTTTTTCGCAGCCGGACCGAGGCTTTTGCGCAGGGCGTCCATGATGTCGATGACATTGCTCTCCGCGCTGCCCTTCCCCGTCTTTTCCTCGGCTTTGGTCTTTTTCGCCGGCGGCGTTTTCTTGGCCTCGATGATATCCCGCAGCCGATCCTGCACCGGATCGCTCGCCATCTCCGGGCTCCAGGGTTTAACGCGCTCCTCGATCAGCCTGTTAACGAGAGACAACAGCTCGGGGACCGGCTTTTGATCCTTGATGGCGTCGAAATAGAGCTTTGGATCGCGCACCTCGTCGCCATAACGCAGCGTCCATAGGATGATGCCCTTGCCGCGCGGCTCCAGCAACACCGCGCGTTCGCGGCGGTAGAGCACGAGGCGGGAAATCCCGACCATTTTGGTCGCCTTCATCGCCTCTCGGATGACGGCGAAAGCTTCCTCTCCAACTTCGTCGCCCGGGGTCAGATAGTGCGGCGCGTCATACCAGATCCAGTCGATCGAGTCGGCCGGCGCGAACAGCTCGATGTCGATCGTGCGGGCGCTCTCCAGCGCGACGGAATCGAGTTCCTCATCTTCGAGCATGACGTAAGACTGATCGTCGCGCGGAAAGCCCTTGACCTGATCGGCCGAATCTACAGGCTTGCCCGAAACCGAATCGATGTAGCGGCTTTGCACCCTGTTGCCGGTAGCCCGGTTCAGCGTGTGAAAGCGCAGCTTTTCCTTTTCGGATTTCGCCGGCGCCATGACCACGGGGCAGGTCACGAGCGAGAGCTTCAGATAACCTTTCCAGAATGAACGCGGAGCCATAGGCTGCCTTTCTTGCGGATCACGCGGCCGCCTTGGCGCGGCCGAGGCGTTTGATCGCCGCCTCCAGCGGACGCGCGCCCGAATCATAGTCGGCCCAGGCTTTGCTCTTGTCGAGAAGCCCAACGGACGTGCGGATCGTAAAGGCTTTCGGATCGAGGCTGTTGGTCGCCTCGCTCCAGTTCAGCGGCATCGAAACCGTGGCGCCCGGACGCGCGCGTGGCGACAGCGGCGCGACGGCCGTCGACATGCGGTCATTGCGCAGGTAGTCGAGGAAAATACGCCCCGCGCGAAGCTTTTTGGACATGTTGAGGAGATAGGCGTTCGAATTGTCCGCGGCCATGCGCCGGCAGACCTCCTGAGCGAACCCCTTCGCCTCGGGCCAGGTGAGTTTGGAGCCCTTGGCGACCGCCAGCGGCGTGACGACATGCAGCCCCTTGCCGCCCGTCGTCTTGCAGAAACTGACGAGCCCCAGCGCGTCGAGCCTGTCGCGCATCTCAAGAGCGGCGGCTGCCACCTGCTCGAAGGCGACGTCGGGGCCGGGGTCGAGATCGAATATCAGCCGCCCGGGCGTCTCCGGGCGCCCCGGCGCGCAGTTCCACGGATGCAGCTCAAGCCCAGCGATTTGCGCCACCGCCGCCAATCCCTCAACACGGTCGATCTGCAGATAGGGCGCGCGATCGCCCGACACGGTCACAAGATCGAGCAGGTTCGAGGCTCCGGCCATGGCGTGGCGCTGAAAGAATTGCTGGCCAGTGATCCCGTCGGGCGCGCGGATGAGCGAGCAAGGCCTGCCGCGCACATGCTCTATGAGCCAGGGACCGGCCGCTTCGTAATAGCGCGCCAGATCGAGTTTCGAGACCGGAGCTTCGGCGCCGTCAGCCGGCCACAACTCCTTCGCCGGGTTGGAGATGGCGACGCCCATGACGATGGGTTTGCCGTTGGCCGTCGCCATGGGCTTATCCGAGGATGAACGCGCGCTCGCCTGAATCTCTGCGGGATCGGGAACAGCAGCTTGCTCCGGCGGGGCCGGCGTCTCGGCTTCGACCTCTTCGGCCGGCTTGTCTTCGCGCAGCCCTTTGAAGGCCGCCTGCCGCACCATGCCGGCGCCTGTAAACCCCGCAAACTCAATCTCGGCGACGAGCTCCGGCTTCAGCCAATGGATCGAAGCGGTTTTGCGTGGCGCGCTCGGCCCGGTGAAGGGCGATGTCTCCGCCGCGAACTGCTTCAGCTTCGGCAGCAGGGTTTTGACCTTGGCTTCGCCGAACCCCGTTCCGATGCGGCCGATATAGGTGAAATTCTCGCCGTGATGGACGCCCGCCAACAGGGAGCGGAATTTCCCCTCCGTGGTCGTCCATCCGCCGATCACCACCTCGTGGCCGGCGCGGCACTTCGCCCTGGTCCAGCTGTCGGAGCGGCCGGGCTGGTAGGGCGCGTCGCGTTTCTTTGAAACGATGCCTTCCAGATTGAGGCGGCAGGCGGATTGCAAAATCGCGTCGCCGCCGGTCTCGAAGTGCTCGACGAAACGGATCAGCGCGCCCGCGCCAAGCCGCGCGCCGGCTATGAGACGCGCCAACGCCTGCTTGCGCGCGGCGAGCGGCTCGAGCCGCAAATCTCTCCCGCCCTCGAACATCAGGTCGAAGGCGTAGAAAATCAGATCATCGGTATTCTGTTCTGAAAGCGCCGCCTGCAGCGCCACGAAATCGGGCGAGCCCGAGCTATCCAGCGCGACGATCTCGCCATCGATGATAGCGTCGGGGAAATCCGCCGCCTCCGCAGCGATCGCCGCGAATTTATCGGTCCAGTCCAGCCCCTTGCGCGTTTTCAGCGTCGCTTTGCCGCCGGCGACGCGAAGCTGCATGCGATAGCCGTCGAATTTGATTTCATGAACCCAACCGTCGCCCGAAGGCGGCCGCTCGACCGGCTGGCAAAGCTGCGGCGGCAGGAAATCCGGCATTTGCGCCAAAGCCGCGCCAGATTTTTTCCGCGTGGCCTTGGGCGCCGCGCGCGCCTCGGCGGCGAGCCCCTTGTTCGAGTCCCACACCGCTTTCGGATCGGCGGCTTGCTCGCCCGCGAGCATGAAAGGCTTTGGCCCCTTGCCCTTGCCGGCCGCGATCGCCGCCATCGCGCGGCCCGAAGCGACGGAGCGGTCCTCCGCCAGCAGAGCGTCGGCGTCGCCATCCCGCGCGTAGCCGTCGCGATGTTTGATGAGCAGCCAATTGGTTCGTTTGCCGCCCGTGCGGTCGGCCTTCATGCGCACGAGCACCCAACTGCCATACAGCCTTTGGCCGTCGAGCGTGAATTTGAGATCGCCGTCGGCCAGCGCCTGTTCAGGCGTCTTGTCGCCCTCCGGCGCCCAGAACCCGCGATCCCACAGCTGGACCGTGCCGCCCCCATATTGGCCTTTGGGGATCACGCCTTCGAAATCGCCATAGTCGAGCGGATGATCCTCGACCTCAACTGCAAGGCGCTTGTCATGCGGATCGAGCGAGGGGCCCTTGGTGACAGCCCATGATTTGAAGACTCCGTCGAGCTCCAGTCGAAGATCGTAATGGAGCCGGGTTGCGGCATGTTTCTGGATGACGAAGCGCCGACGCGGTCCGGCCGCGATCGGAGCCTCTCCGCTCGGTTCCGCCGTTTGAGCAAAGTCGCGCTTGGCGCGATAGGTTTTGAGCTTGGTGTCCGCCACGTTGCGTTTTCCGGCGCTGGACGCATTCGTCGCTAAACGCGCGAGCGCCGGAAAAGTAACGAATGGCTAGGCCGCGGCGGCCTCTGTTCTGGCCACGAAGATGGCGTTGGCGGACAGGCAGAACTCCCGCCACGCTGCGGCAAGATCGAGCAGGATCGCCTGCACATAGTCCTTCGCAAGCTTGTCTTCGCCTGGAAAATTGGACAGCGCGCATGAGGTTCGATTGAACTTCACGACGCAGTCGAGCAGCGTCTGAAGAAAGCCGTCGAAGTTTTGCAAGATTTTTGGCGTGAGGTCCGAGCGGCCGGCCGCGATGGCGACGCCATCCATGTCAAACGGCAGCTCGCCCAGTTTGGCAAGCGCGTCAGCGAAAACCTCTTCCATCGTCGCAAGCATGGCGCGCTGGGTGACGAATTCCTTGTCGGAGCTGGCGAGCAGGCGATTGAGATGCGTCCGGTAGGCGGCGAGAATGTGCGATTGGCGCTCGGCGGTCCATTGCCCGAAAGCGGCGAGCGCGACTTCATTTGCCATGCCGTTCTCCTTCGCCGGCGCAAAGCGCGTGATGTCGCGCAAAAGGCGCTGGGCCGCCTCCACCGCGCCCTCCATATAACCGCCCGCAGCGCCGGCCGTTTCCGAGCCGCCGAACAGGAGCCTGCCGCCCCAGGCGGCCTGACGCAGATAGGGATTGTCATAGAGCGGGCGCTCCGCCAGGGGGGCGAGATCGCTCGCCGCGCAGGTGAACGCCTCGGCGGCCCAATCCTGATAATGCAATTCGCCCTGTTCGAGCTCGGGCCCAAAAATTTGCGCGATCTGATTGCCCATCAGCATGGGCAGCCCGACCGCGAAGGATTCCCTTAGGGCGGGCGTCAAAGCCAGGAAGGCGCCAAGCGCGGCGCCCGTCCCGGCGGCGTCGCAGGCGTCGAAAATCTCATAGAACACGGCGTCCTGATGGGTGACATAGGCGTTGCCCGACGCGCCCGCCTCGCGCCAAAGCGACCGATCATACACCGTCACCGCCTTGGCCTCGGCGGCCATCCAGGTCGCGGTTTCGCGCAGCGCGTCGACGAGATGATGGTCGAGGGCCGGCTCAAAAACGATGCTCTGTTCGACGAGGCGCGGCGGCAGCGCCAGCACGACGCGGCGGGCCTCGACAATTGTCTCAGCCTCGCCCGCGCGAACCGTCAGCTTGATATGATCGCCGCAATCCTTGATCGCGGTGACGACATGGCCGAGTTGTATGCGGTCCGCCGGAATTTTTGCCGCGAGCGCCTCGATGAGAGACGCCGTTCCGCCGGCAATGCGCCGCGCCCCGGCGTGGACGCTCTCCCCTTCCGAACGCTCGGCCCGCTTGTCGAAGTCGACGAGGCGCAGGACGGCGCCTTCATCATGCTGGGCGAAATGAGCGAGGCCGAGATCCGCCACGAGTTTTGTGATGCGCGGCTGAGTCTCCGGCCAAAACCATGTCGGGCCAAGATCGACGCGCATCGCGGCTTTTTCGGACTGTTCCGAAAGGACGCGGCCGCCGAGGCGCGAGCGCGCCTCAAACACGCAATAGTCGCGCCCGGCCGCTTCCAGCTCGGCGGCAAGCGCCAGGCCGCATAATCCGCCGCCGATGATGGCCGTCTCAAGCATGGCGAGTCTCGTAAAAAAGGAGATTTAGACCTTCGGGACGATGATCAGGCGCTCGACCGGTTCGCCCGCGCCAAAATGCCGGTCGACGATCTCGTCGATGTCGTCAACGGTCTCCGGATGGTACCAGACGCCCTCCGGATAGACGACCATCAAGGGGCCGGCGCGGCAGAAGCTGAGGCAGCCGGAGGCGGTCACGCAGACGTCAGTCAGACGCTGGGCCTCCACCTTTTTCTGCAGATGCTCCCAAAGCGGCTGCGCGCCGCTTTCCATGCAGCTGCCACGCGGATGCCCGGGCGGACGCTTCGTGAAGCAGGCGATGACGTGATATTTGAAGACGACAGGGAGATCGAGTTCAGCGACTGAGGACATCCAAAAGTTCCAAATCATCGGGATCGATTGATTTAGAACAATTCAATTTGCGTGCCGCAGCGCACACGGCCGTTTGCGCTGCGGCCAGAGGGCGGGGACAATCATCGCTTTCCGTGTGGAAAGCCGCTTTTTTGAAAATTTTTCGCGGCGCGATCCGGCCGGCGGTCTTACCCGCGGCCGCGCCGAAAGCGGACAGTTTTGTCAGGAAAGCGCCATAAGGGCGCGGGCGCTCGGCCACGCCCTGGCGCCGCGGAAGGTCGCTTTTAGGTCGGAACGAAAGCGCCTGGCGGTATCAGCCCCGGAACCACATAAGCGTGATGCAGCGCGTCGAGCTGAGCCCAGAGCACGTCGCATTTGAAGCGCACCGCGCCGACGCAAGCCTCCTGTTCGGCGCGGGTCGCGGCGTTCTCCTTGACGTAGCCGAGCGCGAAATCCGCATCGCGCGGGGCCTGCGTCAGACGCCGCTTGAAATAGGCCATCACATCGTCGCCAATGAAATCGTAATTTTCCAGCATTCCGGCGATGCGCTCGCGATGAATCGACGGCGCAAACAGCTCCGTCAGCGAGGAGGCGACGGCGACGACAAGCGGCTGCTCACGCACGAAATATACATAGGATTCAACAATATGACGCGTCGCCGGCAGGGCGCCCTGACGCGAGACGACATAGTCGCGATCAAGGCCGAGGCCGTCCGTCAAAATGAGCCAGCGTTCGAGGCCGCCCGGCTCGTCGCCGAAGCCGTCATGATCATGGATGCGGCGGACCCATTCGCGCCGCAGAGCGCGATCATGCGTGCGGCTGATCAGGGCGGCGTCCTTGCGCGGAACCGCCTCCTGATAACAATAGCGATTGAGCGCCCAGGCCTGCACCTGGCCCTTGTTCAGCTTTCCGCCGTGCAGAAGCTTATGGAACGCATGCTTGTCATGATAGCGCTCGACCCCGACGGCGCGGATCTCCGCCTCGAATTTTTCGGGCGACCATAATTCCGTCTCGCTCGGCCGCAACGGGCTCATCTCATTCATGACTATCCTCCCTGCCGCGGCAGGCCGGCCGTTCCATCCGCGCGAACGGGCGCCGCCATTGGGCGTGAGCCTAGCGTCTTCCGCCCTTTCAAGGATTGACGCCGATCAAGGTCGGGCGGGATGGCGCGCGAATTGCGAACGCCGGGGCTTCACCGCAAAAGGCGCGCTTTATGAAGTTCTATATGACGCCCGGGTCCTGCTCGACCGGCATCCACATCCTGCTTGAGGAGGTGGGTCTCGTCTTCGAGGCCTATATCGTCAATCTGGTGAAGGGCGATCATTTGAAGCCCGATTATCTCGCCATCAATCCCAATGGGACCATTCCCACCCTGGTATGCGACGACGGGGGGACGCTGACCGACTTCAACTCGATCGCGGTGTGGCTCGCCAAAACCTATCCGAGGCGGCGCCTCATGCCGCAGGACGAGCAGGCGGCGCAGTTCGCCCTTGAGACGCTGAATTTTTGCACGCGGCACATTCACGGCGAGGGCTTCCGCCGCGTCTTCACGCCGGAAAACTATGTCTCCGCGCGAAAAGGCGTCGAAGCCATCAAGAGCGAAGGCCGCGACATCGTCCTCAAAGCGCTGGAGACGGTGAACGGCGAGTTGTCCGGCAAAGCCTATGTCGCCGGGGATTTTTCGATCGCCGACGCCGCTTTGTTCTATGTCGAATTCTGGGCCGACAAGACCAATATTCCGCTGCCGGACAATTGCCTCGCGCATTACAAGCTGATGCGTTCGCGTCCGGCCGTGCGGCAGGTTCTGGCCGAGGAAGGCTATCGGTAATTCGCCCGGAAGAGAGCGCTAGAACGCCGCTTCGTCGAAGGCCATCATGGTCTTGCCGCCGGCCATGATCGACGAAAACAGCCCGCTCGTCTGCGGCAGTACGCGCTGCATGTAGAAGCGCGCGGTTGCGATCTTGGCGGCGTAGAATTTTTCGTCTTCGCTCTTCTGCGCTTCCGAAAAACTGACTTCGGCCATCCGCGTCCAGAGATAGGCAAGCGCCGTCAGTCCGAACAGCCGCAGATATTCGCTCGCCGCGGCGCCTGCCTCGTCGGGATCGCGCATGCCCGCGCGCGCGACCTGGGCTGTGGCCTGCTGCAGGCGCTGAAAGGCTTTGCCGAGCGGCTGCACGAATTCAGCGAGCTGTTTGTCGCCCGAATTCGCCTCGATATAGGCCGAGACCGGGTGGAAGAAGGAGCGCAACAGCCGCCCGGCATGAGCCGGAAGCTTGCGTCCGACGAGATCAAGCGCCTGGACGCCGTTGGTCCCTTCATAGATCTGCGCGATGCGGGCGTCGCGCGCATATTGCTCCATGCCGTTCTCGCGGATATAGCCATGGCCGCCCATGATCTGCATGCCGAGATTGGCGCATTCGGTCCCAAGATCCGTCAACAGCGCCTTAACGATCGGCGTCACCAGCGCGACGAAATCCTCCGCATCCCGGCGCACGGCGGCATCGGAATGGCGACTGAGATCGAGCTGTTTCGCCGCAAGGACCGCCAGCGCCCGGCAGCCTTCGGCATAGGCGCGCTGCGTCAGCAGCATGCGGCGCACATCCGGATGAACGATAATCGGATCGGCCGGCTTTTCCGGATCTTTGGCGCCGGAGAGCGAACGGCCTTGCAGCCGCTCGCGCGCATAGGCCGCGGCGCCCTGATAGGAGGCCTCGGCGACGCCCAACCCCTGCACGCCGACGGCGAGACGCTCGGCGTTCATCATGGCGAACATGGCGCGCAGCCCCTTATGCGGCTCGCCGATGAGAAAGGCTGTCGCCCCGTCGAAATTCATGACGCAGGTGGCAGACGCCTTGATGCCCATCTTATGCTCGATGGAGCCGCAGGAAACGCCGTTGCGGGCCCCGAGCGATCCGTCCTCATGCACGAGATATTTCGGGCAGAGGAACAGGCTGATGCCCTTGACGCCTTTCGGCGCGTCCGGCAGCCGCGCGAGCACGAGATGGATGATGTTGTCGGTCAGATCATGCTCGCCCGCCGAGATGAACATTTTCGATCCCGAAAGCCGGTAGCTTCCGTCCGCCTCCGGCTCGGCGCGCGTGCGCAGCAAGCCGAGATCCGTGCCGCAATGCGGCTCCGTGAGGCACATGGTGCCGGACCATACGCCTTCAACCATTTTCGGCAGATAGGTTCGCTTCAGTTCGTCCGATCCATAGCCGCTGAGGCAGACATAGGCGCCCTGCGTCAGGCCGGGATAGAGGCCAAAGGAGAGATTGGCCGAACACATCATCTCCTCGATCATGACGCCGAGCATATGAGGCGCGCCCTGCCCGCCGAATTCCGGATCGCAGGCAAGCGAGGGCCAGCCCCCCTCGCAATAGGTCTGATAGGCCTCGCGAAATCCCTTCGGCGTCCGCACGACGCCGTTTTCGAGCGTGCAGCCCTCTTCGTCGCCGGAGCGGTTCAAAGGAAACAGCACCTCCTCGCAGATCTTCGCGGCCTCCTCGAGAATGGGGTCGATCAGATCGCGCGTAAAATCCTCATAGCCCGGCAAGGCCGCCAGTTCGTCGGCGCCCATCAGCTCGAACAGCACGAAGCGTATGTCGCGCAACGGAGCCTTGTAGCTCATCATGATAGGATCGCTCCCGTTCGATACAGCGTTTAATTGCGCAAGGGCTTGCCGGTCTCCAGCATGTGCTCGACCCGGGCAAGACTGGCGGGGTCTCGCACAAGCCGCATGAAGGAGTCTCGCTCGAGCCGCAACAGGCGGTCCTCGTCGCTCTCCAGCATAACGTCTGTCTCGCCGCCAGACAGCACGCGCGCCAGCGCAGCCGAGACGACCAGATCATGCGCGGTCGCCTTGCCCGTGCGAAAGAAACTGTCGGCCGCCATTTTGAGCGCGGTCGCCGCGCTGGGGCCCGGCAGGTTCAGGACGATCGGCTGCGGCGGAGCGTAATTGTCCGCCAGCGTCAAGGCCTTCGCTTTGGCGTCGGCGAGCAGCCGGTCGCGGTTCATGGTGATTCCATCGCCCGGCCGCAGAAACAACAGCTCTTTGGCTTCGGCCGCGGATTTGGCGACGGTCGCCGTGCCGACGATTTCGAACACTCTGGCGATCGGCGGCATCGGGCCCTTGGGCAGACGCCCGAGGCTCGCCCAGCGTTGCAGCATCTCCTTGCATCCGCCCCAGCCGGGAATGAGCCCAACGCCGACCTCGACGAGCCCGACATAGGTTTCCGCATGGGCCTGCACGGCGTCGCAATGAAGCAGGATTTCACAGCCGCCGCCGAGCGCCATGCCGGAGGGCGCGCCGACCACGGGGAAAGGCGCATATTTCAACATGCGATAGACGGTCTGTCCCTGACTCACCAGGTTTTCAAGCTCGGACCACATCGCGATATTGGCGGCAAACAGCGCAAGGCCGAGATTGGCGCCAACCGAGAAATTCTGACCTTCATTGTAGATTACCAGCGCCTTGAAATTCTTGGCGACCTCGTGAACCGAACGCATCAACAAATCGAGCGTGTCAGGATCGAGCGAATTCATTTTGCTCGTGAATTCGAAGCAGGCGACGCCGTCGCCAATATCCCACAGCGCCGCCGAGCCATTCTTGATCACTGGCTCGCGGCTGAGTTTTATGTCGGCCAGCATCAAAACGCCATCCGGACGCGCAAGATCGCGATAGGCGCCGTCGCGGCCAAGCCGCTGACGGCGGCCGTGCTCGACGCGGTAGAATGGGCGCCCCCCCGCCACGCGGAGAATTTCGGGAACAGGAAGGCCGCTGCTTTCGAGCTTTGCGGCGAACCAGCCGGCGCCAAGCTGGTCGATGAGCTCGAACGGCCCAAAGCGCCAATTATAGCCGAGCCGCATCGCCTCATCGATCGCGGCGACGTCATCGGCCGCATCGCCGACAAGAGCGGCGGCGTAGCTCAGCGTCGCGCCGATCACGCGCCAGGCGTAGCGCCCGTGGACGCTGTCATGTTCGAGCAACGGCTTGAGCTTGCCGCCGCCGGCGCTTATCGCTTCGACCTCGGCCTTACGGCTTGCACGGTAGACGCCCCTGCGCAGATCGATCGCCTCCTTGATTTTTTCGCCGCCCTCGCGGTTCAGCCGATAGAAACCGCCCTTGCCCTTGCGGCCGGTGTAGCCTTCGGCGATCAACCGGCCGACCAGCGGAACCGGCCTGTTGGCGGCGTGGAAAGGATCGGCCTGCGGCAGCGCGGCGGCAAGGCTCGCCGCGACATGCGGCATCAGATCGAGGCCGACGAGATCGATAAGGCCGAAGACGCCCGTCTTCGGCACGCCCATCGGCTTGCCGAGGATTGCGTCGACATCCTCGACATCGAGCCCCGCCTCGATCGCCTCCGTCACCGCCGTCTGCAGCCAATAGGCGCCGAGGCGATTGGCGATGAAGCCCGGGCGATCCTTGCAGAGGACGACGGTTTTGCCGAGAGAGATATCGGCGAAGCGCGAGATCGCGGCGAGCGCTTGAGGGCGTGTCTGCGCGCCGGCGACGATTTCGAGAAGCCGCATATAGCGCGGCGGATTGAAGAAATGCGTGATCAAAAAATCTTCGGCGAAGCGCTCCGGCAGCCCCTTGGTCAAATCGGCGAGCTGGATCGTCGAGGTGTTCGACGAGACGACGGAGCCGCGCTTTCTGAGCTCTTCAAGCCGCCGATAAAGATCCTGCTTGACGTCAAGGCGCTCGACGATGGCCTCGATAATCCAGTCGCACTCCGATAAGCCGCCAAAATCGTCTTCGATATTGCCCGTGCTGACGAATTTCGCCGCAGCCCTGCTCATGAAGGGCGCAGGATCGGCTTTGAGAAGGCGCGTCACAGCGTCTTGCGCGATGGCGCTGCGCGGCCCCTGCTTCGCCGGGATGTCGAGCAGCAGCACCGGAACGCCGGCGTTGGCGACATGGGCGGCGATGCTGGCGCCCATCACGCCCGCGCCGATGACGCCAACCTTTCTGATGTCGCTCATCAGACGGCCTCAAGGATGGTGGCGATTCCCTGGCCGCCGCCGATGCACTGCGTGGCGAGCGCATATTTGCCTTTTTCGCGCTTCAGCAACGCGGCGGCCTTGCCCAAAATGCGCGCGCCTGTGGCGCCGAGCGGATGGCCGAGTGCGATGGCGCCGCCGTCGATGTTGATGGCGTCCAAGGGCAGCGCAAGCTCGCGGATGCAGGCGATCGCCTGCGCGGCGAAAGCCTCGTTCAGCTCGATCACGTCAAGATCCGCGGCTGTGAGGCCTGCGCGCTGCAGCGCCTTGCGCGTCGCCGCCACCGGCCCGATCCCCATGATCTCGGGGTTGCAGCCGGCCACCGCGACGGATTTGATGCGCGCCAGAATGTCGAGGCCGCGCCGTCTCGCATAATCTTCCGAGGCGATGATAAGGGCGGCGGCGCCGTCCGTCAGCGGCGAGGACGTCCCCGCGGTGACGACGCCCTTGGCGTTAAAGGCGGGCTTCAGCTCTGCGAGGCCTGCGGCGGTCGTGTCCGCACGAATGCAGCCGTCCGTCCCCACGGCGCCTTTTGGCGTCTCGATTTCGACGATCTCGTCGGCGAATTTGCCGGACGCCTGCGCGGCGGCGACGCGCTGCTGCGAGCGCAGCGCGAATTCGTCCTGCGCGGCGCGGCCGATTTCCCATTTGGCGGCGACGTTCTCGGCGGTGTCGCCCATCCCCATATAGGCGCCGGGCTCGCGGTCGGCGAATTGCGGGTGCGGCAGTGGGTTGAAGCCCATCATCGGCACCCGGCTCATGCTCTCGACACCGGCGGCGATGAAGACGTCTCCGGCGCCCATGACGATCGCGCCGGCCGCAATATGCGCGGCGGTCATTGACGAACCGCAAAAGCGGTTGATGGTGGCGGCGCCAACCGATTTCGGCAGCCCGGCGATGAGGCCGACCATGCGGGCAAGATTCAGCCCCTGCTCGCCTTCCGGAAACGCGCAGCCAAGCAGCAGATCCTCGATATCTTCAGCGGGAACGCCTGATTTTGCGACCAGCGCGCGGATCACCTGCGCGGCAAATTCGTCCGGCCGCACCGCCGCCAGTTCGCCGCGCTTGGCCGGCGTAAAGGGCGAGCGCGCATATCCGGCGATAACGACACTGGTCACGGGCGCCTCTCCTTTGCAACGGCTCTCGCCGCGGAATTTAGACCTTGATTCGCCGGCAAGCTACAGGACGGGCCGATTATTCTGCGACCGCCGTAAGACGGTCGTCGCTTGCCGGCCGCTCGAACCCGTCGAAAACCCGCGGCGCCTTGCGCCACGGGCTACGGCTTGGCGATATGCCAGACCGATTTATAGCCGTCGCCGACAACGTCGCCAGCCTTGGCGTCCTGCGTGAATGCGTAGAGCGGCTTGCCCTTATAAGCCCATTGCCTCGACCCGTCGTCGCGCGAAATGATCGTCCAGTCGCCGCTGGGCGTCGCGCCCGCAGCCGCCGGAAGCGGAGGCCAAAGCGCCGCGCAGCCATCATTGCAGGCCGATTTTCCGCCCGCATCCTTGTCGAAGGTATAAAGGCTCATGCCCCGCGCATCGACGAGCGTCGGTCCCTTGGAGGTTCGCCCGGTCGCGGCCGGCGCGCCAGCCTCGCCAAAAGCGCCGGACGCCGTCAACGCGAGCGTCGCAGCGCAGACGATTCGCGCACAATGGTTCGACAGCGTGGTCCTGATCATGAACGGCCCTCCATCTGGCTTATACCAAACGCTCAGACGCGCTGGCCTTTCCACCTCGCCTATCATCCCACAGAATTTTGACAATCCGTCCTCGTGCGCTACCAGGCGACCCGTCGGCTTCGTCAAGATGTGCGGGCGCCTGCGGCGTCCCCGTCTGCCAGCTCACCTATTCCATCGTCCGAGGCGAGCGAAGAAGTCATGAGAATGATGGATACGATCCCCCGAAAAGAGGAACCGCATAAAGTCAAGAGGCATCAACTCTCCCAAAGGGATCCGCAGCCGCGGCAACCGCACCACAAATACCATGCCTCGACCTTCGCCGTTTGAATCGGCGCACCCTTGTCCTATTGCGGCGGCGTGGCGCCCGCTCGGTTGGGAATTCGAGTGCGACCGGAAAACTGCCCGACCTTGGCAAAATGGCGTTGGGGCCGTTCGCAATCCGTAGTATCGGCGATACAGCACGGCGTTTGGAGCAGGACAATTCGACTTCACCTGCAATTATCAACGCCAGCGCCGCCGCGAGCCCGCCTCACACCGGAGAAAAGAGCCATGTTCTGACTCGCCTGCAATGCGATCGACGCGGATATGAGGCTTGTCATAGCCGGTATAACCGGCAACAGGGCCTACTTCGACCCGCTGCGCGACGCGGACGACCCGGCAAAGACAGCTTTTGGCGGACGTTGCTCAGGACAAGAGATGATCTCGTCAGCAACGCCTGCGTGCTCGCCCTGCGCTCCTGTGTCGGAGCTGCGTTCACAGCGCCCTTGATGCGCTCGCCTATAGATCTCCCGCCAGTGGTTCCGGTCGCGCCGCCCGCGACCAGTTTGGGCTCTAATTCTGGCCGCACGACGCCGCACGACGAGCGCGCCGGCGATCATCGCTTTGCTTAAAACTTTCGGGGAATCTTCAGCCGCTACTATGTTTTCGCCCGCAGGGAGACGCTGAACCGCTTAAATCGCGCGCGGCTTTGCGGCAGCCCGGTCAGTTGAGGGTCAGCGTGGCCGCAGGGTGCGAATTGCCAGCAGCTTGCGCCATGAGGATTGGGGCAGGCGCCTGGCCGAAAGCTCCGGCCGCCCGTTGTAACCCTGGTCACAACCGGCGGACGGGGTGGCTTCGCGCCGCAAGATGACGCGATCGCAAGACTATTTGGAACGCGGCTTTGCCGTAGACCACTTCCCATCGGAATTCTTGACGAGACCGCGCTTTTTCATCGCCTGCAGAGCGAAGGACACCATGCGATTGTTGATATCGCGGCCAGTCGCCTTGATCTGCTCGGATATCTCAGCGGCGGGAAGGGCGCCGTGCTTGTCGAGCACTTCCGAAATCGCCGCTCCAATCGTTTGACGCGGCGCGCCTTCGGCAGACGCCTTGCGCGGGCCCCGTTTGCCGACGCTCGCCTTGGCGACGCGCGTTTTGGCTACCGGCGTCTTCGCTGGGGACGCCGGCGGCGCGGAGGCGGGAGCAGCGGCAACAGGAGCGGCTGCGGCGCGGCCGCGCGGCTTTGCTGCAGGCGCGCCTTCGAGAGCGTGCAGCTCACGCTCGGCAATGCGCAGATCAGCAATCTTTTGCTCGAGTTCAACGATTTTGCTGCGTATACGTTCCAGTGATGTGTCCATGACGCCTTCGTTAATTGTTTGGCTGACCGCACCCAACGGGAGACAGCGCCAACCATCGGTTCTGCCCAAACTACCTGTCAAGCGTCAGCCATTGCAACTGCGCCAAAGCAAACTGAGTAGTGTGCTCAACAGTTCCTGTCACAAGTTTAAGCAGAAATCCACCCACCTTGTGAATGAGATAGCATTTCTTTCGCGTTCTCCGGCAAAATTGACCTGAGCAGCGGCTGTTGTATCCCCGATGCAACGACTTCCGGTTGCCGAGCGGCGCCTCCAGGCTGCAACATTCAAGCGAATGGCGACGGCGCGCGGCGGTTTCTCCGAATCAGGCGGCATAGCCGTTCCTGCCGGCGAATCGGCGCGTCCAGGCGGAGCCTGACGCCGACAAGGTCCAGATCGGCGCGCCCTCATCAGGATGTGCCAGGCGCGTGATCCGCAGCCGCGGACCGCCGCTGTTGTTCGACGCCGTCTGCCACCAGTCGTTGGCGAACATATGCAGGAGGCCGCCCGGCGCTTCATTAACGAGGCAGACGCCGTCGCCAGGTCTGTGGAGATCGCGACCCAGCATGGCGATCTGATCGAGAAGCTCCTTTGGCGCGCTGTAGAACAGATATTTGAGAGCCTCATGAAAGGGCCTCTCCTGGGGCGGCCAGTCGCGCGGATGCGCGATTGTGGCGCCGAGCGCCATCCATTGCGCATCCTTCACCCGCAATCCCCAGCCGAACCAGCGCCGCAGATCGAAAGATCCCGGCTTCTGGCCGTCAGGACCGCAGAGCGGACAGGCGCCATCGCGGGAATAGCCGGCGAGATAGTCGATGCGATAGGCCGCGCCCTGCTCGATCACGACGCCGGTCCGGCGCCAGTCGGCTTGCGTGTTGACGATGAATTCGATCGATTCGCCGATCCCGAGCCGCAGCAGGTCCGGGCGTCCGGTCTCGCTGTACAGCGTCTCGGCGCGACGCAGCACGCTGTCGTGAAGCTCGCCGGCCGTCTCGCTCGGGACAGGATGCCACCGCGGCCAGGTTCCAAACATCCGCCAGGTTGGCTCGCGCATGAGTTCGTCATGCAGCCGCCCCAGCGGATCGGGCTTGACGCCGGCCGCGGCTTCTTCGCGGAAGGACAGGCCGTGGCGGCTCATGGCGTCCATCATCCATTCGAGCGCGACGTCGGAGACCTCGTGGCGGCCGTACCCGCCGCCGATATCTCCATGCGCGCCGCGAAACCACATTTGCGTGAGCGCAGGATCATCATCGGAAGGCGTGGAGGGTTTCTCGAACAGCATCGGGAAGAATTGTGAGCGTCGTTCATCCATCGACAGGGCATGATAGACTGCCTTGCAGGCCTTCGCCGGACTGGCCGAAAAATTGCTGTTGTTCCAGATCGGAAGTACGCGGAACCAATAGCCCCAGAGCGGAAATCCAAGCGAGGCCACGGTGTCGAAGACGCCCAGGAATTCGACTTTCACGGCGCCCGCCGTGGCGCCCGGTTTGGCGTTTTCCGCGGCAGGATATGCCATATCCTCGCGCAAATAGATCTTGTCCAGGGGATGCGCCCGGCTGCGATAGATCTGCACGACGTCGGGCGCATAGTACAAATAATCAGCGCGCAACAGCCCGCAGCGCGAGATCACGCCGGCGATGCAGCGGGCGGCGAAGGCGCCGCGCGAAAATCCGATGAGATAGATGCGGTCCCCGGGCTGGTATTGACGCACGATTTCGCTATAGCCGTTGAGGATGGCTTCGCTGATGCCGACGCCGGCGGCGCTTTCGACCAGCTTGATCACAGCGCCGCCCATCGCGGTGATTTTGGTCACGGCCGCGGCGCCGGTGATCGACAGCAGATTTTGCGTGCGGCGGGCCGCCTTGGCGGTGGAGGATGTGTCTGTCCCGACGCCAGGCTGATACCATACGGTCTGGGTGTCGTCGCTTTTCAGCGCCTCGCTCAACTTCCAGATATTGGTCGCCGCGCTTTCGCCTTCTTCCTTGTCGTCCGGCCGGTTGGATGTGCCGTCACAGAGGATAACGATGCGCCGGCCATTGCCCGGCGCGGTGGGGAGCGCGACATCTTGCAGCTCCGGCGCGTTGCGATTGAAGAGGTGATGGCGCCGCTTCGCCGCGCCCCATGCGCCGAGAGCCTTGCTGAGGCCGGCCGCCGCGCCGACCGCCAACATCAGCCCGAACGCCCATGCGACAATCAGATAGGCAACGGAGACATAAGATTCCGACGTCGATTGTGCGAGCCAGAGTCTGATGTCCCCGCTCAGCGCCCGAAACAGAATGAAGGCGGCGCCTGCTGAAATGGCCGTGAAGACAAGCCAGATTGTCGTCAGCAACAGCCCCGAGGCCCAAAGCGGACCTTTTCGCAAGGGCGGCCGCCATTCGGCCCCGCGCAGCGCCAACCCAATAAGCAAAGTGTTGAACCACCAGGCAAAGGCGATAAAGCCGGCGAAGACGCCGAAGAACGAAAGCAAAAACGAGACAAGCCGGCCCATGCGAATGCTCCCGGGAGGGATCGCGAGTTTGGCTCCGCCGGAATCGATTGACAATCGAAACATAGGCTTGCAGGGGCATGACAATCCCGCAGTCGGTGGTTGCTTGCGGCAAGCTCGCCGCCGCTTGGCCGTCAAAAATATTCATGAGTCTCGTCGGACCGGACGGCGCGCGCCCGTCCTTGTGGCAGACCTGTCAACGGAGATCGAAATGACCGCTTCCACAACATTCGAAGCGGAAGCCGATCGCTTGACGGCCCAGACGGCCGCCGCTTTTTGCAAGCCACGATGAGATTGCGCCGATGCGACGGCGCTCTCAATTCGGGCATGACGCGAGCGATCGCGCAAAGCTATGATCGCCTCGATCGGTTGCTGGCAACGGCGCAGACAGGCGCGTAAGGAGCGGAACGGCCATGCTCTACGCTATTCTTTGCTACAATGAAGAAGATGTCGTCTGCTCCTGGAGCAAGGAGGAGGACGACGCAGTCATGGCCCGCATCGGCGTCGTTCAGGAGCGTTTGACAAAGGCCGGCAAGCTCGGCCCGTCCTTGCGCCTTCTGCCGACCACCGCCGCGACAACCTTGCGCAAGACGCGGGAGCCGCCGCTGGTGATCGACGGCCCTTTTGCGGAAACCAAGGAGCAGCTGCTCGGGTTTTACGTGATCGACGTCGCCAGCCTCGACGAGGCTCTCGAAGTCGCGCGCGAACTTGGTGCGGCGAATCCAGGCGGCTCTTACGAGATTCGTCCGGTCGCCCTGTTCATTCCCGACCAGCGGAGCGGAGTAAAGGCGTGAGCTGGCGGCCATGAACGAGCTTACCTGGATCAATGCCGCGCTCACCGCCGCCCGGCCACAGGCGATCGCCGCGCTGATGCGCTACTTTCGCGATCTCGACACGGCGGAGGAAGCCTTTCAGGACGCCTGCCTGCGCGCGCTCCGCAATTGGCCCCAGAACGGGCCGCCGCGCGACCCCACGGCCTGGCTGATCCTCGTCGGCCGCAACGCCGCGCTCGACGGCGTTCGCAAGCGGGCGAAGCTCGCCCCGCTCCCGCCCGACGAGGCGATCTCGGATCTCGGCGACGCCGAAGCCGAACTCGCCGAGCGGCTCGACGGCGCCCATTACCGCGACGACGTGCTGCGTCTTCTGTTCGTCTGCTGCGCGGACAGTCTACCGCCCGGCCAGCAAATCGCGCTGGCGCTGCGGATCGTTTCGGGGCTCAGCGTGCGCCAGATCGCGCGCGCCTTTCTTACCAGCGAAGGCGCGATGGAGCAGCGCATCACCCGCGCCAAGGCGAAGATTGCGCGCTCCGAGATCCCATTCGAGGCGCCCGGCCCGGTGGAGCGCGCCGAGCGGCTCGGCGCCGTCGCCGCGATGATCTACCTCGTCTTCAACGAAGGCTATTCGTCCGGCGAATCCTCCGTTCGCGGGTGCCTGTGCGAAGAGGCGATCAGGCTGGCGCGGCTGCTGTTGCGTCTGTTCCAGACCGAGCCCGAAATCATGGGCCTGACGGCCCTGATGCTGCTCCAGCACGCCCGCGCCGCAGCGCGCTTCGACGAGGCCGGCGCAATCATCCTTCTCGACGATCAGGATCGGAGCCTCTGGGACGGCAAGCTGATCGCCGAAGGGCTGGCGCTGATCGACAAGGCGCTGCGCCATCGCCAGCCGGGGGCCTACCAGATACAGGCCGCGATCGCCGCGACGCACGCCCGCGCCAATCGGCCGGAAGAGACCGATTGGAGGCAGATCGACGCGCTTTATGCTGCGCTTGAACGGCTGCAGCCCTCCCCGGTCGTCACGCTCAACCGGGCAGTCGCCGTCAGCAAGACGCGTGGACCAGCCGCGGCGCTGGAGATGATCGCGCCGCTGGCGGCGCAGCTTTCCGGATATTTCTACTTCTTCGGAGCAAAGGGCGCGTTTCTTTCTGAGCTCGGCCGCAGGGAGGAAGCGCGCGCGGCGTTTACCCAGGCGATCGCGCTCGCCAACTCGCCCGCGGAAGCCGCCCATATCCGCATGCATCTCGATCGCCTGACGCAGGCGACTGAGGCTTCGCCATAAGGAAATTATGCGACGGCCTGTCGGGCGGCGGCTCGCCGCGCCGTCCTTGAACGGGAGCCAACACCCCTTCTTTCCACTTCCATCTTTACGACGAAAGGAACCTGACTATGACCACTGGCACGGAAGTTCAAACCGCCCCCGAAGGCGCCGAGGCGCAAACCTGTCCCGCCGCTGAGGTCAAGAGCGGCGTCGTCCCCTACCTTATGGTCGAAGGGGCGCTCAAGGCGGTGGAGTTCTATGCGCGCGCCTTCGGCACCGAAACCGCCGCAATCATTCCGCCGGACGCGCAGGGGCGCACCATGCACGCGCATCTTTACATCAACGGCGGCTCGATCATGCTGAGCGATTTCTTTCCTGAGCACGGATGCTCTCAAGCCAGCGCTCAGGGGTTCAATCTCATGGTGCAGGTCGACGATATCGACGCCTGGTGGAAACGCGCGACCGACGCAGGCGCCGAAGTCGTGATGCCTGTGGCGGAGATGTTCTGGGGAGCGCGCTACGGCCAGTTGCGCGACCCCTTCGGCATCGTCTGGGCGCTGAACCAGCCGCTTGGCTGAAATCGCATAACGCGGCCGGCGCGATCGTCACGCGATCAAGGCGCCGGCCCGCGCCGGGCCCAGGCGATGATGAAAAATGCAAGCCCGATCATCAGCGCCATCTGCGCCGAAAGAAACACAAAAGCGTCCGCCTTGACGCCCAGCGGCGGCGCGCCGGGCATGACGTTGCGCAGCGCGGGAACGGCGAACAACATGGCCGCAAGAGCGCCAGTGAGCGCCGCCTCAAGCCGCCTCAGACCGGCGATGGCGAGCACGCCGATGGTCAGGCCGCAGAGCGCGATGACCGCCATGACCGCATAGACGAGCGAGGCGAAGTAAATCTGGGCGAGGGGACGTTTCGCCCGGATTTCAAGCCCGAGCCCCACTTCGCCGGGCGCTGGCGCGCGCGCCAAAATGTCGATCTCCCAGCCCGCCAGACGCTCCCAGAGCGTGAGGCGGATGGGAATTCTTTCGCCCTCCGGTTTCTTGCCTTCCCACGCGGCGATCGTGACCTCGCCCCTATATTCGTCGAAGGGATAAGCGCTGATCGAGCCGTTGACGCCGATCTGCGCGATCGTTGTCGGCGCGGCGCTGCCAGCTCCAAGCACGATGTCGAGCACATAGTCTCCATCGCTTGCATGCACCGTGATGTCGCGATCAGGCAGGGCCGGATAATGGGCGCCCCGCGGCCCGGCTTCGGTGGAGAAATCGAGGCTGATCGAAATCGCTTGCCTGACCGGATCGACCTGCGTCGCCTCGAGGAAGATGTTCAGCGGGGCAGTTTTGGTCGCAAGGCTTTCGGCGACGGCGGTTTCGCTTGTTTCCGGCTGGAGACAAAGACCGGCGAAAAACGCCATATAAGCGGCGAATATCGCAACAAGCGCCAGCGAGATCGCCAGCACGCGACGCATCGCGTTCGAAGGTTTTGCAGACGCCAGATCAGTCATCGCAAGGGCGCCAATGGAAGGAAATCGGCCGGATCGCCGGCGCCGGGCTGCGACCGAGGCCGGTCTTTCTCGCAGATTCGACGGGAGCCGACAAGAAATTTGCTTGAGCTTGACCGCCAGATCGCCTCTTTCACGCTGCCGTCACGCGAGCGCTGCCTGCTCGAGGGAAGCCTTCAAACTTCGCCCGCCGGCGCAGCGCGCTCGCCCGCGGCGCGCCCGGCGCATAGCCGCATGCGTTCTATCCCTCCGCTCCTAATCTGTTGCTTGAGCGCATCATCTTTGTCGAAAAAGTCTGCATCTTCTTCGGATCATGCTCTGGGCGCAGCGGCGTCATCTTTCTGCCTCCAATTGTTGCTGCGCTAAAGACCGCATAATTCTACGGTCTGGCTTAAGTCTTTTCTCAGATTACAGCGAGTGCGCCATCACATATCGGCGCGGAACGTCTGATCTATACTTTGTTTTAATAAACAAAGGCGGAAAATGGGTTTGGAGGGTAGGCCATGTCATATGCCCGCTTCTACCAGCACGGAGTGAAAGCTTACGTCGAAGGCCGCGCGCTGAGCATGAATCCCCATAATCCCAGGGATCAGGCGGAGGCTTGCGAAGGTTGGACGGAGGGTTGGCTCGACGCCCGCCAGGCGCACGTCCACAGGTTGGCGAACGAGCTTTCAAAGACCCTGCGCCCAATCCAGATCGACCGGTTCATTGCCGCGCGGGAATATAGCTTCGCCGTCTAGAGCAAGCGCCGCCGCCCGCACAATACCGATCTGGCCAAGCCCCGCTCGCCGCCTTTTCGCCTGGTCACGCAAAGCTTTCGCCCAGCGAACGATCGTTAATCGTCAGGCGCATGACTACAAGAGCCAACTGCGCGCGTTTCGGTCGGCGCCCTCAGCCGACGAGTCTTCTGCCCCCTAATTGTTGTAATAGCCGCCGAAGAATGGCGTCCCGACGCCGTCGATGGGGTCAAGCACGCTGTGGGAATTGCTGAAAGCATAGCCGCCGCCGAACGGGACGCCCGAATCATAATCATAGCCAATCGCCTCGCTCTGGATCGCAAAGCCAATCGGGTTCCGCTCGCCGGCATATTCGATCGGACGGTTTTGCCGCTCATGGAGCGCCCCGGTCCGATATTGCCGCGGCAGGGGATAGAAGCCTGCGCCGCTCGCGCCATCTTCGGAAAGATCCACATACCCCGTCGACCGGCTCTGTTTCGCGTAGGCGACCCCAGAATGGTTTTTGTGCGCGGCGCGCTTCCGCGCGTTCGTCTCGGACGCATTCGCCGCCGTTGCTGCGAGGCTAACCGCCGCCAGGGCCGCCGCCAGCGTCACCCTGAACGCAAGGCTTGACCTGGATCTTTGAGACCGCCTCATTTCTATCTCCCTCTTCGCGTCACAAGGCCGTTCCTGTTCCAAGCCCGGCGCCGGCGCGCAACCTTGCGCGGACTTATACGTTGCTGGCCCGCGAAATAGAAATCTGGAGGGTAAAATCGATGGAACCAATGCAACCAATGAAGCCGATGGAGCCCATGAAACCCATGTCGTGGGGCGAAAAATGGTGGCCCGACGAACTCGGTCAGCCATCATCGAGCGGCGCGCAGAACAACATGCGCTACGCGTTCTTTCCGCAAAAGCATCGGCTCTTGATAGAACAGGACGGCAAGCTGACGTCCTATGACAGCGGCGACCACCAGATCTCGGGCGTTCAGCAAAGCGGCGGCTCGCAGCCGCCAAGCTTCACCAGCCAGAACGGATCGGTGTGGCTGGAGGAGCTAAAGAAAGTCTGAGGCTCTAGCGGGGGACGGCGCGCACGCTCCGCAATGGAGCGTCGCGGCCCGGACCTATCCGCCTGAATACGAAAGAGTACCACGCTCATAGCCAGTCTAATTTACAGATACAGACTGTTCTATATTTCATTTATACTTCTGGTGAGTCACATTCTCAAAATGCGATGCTGCAGCTTATCGTCGAAAAAATCTATTCTCCTGCTCGTTATTGTGCAGCGCATGGTTGATAAATAAAATCATTTGTCTATCGTCCCTGTCAAACTGCAAAAAAAGTAGAGGGGGGAAGACATGGTTGGCGGAGCTTTGGCAGGCGCGATGGGTGGAGAGGAGTTCCTTCGGACGTCCTCTCAGGAAGCTCACCTTTCATGGGGGGCAGGCTCGGTTCTCAGACGAACTCAGGACGTGGACGCGCGATGTGAGCGCAATATGAAGCGCGACGATGTCGCAATTGCGATCTGCTTTCAGGACGCCGGCAGCGAGGTGAATTGGCGTCTCGACGGCAAACAGACCCTGGCGAAAACCTACGCCTCAGCGATTGAATCGCGCGACATGTTCATCGCCCCTCCAGGCTGCGAGATCGCCGTGCGTTGCCGCGGCAAGGGCGAAGGCCTGTGGCTTTTTCTTGAGCCGGAATTCGTCAATTCAGATCGCCGCATTAAGTCCCTGGTCGAAAAAGCGGCTGTCTTCGACCATTCCTGGACGAAGGATCGGATGTGCTGGATGGTCGCCTCGGAGCTCCGAAAAGAATGCCAGAACGGCTTTCCGCGGGGGCCGATGTTCTTTGAAAGCGCAGCGACGGTTTTCGTCGCGCAGCTCGCCTATTTTCTTCATGACGCCGATCTGACGCCAGAACCGACCCGCTCGCTTTCCGACGCCAAGCTGCGGCTGGTGACCGGTTACATCGAAGCCAATCTTCACCGCAATATTACGCTGTCGGAGCTTTCGGCGCTGGTCGATCTGACGCCGCGCTATTTTTGCGGCGCCTTCAAGGAGGCCACAGGCCGGCCGCCGCATCAATACCAGATCGAGCAGCGCGTGGAGCAGGCGAAAAAGCTGCTCGCCGAGGCCGGATCTTCGCTGATCGAAATCGCCCTGACGGTCGGCTTCAGCAGCCAAAGCCATCTCAATGAATATTTTCGCCGGATCGTCGGAATGACCCCTGCGCGCTACCGCAACGAGGAGCTTCAAGTCCGCAGCGGCGCGTCGGCGCGCAGCCGGAGGCCGAACTCGACCGCCAGCTAAAAGGCCGCTTGCGCCAGGCATCGCGCCAAGAACCAGCGTCATGCCCTCGACGCTTGGAATCGACGCAATCTGGCAACGTCAAACCGACCTCATCGTGATTTGAAGGCTCGGTCACGACCCGGCTGAAGCAAGGCCCCAGCGCGCGAGCTCGCCCGGCGTTAGAATGCGCAGCGAGTCCGGACCGATTTGTTCCGCCGCCGCGATAACTTCCGTGCTGACGCCCATCGCCCGGCTGTAGCGGCGTAACGCCGCCATCATCTCCCCGGTCGCGAAATGGCGCGCGCCGCCATTATAGGCGAACATGCGGTGGACGCCGATCGCGCTGGAGGGCGCAACGATGCGCGTCGCCGCCCCCATCAGCGCATAGACGCAGGCGGAGTAGCAGACGCCGGGGGCAGGCGTCGCGTCGCCCGAGCCGGCCGAGGCGACGATGGCGGTCACGCCGAATTTGCGAAACGCTTTGCCAAGCTCCATGCCGGCGACGATCTTGCCCCCTTGCGAATCGAGCAGAACGATTGGACGCGGCAAAGCGCCATGGGCGCCGCCCGGGCGATAGGCGCTTCGCAGAAAAGCGAGAAATTCCGCTGGCGTTTCATCCGTGATCCGGCCCTCGGCCGCAATGATCGGGCCGCAGACGCCCCGACATGATACGGCAGGATGACCGACGGACCGAAAGCTCATCGCTGCCGCCGGCGCCGCGCCGGCAAAGGCGGCAAGGCAGAGCGTCAGCAGGGCGAAAACGCTGTTGCGAAGGGTCGGAGGCGCACTTGCGTCCAGACGCGCGAAACAGCCATGAAATTGAAAAGCTGGCACGTCCGGTTCTTTTCTTCTTGATCGACCCTGATTTTTCCGACCGGAGCGGACGTCCGACAAATTGCTCCGCCGGACCGGATCATTCCAGAAGCTGACGCGCCATTCCAGCGAAAAGATCCAAGCCCCGCAACTTGGGATGCGCCAAGGCGCGTTTCCACCTAGCGGCCCCCCGCCGCAGCCCTGCCTCCGTCGCCCGCAAACTCCTCGCGCGAAAAACCCTGCGCATAGAGCAAGGCGGTCAGATCGGCATGATCGATGCGAACATCCGCAGCGGCGGCGACGAGGGGCTTGCCACGAAAAGCGACGCCAAGGCCTGCCTCGCGCAGCATCGGAAGATCGTTCGCGCCGTCTCCGACCGCGATGGCTTCGCTGGCGTCGAGCCCATAGGCGGCGCAGAGGCGGCGGAGCGTCGCAAGCTTGGCGTCGGCGCCGAAGATCGGCTCGATCAGGCGGCCCGTAAAGAAATCGTTGGAATCGATCTCCAGCCTGTTGGCGAAATGCGCCTCAAATCCGATCGCCTCGGCGATCGCGCCGGTAAAGGCGGTGAAGCCTCCGGAAACCAGCGCCGTATGCGCGCCATGGCGGCGCATCGCGCCGATCAGCGTGCGGGCGCCCGGCGTCAGCGTGAGGCGCGTCTCGATCACGCGATCGATGGCGTCGCGATGGAGCCCCTTCAGCAGCGCCACCCGCTCGCGCAACGCCGCCTCGAAAGCGATTTCGCCGCGCATGGCGCGCTCGGTAATCGCCGCGACGTGGTCCCTTTTGCCGATTTCGGCCGCCAGTTCGTCGATGCATTCCTGGCCGATCATGGTGGAATCCATATCGGCGGTAAGAAGTTTTTTGCGCCGGCCCTGCTTCGGCTGGACGATAATGTCGATCGCGGCGCCGGCCAGCGTCCGGCGCATCGCCTGTTCCACCGTCTTCAGATCGGCGGAGGCGTCGGCGGCAAAGCAGATGTCGACAGCGACGCCCGGATCAAGCCAGCGCGTTTCCAGCGGGCTCGGCGCCGCTCCCCGCGCCAGCCGCACGCATTCGTCGGTCAGGATCGGCCTTCTGGGATCGCAGACAAGCGTCGCGACATGAGTCATGATCGGGCTCGGCACGGAGTTCGATGGGGGCGCCCCTCCTTCGCATGCGCCGGCTGCCGGATAAAGCGCGCAAATGGCGTAATCTTCGTCGCGCCATTCATCGAAAACCGTCGAAATCGTCGCGCCAGGCGAGAATGCGGTAAGGCGCCGCCCCGTCCGTGATGAGCAGCACGACGTCGGCTTTGACCTTCCGGCCGCTGTCGAGGCGGACTGCGACGGCGACGCGGATCGGCCGGCGCCCGCCGATGGAGACCTCGGAGCGCGCCGCGCCGAGCAGGTTGACGACCGCCGACGGATTTTGCGGATCGCGCGCGCGGAGAATGGCGGCGACGGCGTCCGGACTGATATGCGGCAGCGATGCAATGACTTCGGGCGCAGCCTCATTGACATCGACTTCCGCATGACCATTGAAAATGGTAACAAAAGAAAGCGCGCGCTCGACGAGGTCGGCCGGCAGGCCAAGAACAAAGCGCAATTCAGCGAGATTCTGGAACGGCGCCTGCCGAGGCGCATAGCCAAGCCCCGCGTCGCGATAGCGATCGGCCTCCTCGTTCCGGCCTGGAACGCTGCTCTTCTTGCGCCAGCCGATGATGCGGTCGGCGGCGAAATCGGCGGCGTCCTGTTTCGCGCCAAGCGCCACGAACATGCCGGACAACAGCGGCTTCGAGGCCTCATTGAGGTCAATGCGCGCCGCCTCGGAGCGAAACGTAACGTCAACCGTCGCGCGCCCGAGCCTGAACGCGATTTCGCCGGAACTGGGGCGGTCGTCATCTTTGCCGCCAAGGACGCGCAGCGCTGCAAGTTCGAGCCCGGCGTTGATCAGCGCCTCGGCCTGCAGCCGGTCATCAAAAAGACGGGCGGACGCCGCCGTGTTGGACACGAAGGCCGCATAGACGCCGGCCAAAGCCGCCAGCGCCGCAAGCATCCACAGCGCCGCGACCACTATAAAGCCGTCCGCCTTGAGCGCCCACACGCGCGCACGCCGCCCGTCGAAAGCCCTGCGACGCGTCTTTATCCCGGCTCTTTCTGGATTGGTCGTCAAGGTGAATTCTTCAGGGTGAAAGGTTTCGCCCCGTTGCGAGGTTGGTTCAATGGCAACGATGGACGACTGAATCAAAGCGCGGCGGAACAAGCGCTGCAACCCTCGACTGTATCCTCCGGATGGTTTCTTAGGGTGTGCAACATGTCAACGTCACGTTCTATGCCGGCGGCCCGCTTCGCTGCCGCACAAGTAATTAATCCGTTGTGCGATGCTCGCAATAGCCTATCGGGGCCTTGACGTTTTTGAATTCTCGGGTTTCTCATCGGCTAAATCTTAGGGGGAAGCATGATGTGTATTCTTGCGGCTGAACGGCGTCATGGTCGCTCCCTGATCAAATCCACGATGCTAGCTGTCATCGCAGCGCTTCTCGGCGCGTTTGTCGCAGCCGGCCCGGCGCGCGCGCAGTCGCCGGAATGCCCAGGCGGAACGCTCCCTCTCGGCTCTGGCCAGAGCATCGAAATCAGCCACGAATGTCACGCCGGTAGCGGGACCTACAATTACAATCAGATTAACATCACCAACGGCGGAAGCCTGATTTTCGACGAAGGAGCCAATACCCTCAAGATCGCAATCGATTTCTGGGCGAGTTCGATCCTTATTGAAAACGGAGGCAAACTGATCGCCGGAAGCGTCACCGACCCTTTTGGAACGCGCGGCGGCCGCCTCACCATCCATCTCTACGGCGCCATGCCTGCGGATTTGCACGGCAAAGGGATCACATGCAAATCGCCCAAAGCCGACAATGGCGCGCCCTGCGGCATTGACAAAGATATCTGGGCCAGCAACGGGGCCAGCGAGCAAAGCCTGCCCGGCGGCGTGACGGATCGCTTCTATAAATATGACCCCCTGCCGTTTGACGACGGAGCGGACGGCGACGGAAACGTCGGCTTTTTCGGCGCCAAGGTGCTGGCCGTTTCCTACGGCGGAACGCTGCAGCTGTTCGGCAAGAAGGGCGCAATCTACGGCGCCGAGCCGGCCCCGAAAAACTCCGGGACAAGCTGGGTCAGGTTGAAGGGAACCATTCTTGGAGGAAAGAACGACCACACGCTCGTCGTCTCAAGCCCGGTCGACTGGGAAGATGGCGACCATTTTGTCGTCACGACCACCGACTATCTGGCCAATCACTCCGAGGAAATGGTCATTGAGGATATCGACAAGAGCGGCGAAAAAATAAAATTTGACGCTCTCTGCCCCACCGGACAGAAGTGCGACAATTCTGGCGCGAAATGGACGCACAACGGAGAGCAATATTCGCTCGCCAGTATTCCCGCCCGCCTGATGTTCACCAAGAAGGCTGCGGAAACCAGGGCCGCGGTCGCTTTGCTGACGCGCAGCATCCAAATCGTCTCGGGAGGCGCGGCCTTCGGCAAATGCTTTGCGCCCTGCGACACCGATCCGGCCGATATCTATAATTCCTTCGGCGGCCAGGTCATCGCGCGGGCGGGATTTGCGGCGTTCAACGTTCAGGGCGTCGAGTTTCGCCAACTCGGACAGGGAGGACGGATTGGCCACTATCCTGTTCATTTCCATATGGCGCGGAAGACGCCGGCCGGCACCTTCCTGAAGGATTCCTCCATCAATGAATCGATGACCCGCTGGGTCACCGTTCATGGCACGCAAAACGTGCTGCTCGCGCGCAACGTCGGCTATCTTTCGATCGGCCACGGCTTCTATCTCGAGGACGCCGTCGAAACCGATAATAAATTATACTCGAACATCGGCATTTTCGCCCGCGCGGCGATTAAGAATGCTCAAAACCCGCGCAATATTCCGGGCATTCTCTCGTCCCCGGATTTTGTTCCGATCCCCAAATATATGGGCGACGTGACCACGCCGTCCGTTTTCTGGATTACCAACGGCTGGAACGACTTTCAGGGCAATATGGCCGCCGGGGCGGCGCTCTGCGGCGTCTGCTATTGGCAGGCTCCGGCGCAGATCTGCGGCGGCTCCCTGAAAATGACCTGGGATTCCTATGCCGGGACGCAGTCCGCGACGCGCGTCGGCACCAGCCCTCTCATGAATTTCGACGGCAACTTCTGTACGTCGGCGATGACCTCTTTCCAGACAGTCGGCTATACTGAGGCTTGCGTCGGCGTCGGACCGACTGACACGCCCAGCACCCCCGCGGTTCCGGTCCCGAATCCCCTCGCTCCAAGCACTGGCGCAGTCGCTCCCCCGAACTGTGGGGCCGGAACCAAATGGCCGATCTGTGCGGGCGATTATTATCCCAACCTCGATCAGGGCCAGTTGGGCCACGGCTCCAAATGCCCCGCTACCGGCCCCTGCAACCAAGAGACAGCGCCGATCTGCCAGGACGCTGATGAAACAAATTGCGTGCCGACGGTCATCAATGACTATACGACCAGCTTCAACTATGCGTCTTACAATTTTGCCGCCGTATGGCTGCGCACGCGTTGGCACCTCGTCAGCAACAGTTTTATATCCGATGTGCAGAATGCTGGCCTGTCCTTCATTTCGGGGGGAGACTATACGCATTCATCGGCCATCAAGGGGCTGTGGGAGCTGGCTCTGAAAACCGTCTTCGTCGGACAAACGCAACCGTCGACCAAGCCTTATGGATATGCCTCAGCATTGAGTCCGTTCAACAAGGAGACCGGGCTTACCTGCGATTATTCGGCGGATCAAACGCGCGCATGCACCTCCGTGAAGAACAGCATGGTGATGGGGCCCTTTACCGCCTTCAGCGTCGCCCAGCACATGTTCAACATCTATGATGGGCCGGCTCATCAGGATTCAAACGCCTATATCGACATCAAGAAAATCGACATTGGCCCGAAAGCCGACAAAGATTCGACCGTTTACTGGCAGGTCAGTGGCATACCCAAGGCCGTGTTGGTCGACAAAGTCAATCCGATCGCCAAAAACAGATGCTACATTCCCAATGCCGCCGTTGGTTGGAAGCAGCCGAATGGGTTTTACTACCCGCCCAACTTCCGCTCGCGCAATCTGTTTTTTGAAGACGTCGATATTCGCCATCTCGTGATCGTGCCGCAACACAATCCCAACACCTATATCACGAATCCCGCACAGACCGCCGCGCGTTACTGCACTTCGAACAGTACGACGTTCGGAGAGTTCAGCTCGGTCGACCGGCAGACCGAATTGACCGACGTTGACGGATCGTTGACCGGTTTCGCGAAAACGACGTCGGTGAATGAAGATCCATTTTTCACGGCCCCGATCGAAGGCGTCGAATGCCAGTCCGACGGCGCCGTTACGGAGGGCGGCACGGCCCGGACCAGCCCCTACGAATATCTCACCACCGTGGTGTATCCGGAGGCGACGCGCCATGTGTCTCCGCCGCCGCCTGACGCCGGATATTTGTCTTGCGGCGACACTGAATGGGACTCAGAAGCCACCAACCCACGCCAATTTGGCGTTCCCCTCTACCGCGAGTATCAGACCGGCTCGGAGTGGCTAAAAAAGGCGACGCCTGAATTCATCAGGATGGCGGGCATGAATCTCTGCCAGCGCGAGACCATGACCGTCAATAACGGGCACTACTTTTTTGATACGACCGCGAGCAAGACGACGCAGACGACGGCTCCATGGAAACCGCAAGATATTAGAAAAATTGGAAACGACCCGCCGATCAATTTTGGCGGATTGATAAGCGTCTTTAAAGCCGGTCAGACATATGACTTCTTCAATGTGTTTGCGACGGAGAAGACGGCGCAAACCTATGAGATGTATGTCGGCCCCGAGTTCGTTGTGGCCGACGGGTTCAAGAGAATCCGCGTTGACGTCAGGAACGCGCCATTTGTTATTTCTCCCGACTCGAGCAATCCCGGCAGCATCGTGCCGGCCTATGATCCGGCCACCGGCATTTTAAAGGTCACGCTCAACCTCAGCGCCTACCAAAGCGATTTCGACGGCGCCAAGAGAGGCCACTGCGTGCCGCAATCATTTTGCAGCTACGTTGGCTCGACATGCGTCGGCGCGGCCGCCCCATATCCGCCTTCGAATTTGACCAAGGCGGAGCGCGACATCACCTGCGGCTATGCCGGCAAGGACATTGACTGCCCGAATGGCGGCTGTATCGGGTTTTCGGTGAAAATGCCTCCCAAGTTCGTCGCGTCGGATCAGACGACCGCACAGGCATTGCCGGCAAAGGCGGCGAGTTGCTTTCCAAATGACGCCACCTGGAACGTGACCCCCCTTGCGGCCTTGAAGCCGCTCGCCGGCTCTTGCTTCAACGCTCCCCTGGTCAAGAATTTCTGCAAATAGCGGCCTGATCGCTATTTTGCGGCGCAAGCGCCGCCCGCGCTCAACCCGCGGGCGGTAAGTCGGCGCGGCTCGACTACGCATATAGAACTATTGTTTTGCCTCTCCCAAAATTCGATAAGGCGATGAACGGCGTTACGCGAAAGCCGACCGCCAAATGCGGATCGCGCTGGGCGGATCGCCCATGCAGGCACGAGTCGCAAATTGATGCGGACGCTAATCTGCGCGCCCATCGATGATGATCTGCGACATGATATTAGGAGGGTCAAGATGACCCATTCGGCTCCGCGGACGCGGCCCTCGCGCGCCTATTTTTCCTCAGGTCCTTGCGCAAAACGTCCGGGGTGGCGGCTGCAGGGCCTCGCCGGCGCGCTGCTTGGACGCTCGCATCGGGCCAAAGCCGGCAAGGCGAAGCTGAAACGCGCCATCGACCTGACGCGCGAGCTTTTGCAGGTTCCGGCCGATTATCGCATCGGCATTGTGCCGGGGTCCGACACCGGCGCGGTCGAAATGGCGCTTTGGTCCCTTCTCGGACAACGCGGCGTCGACGTGTTCGCCTGGGAATCCTTCGGCCAGGGATGGGTCACGGATATCGTCAAGCAGCTCAAGCTGAAGGACGCGCGGGTCTTTTCCGCAGGCTACGGCGAAATCAGCGATCTCGCCGGAGTCGATTTCGCCAATGACGTCGTCTTCGCCTGGAACGGCACCACCTCCGGCGTCCGCGTCCCCAATGCAGACTGGATCGCCGCCGACCGCGCGGGCCTGACGATCTGCGACGCCACCTCCGCCGCTTTCGCGCAGGAGCTCGACTGGACGAAGCTCGACGTCACGACCCTGTCCTGGCAAAAGGCGCTGGGCGGCGAGGCCGGCCATGGCATGATCGTGCTGTCGCCGCGCGCTGTCGCGAGGCTCGAAAGCTATGAGCCGGCGTGGCCTCTGCCAAAACTGTTTCGCCTGACCAGCGGCGGCAAACTGATCGAAGGCATTTTCGAGGGCGAAACCATCAACACGCCTTCGATGCTTTGCGTCGAGGATTATATCGACGCGCTCGAATGGGGAAAATCGATTGGAGGCCTTACCGCCCTGATCGCGCGCGCAAACGCCAATACAAAGGCGCTCGCCGATTGGGTCGCGGCGACCCCCTGGATCGATTTTCTGGCGAAAGACCCGGCGACGCGATCGAATACGAGCGTCTGCCTCAAGGTGGTCGATCCGGCGATCGCAGCGCTCGGGGCCGACGCGGAGAGCCGCTTTGCGAAATCGCTCGCGAGCCTGCTCGAAAAAGAAAACGTCGCCTTTGACATCGGCTCCTATCGCGACGCCCCGCCGGGCCTGCGCATCTGGTGCGGCGCGACGGTCGAGGCGAGCGATATAAAGGCGCTGACGCATTGGCTCGACTACGCCTTCGCCAGCGTGAAGCGCGATTTTTCCAAGGCCGCCTGACCGGATGTCCCGCACGGCTTGCGCATGAGCGCAGCAGCGCATCAAGGCGCTGCGCGCTTCAAGCATTTTGAGGATTGGAGAATTTCATGCCTCGGCGCGTTTTGATCTCGGACGCCCTTTCGCCGGCCGCCGTCGCCATCTTCAAGGACCGCGGCGTCGAAGTCGATTTTCAACCGGCCCTTGGCAAGGACAAGGAAAAGCTCGCGGCGATCATCAAGGATTTCGACGGTCTGGCGATCCGCTCTGCGACCAAGGTCACCGCCGAGATCCTCGAAAATGCGAGCCGGTTGAAGGTCATCGGCCGCGCCGGCATCGGCGTCGACAATGTCGACATACCGGCCGCGACCGCCAAAGGCGTGATCGTCATGAACACGCCTTTCGGCAATTCGATCACCACCGCCGAACATGCGATCGCGCTGATGTTCGCGCTGGCGCGCCAGATTCCGGCGGCGGACGCCTCGACCCAGGCGGGCAAATGGGAGAAGAACCGCTTCATGGGCCTTGAGATCACCGGCAAGGTGATGGGCGTCATCGGCTGCGGCAATATTGGCGCGATCGTCGCCTCACGCGCGATCGGCCTGCATATGCATGTCATCGCCTACGACCCGTTTCTCTCGCCGGAAAAGGCGCGCGACCTCGACGTTGAAAAGGTCGATCTCGACGATCTTCTGGCGCGCGCCGACGTCATCACCCTGCACACGCCGCTGACGCCGCAGACCAAGCATATTTTATCCGCCGAAAGCCTCGCCAAGACCAAAAAAGGCGTGCGCATCATCAATTGCGCGCGCGGCGGCCTTGTCGACGAAGCGGCCTTGCGCGCGCTGCTCGATTCCGGCCACGTCGGCGGCGCGGCCTTCGACGTCTTCGTCAAGGAGCCGGCGACCGAAAATCCGCTGTTCGGCCATCCGAATGTCGTCTGCACGCCCCATCTCGGCGCCTCGACCAATGAGGCGCAGGAAAACGTCGCTTTGCAGATCGCCGAGCAGATGTCGGATTATCTGACCCGCGGCGCGATTTCGAACGCCGTCAATTTTCCGTCGATCAGCGCGGAGGAGGCGCCGAAGCTGAGGCCCTTCATCGCTCTGGCCGACCACCTCGGCTCTTTTGGCGGCCAGACGGTCGACAGCGGCGTCAAGAAGGTCACGATCATCTATGAGGGCGCCGTCGCGCAATTGAAGACAAAGGCGCTGACCGCCTCCGTCGTCGCCGGTCTCTTGCGCCCGCTGCTCGCCGACGTCAGCGTCGTTTCCGCGCCAGCCGTCGCCAAGGAGCGCGGCGTCGTGGTCGATGAAGTCATCCGCGCCTCCGACGGCGATTATGAGTCGCTGATCACGCTGATCGTCGAGACCGAGACGCATGAGCGCCGCATCAGCGGCACGGTGTTCCACGCCGGCAAGCCGCGCATTATTTCGGTCAATGGCATCGAGGTCGACGCGGTCGTCGCGCCCGTGATGATCTATGTCAGCAATGACGACAAGCCGGGCTTCGTCGGCCGCTTCACCAGCATTCTCGGCGCGGCAGGGCTGAATATCGCGACCTTTGCCCTCGGCCGCGACCGCGAAGGCGGCTCGGCGGTCGCGCTTATCGCGGTCGACGGCGCGGTGCCCGATGAGGTCCTCGCCGACATCCGCGCGGCGCCCGGCGTCAGGGAAGTCAAGGCGCTGCATTTCACGCCTGCTTAAGCATCGTCAAACCGCGTTACGCGTCGCGGAATGTCGCAAAGCTCGCCAACGGCTCGCCGCCCGCGCTTAAATTGCTCTGATGCGCATTTCAGCCGAGCGCGTCTCGCCCGGAGCGATCAGCGCGAGGCCGGGCTTGGTCTCGAAGGGGCCTTCGAAGCCGATCGGGCTCGCCGCGCCGAGCCAGGGCTCGACGCACAAAAACCGCGCGCCCGGCTTCATCCAGATCCCGAGTTCGCGAAAGCCGTCCCATTCGACCTCAACGCCTGGCCCCTGCGGCGCGGCGAAGCGCACCGACCGGCTCGCGACGCGATCAAGGATGATCGCGTCCGCCTCGAACAGATTTTCACGCAACGCCAAGCGCTTTCCCTCGATCGGCGTCGCAAATTCGTCCGGCGTCATCAGGCCGCCGGCAAGCCGCCGGATCGGCGCGGGCTCTTCCTGCGAAAAAATCAGCGCGTAATCCTCTTGAGCGATGTCCGGCCTCAGCGGCCAGTTGAACGCCGGATGCGCGCCGAAAGAGGCCGGCAGAGTTTCCGCGCCGGTATTGACGACGGCAAAACCCACGTGAAGCACGCCCGCGGCCAGCCGATAGGACAGCTCGAGCCGAAACGGAAACGGATATTTCGCGCGCGTCTCTTCGTCATCGACAAGCTGGAGGCTGCAACTGTCGGCGCCGCGCTCGATCCAGCTGAAGGCGCGGTCGCGCGCAAAGCCATGCTGCGTCATGCGGTAGCTCTTGCCGCCATGATTGAGCAGATCGTCGTTCAGCCGTCCGACGATCGGAAACAGCACCGGCGCATGACGCGGCCAGGCAGGGCCAGCCTGCCAGATATATTCGGTTCGCTCCGCGTCGGTCAGCGAGGTCAGCTCGGCGCCAGCCGCCTTGATGACGGCGCGCAGCCGCCCATCCGTAATTTCATGCTCCACGTCGGCTTCTCCGTTGCGATGCGCCGCCACAATAGCGTCGACGCCGCAGCCGCGAAATCGTCATGCCGACGCGCGCCGAGCCGGCCCCGCAAATTGATCGGGCGTGGCGAAAAGCTTCGTCACCACGCCGCGCAGCCAGACATGCGCCGGATCGCGATCATAGGAGGCGTGCCAGAGCAGGGAGATCGTCACTTCGGGCAAATCCACCGGAGGCGGGCTGAGGCTGAGGCCGAGCAGCGCGGCGAAATAGCGCGCCAGCCGCGCATGCATGGTGGTGATGACCGGCGCCCCGCGCACAAGAAAGGGCACGGCGGCGAAGCGCGGCGTCGTCAGCGCGACCATGCGATGGAGGCCAAGCGCCTCAAGAGCGTCGTCGACGACGCCGCGCTCGCCCTTGCGCAGGCTCGTCAGCACATGCGGCAGGCGGACATAATCCTCAAGCGAGATCGGCGGCTGCAGCCCGATCCGCTCGGCGTTAAACATGCAAAGATAGCTGTCCGTCGCCAATAGCCGCCGTTTGTGATGGACCTGTCCGTCCACAAAGGTTCCAAAACCGATGGCGAGGTCGAGCCGATCCGCGTCGAGATCGTCGAGCACCTTCAGGGAATCGATCGAAAAGAGACGAAGCCGCACATGCGGCGCAACCTCGCAGAGATGCGCCAGCAGCGTCGGCGCGCGCAAGGCTTCGGTGCTGTCCGGCAGCCCGAGCCGGAAAATCCGCTCCGACGTCGCCGGATTGAAGACCTCATTGCGAATGACCAAAGCCTCGATCTGATCGAGCGCCGCGCGCAAAGGCTCGATCAGGCTGAGGGCGCGTGGCGTGAGCCGCATGCCATGCGGGCTGCGGGTCATGAGCTCGTCCGAAAACAGCGCGCGAAGACGCGACAGATTATGGCTCATCGCCGACTGCTTCAGGCCAATCCGCGCCGCTGCGCGAGTGACGCTGCGCTCGGTCAGCAGCGCGTCGAGCGCCACCAGCAAATTGAGGTCGATCCCAGCAAGATTATTTTTATCAATGACTATCATGCAGCTCATCGGTTTGACTAATGATGGCACGAGGATCATCTCTGCTGCAACGGCGATAACGCCAAGCAATGGAGTTGATCATGAAAATTCGTAATATCCTTCTCGCGGCGGCTGCGGCGCTGACCGTCATCGGCTCAGCGCAGGCCGCCGAAGTGGCCCCCATGCGCGGCCACGCCATCGACCTCGGGGACCTCTCGGGCACGGCCTATTATACGGTTGAGAACGGCGCCTTCCATGTCGTCGCCACGATCGCTCCCGAGGGCGAGCATACGTTGCCGGTCCGGTTCGAAACCACGCTCGCGCCGGGGCAGAGCGTCGTGCTCTCGACCCCGCATGAGCTCGGCTTCGCGGCTGAGGCGGTGGAGATCGTCCGTCTCAACGACGCGGTCATCATGCACAAGTCGCCAGCGACCAATTAAGGCCTGCTGGTGTCGAAGTCGGTCCGGGCGGCGGCGGGGCCCCTCGCCGCCCGGACGCAGTAACCCCCAGGACGACGGAACAGAACTTGCTGTTCCAGGCGTAAGGGGATGCAAAACATTCTGAGCGTCCCAACGAACGGCGATTTTGTCTGATTTGTCCGGTAGCGGACATCTCGGCGTCAGAAAAGCGCGCGGCGGAGGGTTTTGCATGACGAACGTCATTTTTTATGAAAAGCCCGGCTGCGCCAATAACACGAAGCAAAAACGCCTGCTCGAGGACGCCGGCCATAGCCTCAGCGTGCGCAATCTGTTGACGGAGCCATGGACCTCCGAACGGCTTCTCGGCTTCTTTGGCGACAAGCCGGTTGCGGAATGGTTCAACAAGGCGGCGCCGCGCGTCAAATCCGGCGAAGTCAACCCGCAGGGTCTCGACGCCGGCGCGGCCATCGCGCTGATGCTCGCCGAACCGCTGCTGATCCGCCGTCCGCTGATGGAGGCTGACGGCGCCCGCTCCGTCGGCTTCGACCCGGCCCATGTCGACGCATGGATCGGCCTCGGACCCAAAACTGCCGACGCCGATCTCGAGACCTGCCGCCGCGAAGCGGCGAAAGCCAAGGCGCCCGCCCTGGATTGACCGGCGTCCTTCCCGCTGAGAGGCGCGGCCTGTGCAAGACGAACCTCTTCCTTCCTTCTGACGAGCTTTGCAATGACGCCCCAGACGAAACAGGATTGCCGGTACTTCTTGTCCTACAGCGGCGTCAAACTGCCGATCAATCTCGTCAGCCCACTCGACCCCGAAGCGCTGGCCAATCGCAACACCTATATCCGCGCCTGGTTCGACGCGCGGGAGCGGCTGATCCGCTTCGAAAAGCTCGTTTACGGCGAGATCGAGCTCGTCCACTGCTACGACTATGACGATGACGGCGTGTTGCGCCGGGCCGCAATCACCATGCTGGACGAGGAGCCGGTTTACGTCTCGTTCGATCAAGCCTCGTCCGACGCGCCCGCGGCCTGAAGTCCGCCAGTCTCACAAGGAGAGCCGCGTGACGGTCGCCGAATTGCTCGAAGAGCTCGCCAAATTGCCGAAGGACGCCGTGGTGCTGATGGACAATGGCGGCGGCCTATCGCTCGTCGCCGGCGTCGATTTCGTCGCCGATCAGGGACCGGGCGCGCCGGCGGAAGTCATTTTGTTGCCCAGCATGGACGAATAAAGATGATGCTGGCGGGCCAAGCGGAGGCGACGGAGCCGATGTTCGCGCGCATCGGCGGCGCGATCGCGGTCGACCGGCTTGTCGAAGCCTTCTACCGGCGCATGGACAACGAGCCTTCCGCCAAAGCGCTTCGCGCCATGCATGGCGAGGATCTCGGCCCGACCCGGCAATTGTTGAAAAGATATTTGCTGGAATGGATGGGCGGCCCGAAACTCTATACGGCGGAACGCGGCCAGCCACGGCTCCGCGAGCGGCATCTTTCCTTTCCGATCGGCGCCCCGGAGCGCGACGCATGGCTCTTTTGCATGCGCGGCGCGCTTGAGGAGACGATCGAGGCGCCGGACCTTCGCGCCGACATCGACGCCGCGCTGACAAAACTCGCCTTCTGGATGCGAAATCAAGCGGACGAAGTGTAGTTTTCAGGATGTCTTCGCGCCCGCGCCGCTTCGCTTCGCGACAAACCGGGCGATCGCTGGCCCGAAGAGCAGCACGACCAGAATCCGCGCCATCTGCATCGCCATGACGAATGGAACATCGACCTTGCTCGACGCCGCAATGATTGCAATCGAATCCCCGCCGCCGGGACTGGTGGCCAGATAGGCTGTCAATGGATCGATCCCTCCGACAGTCGCCAGAATTGCGGCAAACCCGCCGCAGATGGCGATCAAAGCGAGAATGGAGACGAGGACTCGCGGCAGCGCGCGCGCCGCATAGGCGATAATCGCGGGCGTGAAGCGCAGACCAACGCTCCAGCCGACGACGCAATAGCACGCAGCCAGCAACCATGGCGGCAGAAAAATCGTCATCCAGCCGCCCGATTGCAGAGTGACGCCGATCGCCAACGGCAGCAGCAGCGGACCGGCAGGAATGTGCAAGCGCTTGCCGGCCAAAGCGCCGAGGGCCGCCACTGCGAGCGTTTCGGCGAAGGAGGTCCACGGCACCGCCGGGAACCACACAATGGCGGGATGGTGATCGAGCGGTCCCGCAACCCAGAGCCGCGAGACAAGCGAGGCGACGATGGCGACGCAGACGACGCGCAAATATTGCATGAAGGCGACAAGACGCATATCGGCGCCGTAAGCTTCGGCCATCAGGATCATCGCCGAGGCGGCGCCGGGCGCAGACCCCCAGATGGCGGCGGCGCCGGGAAGAACGCGCCAGCGCGCGAGCAGCCAGCCGAGACCGTTGGCCGCAACGACGACCGAAACAACGCCGCCGAGGAACAGCGGCCAATTGCGGAGCATCTCGCCGCCGATGGACAGCGGAAGACTCCCGGCGATCATGCAGCCGACGACAGCCTGCGCGGAAACAAAGGCCGATTGCGGCGCGCGAACGCCGCCCTCAGCTACGGTAAGAAGAATCGCCGCCAGCATCGGCCCGAGCAACAGCGCAGCCGGCAGATGAAGCGCTTCCAGCCCCACCACGAGCGCCGCAGATAGCCCAATCAGAATCGCCCATTGCGCCCCGGCGGACCGGGACGCCAGCGAAACCCGACGCGGCGACGGCGATGAGTTCGCCATCTCAGGCGGCGAAGGCGATGTCGGCCGCCTGCACGACGCGCGCGGCGCGCGGAAAAATATGCCGGATCGCGACATCATGAAGTTCGGCGGAAACGCTGGCGCAAGCGTCCTCCGCCACACAGACGTCATAGCCATATTCCCACGCTTGGCGGACGGTGGATTCCACGCCGAAATTCGTCGCCACGCCGCCAATGACCAGCGTGCGGACGCCCCGGCGCCGAAGCTGCAGATCGAGCTCCGTGCCATAAAACGCGCCCCATTGCCGCTTGGTGATGAGGATGTCGGTCGGCTCGGCAAGCCCGTCCGCAAGCGACGTCCAGTCCGGCGGAAAACCGCCTTCCGGCCGCGGCATCGGCTCGTCGACCAGGCCGGGCGGCGCATCCGCGAAATCGGCCGCGAACGCCGCCCGGACCAGGACGACGGGCGATCTGGCCGCCCGAAAACGCTCGGCAAGCATTCTACCGGCGTTCACGACGTCAGGGCCGCCGCGCGGGGCGAGCTGGCGGCTGACAATACCGGCCTGAAGATCGATCAGGACGAGGGCAGCGAAGCGGGGATCGAGAGCGATCATCGAGAAACCTTTGCGGCTGGGCGTCCGCCCGGCAGAATGAACGGGTGGATGACCTGAGACGGGCGGCGTGATATGCGAGGGAATATTCGCATATTGGATAGTTGAGGATGTCCTCGCAAAAGTCAACCGCCGCCCCGGTGGCGCCGAAACGGCAGCGCGGCAGGGATCGCGTCGCCGCAATCATGGACGCAGCGGCCATCGTGTTCGCTGAAAAAGGCTATGATTTAGCGACCATGACAGAGATCGCCGCGCAGGCCGACACGGCCATCGGCTCGCTCTACAGGTTCTTCCCGACCAAGGAAGCGCTGGCCGACGCGTTCGTCATCGGTTACGGCGCCCATTTTCTGAATGCTCTCGATGAAATCGAAGCCGAGGCGGGCCGGCTCTCACCTGCGGCGCTCGCCGGCGCTCTCATCGACGTCATGCTTGGCCTGCGAGCCGAGCGCGCTGCGGCGATCGCGCTCATCAACGCCCGCAGCAACGCCGCGGCCGAGATGCGCTCAACCTTCGGCGCCGCCGTAAGGGGAAGGATCGTCGCGATCCTCACGGCGTCCGCAGGACCCCTGCCGTCGGCCAAAGGCGAGGCCGCAGCGACATTGCTTCTGCATGTCCTGAAATCCCTGCCAGCGCTGGTCAGGGAAGATTTGAAGGAGACAGCCGACGTGCTCGGGGAGGCGCGCGCATTGGTTGGCGATTATATTTCCAGTCTCGGCCGCTAGCGCTGGATGATGGGACGAAAGCCCATCAAGAGATTACGCTTCCCGTCGCGAAAAGCTTGGGCCCGTCACGACGAGGCAAACGCCACCGCGCGGACCGAATCCAGCCCTCTAAACACCGCGCAGCGCTGAAAGACATGGATGTCCGGCGCGGTTTTTTTCTGATGGCAATATTTGGCGGCCAGCTTGGCGAGGCCCTTGATGTCGCGTCCCGAGGCGGCGGGATAGGCTCCGACTAAATCGTCGATCAGCGTGTCCGAGATTTTGAGCGCAAATTGTTCGGCCATGACGCGCCAGATGCGGCGCTTGGCGTCATCGTCCGGCGGATAATATTTGATGAGCGCAATGCAGCGTGACACGATCGCCTCATCGATATCGTCAACCCTGTTGGTGGTCAGAAACAACAGGCCATTGAAATATTCGAGCACGCGCAGAAAGACGCCGACGACCGCGTTCATGGCGATGTTGTCGTCACGCCGCTTGATGTAGACGTCGGCTTCATCGATCAGCATCACCGCGCCCCAACGCTGCGCGCGGGTCAAAATGTCCTTGAGCGCCGTCTCCATCGTCGTGACGTTGAGGCCAAGTTGTCCCGAATGCACGCGGTAGAGCGGGCGTTGGATGATTTCCGAATAGACCTCGGCGGTGAGAGTCTTGCCGACGCCGGGCGGCCCGGCGCAAAGCACGGTCGTGCCGCCCGATTTGCCCTCGACGATATCGTCCATCAGAACGTCCATTTCGGCGGTGAGGATGTCGATGAGATCCGTCTGCTCCGGCGGCAGCACCAGTTTGTTCTTCAATTCCGGCTGATAGCGATAGAGCGACATTTCATCGACATGCACCCACAGATGGTGATGCAGGTCGAGATGGAACATCAAAATGTAGGGATGCACCGGCAGGCGGGTGAAGAGACCGGCGGGCATTTTCTCGCGCAATTCGTTGATCTCGTCCTCGGCGGCGAATTGATTGCTTTTCGACGCCTTGCGCGCGAAATGGGCGAGGATGTCGCCCGGCGCCTCAAGCGTCAGGCTGCGCGCGGAGAGCACTTCCTCGTCATTGACGAGGCGCGCCGAGCCTCCGCCCGTCGAGAGCACGACGATGTCCTTGCGCGACCAGTCCGTATCGCGATGGGAGGCGTTGGGATCTTCGGCGTGAAAGCCCGTTCCGCGGCCGAGGAACTGCGCGCCATAGCACTGACGCCATTCGAAGTAGCGCTCCGCCGCCTGATCGAAAGCCGCGATCAGCTCCGGCGTCTCGCGCAAAAACCCTTTGGCGGCCAGGATTTCATTCAGCGTCCGCCCGGCAATGTCGGCGGCGGCGATACGAATTCCGCTGTT